>JBDTZQ010000191.1:0-5037 GCA_040005035.1 Betaproteobacteria bacterium | reverse complement strand
GTAGTCCTGTGCGTACTCGTGGAAAATATCCTTGGTCGGCCACGTCGACTGGAAACGCATCGATATCGGGCCGGCCTGCCCCTTGGAAATCATGGGGAAGGCAAGTGCCGCACCGCCGGCAACGCCGGACGCGGCTTTGAGGAAACGGCGGCGGGTGCCCGCCACGGCGTGGGACGTCGCCTGCGGCGCGCAGGCTTTGGGTTTACGGGTCATAGGTCCTCCGGAGACTAAGGCGCTTACGCCTCTCGCGCGGCGCGAGTATCCGCTCCGCATCCGCCGCGATCAGCCCTGGGCTGCCGCGATCTGCGGGTGATTATATATGCGCAATCGGCTTCCGATGGAAGCTTCGAAAGCGGCACAGCCCTCCCGCCTCGCCTATTCCGCCCCTCTGCTAGAATGCTTCGCCTTTGCGCTGTTCGCCGCCGTTTGCTTAAGCCGATGCATCTCCCAGCCCGCCTGTTCGCGCTTTTCATGTTGCTTTGCGGCACCGCCGGCGCGCAGCAGGCGCCGCCGCTCCCGCCTACGGGTTCGCAGGTCGCGCCGCCCCCTCGCGGGCTCACCACCGACCTGGCCGAAGCGACCCGCATGATCCGCGACGGCCAGTACGTGCCCGCGATGGCCAAGATCGACGCCGCGCTTGCCCTCGACGCGCGCAACCCGCAGGCGCGCTTCCTCAAGGGGGTAGTGCAAACCGATCAGGGGGACGTCGATGAAGCCACCGAAACCTTCCAGTCGCTGATCGAGGATTTCCCCGAGTTGCCCGAGCCGCACAACAACCTCGCCGTCATCTGGGCACAGAAGGGCGACTACGAGCGGGCGCGCGCGGAGCTTCAGATCGCGCTCGCCGCACACCCCGACTATGGGATCGCCCACGAGAATCTCGGCGACGTGTACGTGCGTCTCGCCGGCTCGGAATACGATCGTGCGCTCAAGGTCGACAAGGCGAACAAGAGCGCGCAGGCCAAGCTCGTTCTGGTTCGCGAGCTCTACGCGGTGGCGCCGTCCTCGACCGCTCCGAAGGTCGTGCCGCCCAAGCCCGTATCGACCAAGCCCCTCACCCCGGTCAAGCCCAAGAAATAGCCGGCACCGCCTGCCATCGATTCCCCTCTATCCAGTCAACGCGCAAAGGAGCGTCCCATGATCCGCCGCCTCGCATGCATCTCCACCGCAGTTCTGACGTTCGCGCTCGGCGCGTCGTCGCTGGCGCATGCCGCCAACCCGCAGGTCGACTTCGATACCTCGCTCGGCAAGATCCGCGTCGAACTCTACCCCGACGCCGCACCCAAGACCGTCGAGCATTTCCTCGCCTACGTGAAGGCGAAGCAGTTCGACGGGACGCAGTTCCACCGCGTCATTCCCGGTTTCATGATCCAGGCCGGTGGCTATACGGCCGATTTCGCCGAGAAGGCCACGTCGCTCCCGCCGATCCCGCACGAGGGAGAGGCCAGCCGCAAGGCAGGACTGTCCAATGTCCCGGGCACGCTCGCCATGGCACGCACCAACGATCCGATGTCGGCGAATGCGCAGTTCTTCATCAACGTCGCCGACAACAGCCGTCTCAACTTCCGCGAGCCGTCGCCGCAAGGTTACGGATACACCGTGTTCGGCAAGGTGATCGACGGCATGGATGTGGTCACCAAGATCGCCGCCACCCCCACGGGTGCGGGCGGACGCTTTCCCACCGACGTGCCGAAGACGATGGTGCTGATCAAATCGGCGACGCTGGTATCACCCTAGGAGCGCGCTATGGTCATCCTCCACACGAATCACGGACCGATCACGATCGAGCTCGACGCCAAGCGCGCGCCGAAGACGGTCGCCAATTTCCTCGAATACGTGCGCGCCGGGCATTACGACAATACGATATTTCACAGAGTCATCGATGGCTTCATGATCCAGGGCGGCGGATTCACCCCGGAGTTCAAGCAGAAATCGACGCGCGCGCCGGTCGAGAACGAGGCGTTCAACGGCGCCAAGAACGAGCACTACTCGCTGGCGATGGCGCGCACGTCGGACCCGCATTCCGCGTCCGCCCAGTTCTTCATCAACGCCGCCGACAACGCGTTTCTGGACCATCGCGCGCCGAACGCGAACGGATGGGGCTATTGCGTGTTCGGCAAGGTAGTCGGCGGCAAGGACGTGGTCGATCACATCGCCGGTGTTCCGACAGGCAGCCGCAGCGGGCACCAGGACGTGCCGACCGACGACGTCTTGATTCAGCGCGCCGAGGAAAAGGCCTGACCGCCGGCGCGGCGACGCGAGGCCACGGCTCGCAACTTCCGCGCCGAGCGCCGGCGCGTTTCTGAACCCGCCGACGCCCAACAGCAGCACGCCATGCCCCCCGCGATCTTCGCTTCCGACCTGCACCTGTCGCCGGCGCGTCCGCAGCTGGTGGCGGCGTTCCACGCGTTCGTCACCGGTCCCGCGCGCTATGCGGGGGCGCTTTACCTCCTCGGCGACATCTTCGATGTGTGGCTCGGCGACGATCAGCTGCGCGAGCCGATGGCGAAGGCGGTCGCCGAGGCGCTCGCCGAGCTCCCCGGACTAGGCGTCCCCGTGTTCGTGCAGCCGGGCAATCGCGACTTCCTGATGGGCGAACGGTTTGCGCGGGCGTGCGGCGCGACGCTCCTTCCCGATGAAGTGGTGCACAGCCTGGGGGGCACGCGCACGCTCCTCATGCACGGCGACCTGCTTTGCACCGACGACGTCGAATACCAGCGATTCCGCGCGTACTGGCGCGATCCCGTGCGGCGGCGGCGTGTATTGTCGCGCCCGTACTTCGTGCGGCGCATGATCGCGGCGGCGATGCGCTTCGGCAGCCGCCGCGCCGCGTCCGCGAAGAACGAGGTCATCATGGACGTCAACGCCGGCGCAGTTGCCGACGCCATGCGCCGGCACCAGGTCACGCGCCTGATCCACGGCCACACGCACCGTCCGGCACATCACCAGCTCGTCGTCGACGGGCATCGCTGCGATCGCTGGGTGCTCGCCGACTGGTATCGCGCCGCGAGCTACCTGCGCGTAGATGCGTCCGGCGTCGAAGCGCACGTGCTCGAGGCCTCGGCGCGCGCGTGACGCGCCGCATGGCTGGCGGGCGCATCGGCGAAGCGCCGTCGGGATCGACTCCCGGTAACCCGCAGGCTTCAGCCCAGCGCCTGCGCGAAGTCGCCGATCAGATCGTCGCGATCCTCGATGCCGACCGACACGCGGATGAGCGAGTCGGCGATGCCCATGCTGGCGCGACGCTCGGCGCCCATCTCGAAAAATATGGTGTGCGCGACCGGAATCGCCAGCGTGCGGTTGTCACCCAGATTGGACGAGAGAACAACCACGCCGAGGCGGTTCAGGAAGTCGAAGCAGTCGATCGCTTCGTCGAGCTCGAATGACAGCAGCGCGCCGTACGCACTGAACAGCTGGCGCGAGAGCGGGTGCTGCGGATGCGATGCCAGGCCGGGATAGTAGACCGCGCGAACGCGCGCATGGCCGCCGAGATAGTCGGCCAGCGCCTGCGCATTGGCGCACGCGCGATCCATGCGCAGCGCCAGCGTCTCGGCGCCCACGGCGATGTGATGCGCCTGCTCCGCGGCCAGCGTGCCGCCCCAGTCGCGCAGGCCCTTCTTGCGGATCTGCGTGATGCCCCACAGCGCCTTGTTCGGCCCCTTGTAAGGGTCCTGGATGTTCGGGTAGCGCGTCCAGTCGAACAGCCCCGTGTCGGTGATGCTGCCTCCCAGCGCGTTGCCGTGGCCGCCGATGTACTTGGTGAGCGCGTTGACGACCAGGCTCGCGCCGGCGCGCTTGGGCAGGAACAGGTACGGCGAGGTCATCGTGTTGTCGACGATGTAGACGATGCCGCGCTCGGCGCACAGCGCGCCGATGCGCTCGAGGTCGGCGACCTGCGTGCGCGGATTGGCGATGGTCTCGACGAACACCAGCCGCGTCTCGGCGCGCAGCGCCGCACGCACCGCGTCGACGCTGGTCGCATCGACGAAACTCACCAGACCGCCATGCGCCTCGAGCGTGCTGAACAGGCTGTTGGTGTTGCCGAAGAGAAAGGCGCTGCTCACGACGTGATCGCCTGCACGCAGCAACGCCAGCATGATCGCGCCGATCGCCGCCATGCCGGTGCCGAAGCACACGGTGGCCACGCCCTGCTCCATCCCGTTCACCTTCTGCTCGAGCGCGGCGGCGGTGGGGTTGCCCTGGCGGCCGTACGCGTAGCCCTGAGCCTTGCCTTGGAAGACCGCCGCCAGCTCGCGCGCATCGCGGTAGCCATAGGCGACCGACAGATGCAGGGGCTTGTGCAGCGAGCCGTGCTCGATCGGTGCGTCGCGATCGGCGTGGAGTATGGAAGTGGTGAAGCCCGCAGTGCGTGACATGGCGCCGCCCGGAAATGAAAAAGCCCGCCAGCTTGCGCTAAACGGGCCCTCGACCTTGCGGCTCGCTTTAGCTGAATTTGTTAAGCGCCCGCAAGCTGCGGAGCCATCACGGCTCCCTTTCAAATCGGCGCTGCAGTCAGTATCCGCGCTACGCGTGGCGCCGTCAATACTCGGCGCCCGATGCGCTACCCCGCCTGCTTTTCCTCCTCGAGGGACAGCTCGTCGGATTCGCCGCGCGCCTCGTCGCGCACCGCCGCGAGCTGCGACAGGTAGTCGGCGGTCACGTCGCCGGTCACGTAGTAGCCGTCGAAGCACGACGCTTCGAATTCCTTCAGCTTCGGATTGACCGAGCGAATCGCGCGCTTGAGCCCTTCCAGATCCTGGTAGATCAGCAGGTCGGCGCCGATTTCACTCGCGATCTCGGCCTCGGTGCGCCCGGTCGCGATGAGCTCATGCTGGTTGGGCATGTCGATGCCGTAGACGTTGGGGTAGCGCACGGGAGGGCTGGCCGATGCGAAATACACCTTGCGCGCGCCCGCCTCGCGGGCCATCGACACGATCTCGCGGCTGGTGGTGCCGCGCACAATCGAATCGTCGACCAGCAGCACGACCTTGTCCTTGAACTCCATGCCGATCGGATTGAGCTTCTGGCGCACGCTTT
>JBDTZQ010000190.1:0-5085 GCA_040005035.1 Betaproteobacteria bacterium | reverse complement strand
GGGAGATACCGATCAGCAGCAGCAGCGCGCGGATGATCGGCGACACGCCGATGATTTGCACCGACTTGCGCTGCCCCTCGGCGCGGCTGATCGCGTTCAGCAGCGCGCCGGCGCATACGAAATCCACCCGGTCGACCGCGGTCATGTCGATGGGAATGGCGTGCCGGCCCTCGCGAAACAAGGCGAGCTTGGAAAGTTGTGGGTCGGAAGAGCCCGTCATCGTGCCGCTCCAAACCAGCGTCTCGGCATTCTCACCCGGCGCGCCGGCGCCGGGAGCGCTGGCCGGCCCCTCCGACGAGGCGGCGATGGGAGGCGGTTCCCACGACGGCGGCGAGACCTCGAAAGCGACGGCGAAATCGATGGCGCGATCCTCGAACGTCTTGTGGTCGTTCTGCCATTGCATGAGCTCTAGCAGCAATATCCAGTAACCCTCGCCCGCTTCCTTGCCCTGCTTCACCGACACGTCGAGCGCGCGGCGCAGCTTTTCGGGGTGCTGCAGCACCAGAGAATAATGGCGCTTGCGGAGCTGGGCGAGCGCATCGGCGAGAAGCTTCGCGCCCGCATCGTCGGCGCCGGTGAGCGAACCCAGGTCCATGCGCACCTGCGGCTGCTTGTGCGAGGCCGCCAGAAGGTTGGCGATCTGCGGCGCGTGCGCGGCGGTGAGCTTGCCGGTGAAACCGACGTAGCCACCCGCTACCGGGCGCGCACCTGGCCGGGCACGCGCGCCGCCTTCTTCCCACGGCGGCGCGGAGCGCTCGAACGCAACGACGTACTGCAACGCGAGCTGATCGAACGCAGCGCGATCGTCGGCGCGCTGCAGCAGATCGAACAGCGCCAGCCACGCCAGGGGCGACACGCGCGCGTCGTCGTCGCTGACAATCCCTTGCTGCAGCGTCTCGCGCGCCGCCTCGGCGTGTCCGTTGGCGTAGCGCAGTGCCGCATCTTCGAGCACCGCGCACAAGCCCGGATTGGCTTCGGCGACGAGGATGCTCTCCTGCTGCGTCGGACCCCAGTCGATCATGCTAGGAGGACCCGTCACCGTGATCTCGCGATCGCGTGGCGGCTCCCCGGGCTTGAGCGACGGCGACGAAGGCGATGCCGGGCGGCCCTTCACCGCCGCGGCGAGCTCGCGCGCCGAGGCCGGGGCAGCGCCGCGCGCCGGCGAGCGCGCGTCGTGGCGCGGCGCGATCTCGGGAGCGCGCTTTTTGGGCTCTTCGGGCTTGCCTTTGCCTGGAGCTTTGGGAAAGAGGCTGAACGCCATGTCTTAGACCGCAACGCATGCGTCGCGCATGCTATGGCCGATTATGGTCCCATCCCCTACCGGCAACAAGTAAGCGCCTACGATCAACGCGGTTTCCATCGCCGAACGCGACCGCGACGCGGCTTCAGCCCGCTGCGAGGTTCTTCGACGCGAAGTCCCAGTTGAGCAGCTTGTCGATGACCGCATTCGCATAATCGACCCGCTTGTTCTGGTAGTCGAGGTAGTACGCGTGCTCCCACACATCGATGGTGAGCAGCGGCTTCTGGCCTTTGGTGAAAGGGACTTCGGCATTGCCGGTCTTGACGATCGCCAGCGCGCCGCCGTCCGCCACCAGCCAGGCCCAGCCGCTTCCGAACTGCTTCAACGCTGCATCGACCAGCGCCGCCTTGAACTTGTCGTAATCGCCGAACGCCGCATCGATCTTGCCCGCGATTCCCGAGGGGGGCTTGCCGCCGCCGCCGGGCTTCAGGCTGTTCCAGTAGAAAGTGTGATTCCAGATCTGCGCTGCGTTGTTGAATATGGGCGCCTTGTCGGCCTTGCCGGCGGTGGCGCGAATGATCGCCTCGAGCGACTGGCCCTCGAACTCGGTCCCGGCGACAAGCTTGTTGAGCGTGTCGACGTAGGTCTTATGATGCTTGCCGTAGTGGAACCCGATGGTGTTCGCTGAAATCACCGGGGCAAGCGCGCCTTCTGAATAGGGCAGCGGCGGAAGGGTAAACTGCTCAGCCATCGTAATGCTCCTCTGGATCGTTGATTGCTTGACCTCCCGGAAGCCCTAGCATAACCTCGTCCGCGCTGCCGCGTCGACGTCTACCGACATTTCGGTGAGGACCCAATACGACCCATACGGCCGCGCCTTCTGGGAGGAAGCCAATGAAGAACCCGCTCGATTCGCTCTGGGGCACCGTCATCTGCGGGCTGGCGCTCACCGCCATCCTGTATTTCATCGTCAAGAACGTGCTCAACTGAGGACACGCCATGGACTACGTTCCCGCGATCGCGCGCTGGCTGCACCTCATGGCCGGCATCATGTGGGTAGGACTGCTGTACTACTTCAACTTCGTGCAGGTGGCCGCGCTCAAGGCGGCGTCTGCAGACGGCACGAATGCCGGCATCACCAAGCACGTCGCGCCGCGGGCGCTTCTGTATTTCCGCTGGGCGGCCGTAGTCACGTGGCTCGCCGGAGCGGCGCTGCTCGGCAATCAGTTCGTCAATGCGTTCACGTTGAGCCGGGGAATGGCAGGCATCGGCGTCGGTGCGTGGCTGGGCACCATCATGCTGTTCAACGTATGGGTGTTGATCTGGCCCAACCAGCAGAAGATCCTCGGACTCAAGCCGGCAAGCGACGAGGAGAAGGCGTCGGCGCGGCGGATCGCGTTCCTGACTTCGCGCGCCAACGTGGTGTTATCGATGCCGATGCTGTTCTTCATGGCCGGCGGCTGGTCGCACCGCGGCGTGTTCGGCATCTGAGCGGAATCTGAGGGGGTCACGCCCGGCATGTGACCGTCTTGTGACGGACGCCGGCACAGAGCAGGACCGACTAGCAACCAATCGGGCGCGCTAGAGCGCCCGATCGTTTTCAATCCCCGTACAGCTTCTGCACTCGCTCGCGCCGCTCCTGCGCTTCCAGTGAAAGTGTCGCGGTCGGACGCGCCAGCAGCCGCGCGACGCCGATCGGCTCACCCGTCTCGTCGCAGTACCCGTAGGTACCTTCGTCGATTTGCTTGATCGACTTCTCGACCTTCTTGAGGAGCTTGCGCTCGCGGTCGCGGGTGCGCAGTTCGAGGGTGTACTCCTCCTCGAGCGTGGCGCGGTCGGACGGATCGGTGGTCACCTCGTTCTCGCGCAGATGCTGCCCGGTATCGTCGGCATTGTTGAGCAACTGCGCTCGAAGGTCGATCAGCTTCTGCCTGAAAAAGGCGAGTTGCGCCTCGTTCATGTAGTCCTTTTCGGGCGCGCGCAGGATGTTTTCGTCGGTGAGCTCCTTCGAGTCCCCGACCTTCTTGACGGCCGCAGCCTTCACGGGCTTCGCGGCGATAGGCTTCGCGGCGACAGGCTTTGCGGCGACGGGCTTCGCAGCAACAGGCCTCGCCGCGACAGGCTTCGCGGCGACAGGCTTCGCAGGCGCTCGCTTCGCCGTCGCGGATGACTTGGTTGCTACGCTTTTGGTTGCCGCACTCTTAGCTGCCACTTTAGTTGCCACCTTAGTTGCCACCACACACCTCGAATTCGCTGAACCACGATGCCGGCTTGGTTCTGAGGACCCGCACCTTACACGTCTTGTCGGGGCCGCGCATCAAACCCGGCATTATAACTGCAACCGATGTCCCAAGCCAGACCTCGACTGAGGCCCGCCCGGGCGTGCGCCGCCGCGGAAGGGCCGCTCGCGCACCGGCGCCGCCACGGGGGAGCAATGCAGCACCCACCGTATAATCGGCGCCAACGCCCGTCATGACCGCCTCCATCCTTACCATCGTTCGCCCGGACGACTGGCATCTGCATCTGCGCGATGGCAGCGCGATGCGATCGGTGGTCGGCGCCACCGCGCGCGTGTTCGGCAGGGCGGTGGTGATGCCCAATCTCAAGCCCCCGGTGACCACCGTCGCCGCGGCGGGCGAATATCGCGAGCGCATCGCGGCCGCGCTCGCGCCGAGCTCGCGCTTCGCGCCGCTGATGACGCTCTATCTCACCGATCGCACCACGGCCGCCGAGATCGCGTCGGCGCGCGCGTCGGGATTCGTCATCGGCGTCAAATACTATCCCGCCGGGGCGACGACTAACTCGGAGTCCGGCGTCACCGACCTGACCAAGGTGTGGCCGGTGCTGGCAGCGATGGAAAAGCACGCCCTGCCGCTGCTGGTGCACGGCGAGGCGACCGGGGCCGACGTCGACGTTTTCGATCGCGAGCGCGTATTCATCGAAACCAGCCTGTCGCGCATCGTCCGCGATTTCCCGGCATTGCGCGTTGTCGTCGAACACATCACCACGCGCGAAGCGGCGCAGTTCGTCGCCGATGCGCCTGCCCCCGTCGGCGCCACCATCACGCCTCAACACCTGCTGTGGTCGCGGAACGCGATGCTCGCCGGCTTCGTTCGCCCTCACCTTTTCTGCATGCCGATACTCAAGCGTGAGAGCCATCGCCAGGCGCTCGTGACGGCGGCGACGTCGGGCAACCCGAAATACTTTCTCGGCACCGACTCGGCGCCGCACGCGGTGCACACCAAGGAGACCGCGTGTGGTTGCGCGGGATGCTACTCGGCGCATGCCGCCATCGAGCTCTACGCCGAGGCATTCGAGGATGCCGGTGCGCTCGACCAGCTGGAGGGATTTGCCAGCTTCCACGGCGCCGATTTCTACGGATTGCCGCGCAATGCCGACACGATCACGCTGCGCCGCGAAGCGTGGGAGGTCCCGCAGCAGTATGCCTTCGGCGACGACAGCGTCGTGCCCTTGCGCGCCGGCGAGCGCGTGCGCTGGCGCGTCGATCCGGCGCCGGCGTGATGACGCCGCGCCCGCGTGCTACCATCGCCGCCGAAGTCAGCCAGACCGTCGCTGCCCGTCGCGTGCAAACGTAGCGGGGAGAGGAAAGTCCGGGCTCCGCAGAGCGGGATGCTGGGTAACGCCCAGACGCGATAAGTCGTCGCGAGAGCGGCGACGAAGGCGAGGAACAGGGCCACAGAGACGAGTCGTGCCGGTGCGGTTCACTCCGTTGCCGGTACGGGTGAAACGCGGCAACCTCCATCCGGAGCAACACCAAGTAAGCGGACATTGACGCTGCTCGCCGAGTCCGCGGGTAGGTGGCTCGAGCGCCGTGGCAACGCGGC
>JBDTZQ010000189.1:0-5121 GCA_040005035.1 Betaproteobacteria bacterium | reverse complement strand
CGCCGCCTCCCCCCAGGGGGCGAGCGCCTTGGGGCGCCCCGGCGGCGCTCATGGTCTCCCCCCGAAGCGGCGCTGTGCGCCGCCTCCCCCCAGGGGGCGAGCGCCTTGGGGCGCCCCGGCGGCGCTCATGGTGCGCTCGCGAAGTCGACGCGCGCGGTGGACACGACCTTGCCGTCGAAGCGTGCCGACAGCGCCACCTGCAGCGTATCGCCTTCGGGCGTCGCCTCGGCGCGAAGCTCGACCGACTGCCCCGGCAGCGTGAACGACCGGACCTTGACCTTGCTCATGCTGCGCAACTCCCATTTCGATGACGTGCCCGTTTCGCGCGCTAGCTCGAGCGCGAGTCGCATCTGTGCGTCGAGCATGAGCGTGGCCGGGAATACCGGACGGCGCGGAAAGTGGTCGCCGAAGAACGGAGCGCGGGTCGGCACATCGAGCCGCGCGCTTAGCGAGCGGCCCGGGTCGTGCGCGAGTGTCACCGGTGTGACGATCGCGACCCCGCGAAAGCGTCCGGGCACGTCGCCGTCGGCGCAGAGCAGCGCGAAGCGCTCGCGCAGCGCCTCGGGTGCGTCGAAGTCCACGCATGGCAGCATCGGGCCGAGGCAATGCTCGAGCTCGGCAACGCGCTGCCCGCCGATGCTCGCCGATCCGCCATACGCCACCGCCTCGTCGTCGCAATCGTCGATGTCAACCGCGAGCTCGAGCACGTCGCCGGGTTGCGCGAGGCCGTGGAAGGTCGTGCGGTCGGCCAGCGCCGCCACCGGCCGGCCCCGAAATTCGATTGCGCTCATCGCCACCCACGCCGCGAGCTGTCCGACCGCCTCGGCGACCAGCGCTCGCGGGAATTCGGCGATGCCCCGCGGAATCGGGAAAACCCCGTGCGCGCGCCGGCCGGGCTCGAGCAGCATGATGCGGTCGACGAACGAGAAGGCAGCGAAGTGATCGCCCATGCACGCATCGTCGGGCTTCAGGCAGCCGCCGGCGCTTCCTTCTGGGCGCGGACAACCAGCTTGCAGAACGTTTCCGGGGTGAAAAGCCGCGGAATGTCGGCGACCTTCATCGGCGTCTTGAAGCGCTCGGCGGGAACTTCGGACAGGTACGAGCGCAGCTGCGCCATGCCTTTCTCGGTGACGATGCCCTTCTGCTCGAACTCTGCCTCGGGAAGGTCGCCGCGCGCGTTCTCGACGATCTTACCGCGCGGGATCTTGATCTTGAACGCACGCTCCAGGCGAAACACCATGTCGAGGAAGTCGATGGACTCGGCGTCGAGTCCCTCGATCAGCGACACCTTGAGCTTGACGTCGTCGACGTCGCAGCCGAGCGCATCAGCCATCGTCTCTGCGACCTTGGGATACACCGCCATGATCTCTTCTTGGCTTACCTCGTTGAGTGCCATTGCCTTCACTCCATTTTGAAGCCGCCATCGACGGCGAAAATCTGTCCGGTCACGTAATCTGCATAGCGCGATGCGAGAAAGCATACCGCGTACGCGACATCTTCGGGCTTGCCGTAGCGCTTGAGCAGGATGCGCGAGCTGACTTCCGCGCCCGCCATGTCGCGCACCGCTTCCGACATCTCGGTCTCGATCACGCCAGGCGCGACCGCGTTCACGGTGATCTTGCGCGGCGCGAGCTCGACCGCGAGCGCGCGAGTGAACGCGTTCACCGCGCCCTTGCTGGCGGCGTAGTTGGTCTGGCCGCGACCGCCCTTGTCGCCGGAGACCGACGACAGGTTGATGATCTTGCCCGAGCGCTGCACGATCATGTGCGGCACCACCGCGCGCGCCATGTTGAACACGCCGCCGACGTTCGTGTCGAGCACGATGTCGACGTCTTCGTCGCTCATCGCCGCGAGCTGGTTGTCGCGGATGACGCCGGCGTTGTTGACCAGAATGTCGATGCGTCCGGCGCGATCGGCGATGCGCTCCACCGCTGCGGTGCACGCCGCGGCGTCGCGGACATCGACCTGCTCGTGCGCGATGGCGCGCGAAGTCGCGGTTGCCGCGCCTTCGATGCTTACCTGCGCGGCCGCTTCGGCATTGCCTCGATAAAGGAACGTGACGTCGGCGCCGTGCGCGGCAAGGAGATGCACGATGGCGCGCCCGATCCCGCGGCTGCCGCCGGTGACGACGGCAACTTTGCCGTCGAGTCCGGAGTCGTTGAGCATGGGGCTCATCATCGGCGCGCTCATCCCGAAATGCAGAACCCGCCGTCGACGACCAGCGTGTGCCCGGTGATCATCGCGGCCTCGGGCAGGCACAGCAGGTACACCGCGCCGGCAACGTCGTCCGGTGTGAGCACCGGACCCGCCGGGGTTCGCTCGGCGAAATTGGACAAAAGCTGCTCGCGATTCGGAAAGTACTGCAGCGCGTCGGTGTCGACCACACCGGCGCTGACCGCGTTGACGCGTATGTTCCTCGGTCCCAGCTCCTGCGCCAGCGTTCGCACCAGCGATTCCAGCGCCGCCTTCGACGCGCCGATGAATCCGTATCCGGGCATCGCGCGCTGCGCGCCCAGGCTCGACATGGCGATGATGCGGCCCCCGTCGGTCATCAACGGAGCCGCGCGCTGCGCGAGCAGGTTGAGCGCAAAGGCGTTGGTCTCCATGCACCAGCGCCAGTGCTTGAGCGACATGTCCATCGCCGGCTTGAGCACGCCCGACGCCGCGTTGCTGACCACGATGTCGATGCGATCGAACTCCTTCGCGACCTGCGCGAAGATCTCGTCGACGCTGTCAGGGACTCCCACGCTCCCCTGCACCGCCAGCGCGCGCCGGCCCCATGCGCGCAATTCCGCGCACAGTGTCTCGGCCTCGTCGTGGCTATTGTAGTAGTTCACCGCCACGTCGGCGCCCGCCGCGCCGAGCTTGCGCGCGATCGCGCGGCCGATGCCGCGGGCTGCGCCGGTGACCAGCGCGACTTTTCCGGCGAGAGCGCCTGACATCGCTTGGGCTTGGAAGAATCGGAAGAATGGTTGTCGAAAACCCGGCCGCGAGCGCAGGCTTGCGAAGGACTTCGGGCAAACCGCAATTATCGCCTGCTTCGCCCTTTCGGGCAACGCTGCCTGAGGGAAAACGTCTCTCCCGGCGGCGTCGCAGAAGTCAGGCGCGCGCGCGCTGCGCGCCGTTCGTGCACTCGTCGCGCCACTCCTCCAGCCAGTGACGGAAGCGCGCCTGCCCGGAGGCCTGCCCGGCCTCGGCATGCCACAGCGCGAAGACATCGCCTTCCTCGGTGAACACCAGCACGGCATCCATTCCTCGCGAGCGACGCAGCGTGTCGATGGCATGCTGCGGCGTCTGCGCGATCGGGCCCGCGACGTTGAACGACGTGTTCACCGCCACCTCGACGCCGATCCTTCTGCCGAGCGCCTTGAGGTAGGCGTGGGTGAGCGGATCGGTGGCCTGGCGCACGATCTGCAGCCGGCCGGTCCCATCGGCGTGGACGACCGCCGGAATGCGCGCACGCGCCGCGGGCCTGGCGCGGGCGGTGAGCACCATGTAGTTGTAGGCGTTGTAGTCGTCGTCGCACGCGCCGGGCGACAGCTCGAACCACTGATGCGCCGCCTGCAGCGTCATCATCGGCGCCAGCGGGCGGATCGCTTCGCGATACTTCACGCGATCGTTGAGCACTTCGCGCGTGCGCGGATTGCACGGGTTCGCCAGCACCGAGCGGTGGCCGAGCGCGCGCGGCCCGGTTTCGGCGGCACCCTGGAAAATGGCGATGATGCCGTCGTGCTCGGTGATGAACGCCATCAGGTCGGCGATCGCATCGCGCTGACCCGGAGTGTTGACGTCGCCCAGCCGCATCCACCGCACGTCGGTGGTTCCCGCGAGCGCGATCTGCACTTCGGCGCGCGTCGGCGCACTGCCGCAATAGAATGCGTGCTGCATCGGTTCGCCCACGCCGCCGCCGGCGAGGTACGAGAACATGTACGCCGCGCCCAGCGTTACCCCGGCGTCGTTCGGGACCGGAGGGATCCAGACGTGCAGCCGCGTGCGCTTGCCGAGCACGCGCTCGTAGTACGCCTCGTCGAAGTGCTCGAGAAGGCGCATGTTGCCCACGGCGTTGAGCGCGGTGCCGCCGGTCAGCACCAGGCGATCGCTGCCGGTGCTGCGGATGAAATGATCGACCAGGTGGATCAGCGCGTCTTCGAATACGAGCTGCGTGGCGGCGGCCTTGTCGAGCCGATCCTGGGTGTCGGGCCGATGCCGGATGTCCTCGACCCGCAGCACCTTGTCGGGATTCCACATGTCGGCGGTCGCCACGGGCTCGCCGAGGATGCGCACCAGCGCGTCGGTGTAGGGCTTCTCGAAAAGGCTTCGCGGCCAGTTGGCGAGCTCGCGGTTGAGCCGGATCTCGCCGTGAGGCTCCAGGCTGAGGATGTCGCGGAGGCCTCGATACACCGCGTTCGAGCTCCGGTCACCATCGCCATACGCCGCCGCGCCCATGTAGCGGCCTTCGCTCGACAGCCACGTCCACCCGCCCTGTGTCGAGCTGATCACGCCGTAGAACGTGCCCAGCGAGTCGAACATGCTGTGGTTGCAACGCAGGAGCTGCATGCTGGCACCCTTCGCCAGGTAGAGCGAGATGGCGCCGGAGTCGCCGGTGCCGTCGAGCACCGATATCATCACCGGCGCGCCGCTCTTCGCGAAGGGCGACACCGCGTATGAGAACCAGGCATGGTTGTCGTGATGCGGCATGCCGATGATCGGCACCCTCCCCGGAAGATCCATCGCCCTCGCCAGATGGCGCGGACCGCGCAGCGATGGAGCGAGCTGCGACGCATTCATGAATGGCGTCTGGCGCGTTCCCAGCAGGCTCAGGCTGGCGGGAAATTCCTCGAGCATGGTGCGGCCGATCGTCGCCGCGAACGCCGAGTAGTCCCACGTTCCCAGCCACGCGGCGACGTCGCTGGGGCCGATGCCGATGCGGTTCATCGTCGAGCGAAGCGATGCCAGCGCATGACGCGGGAAATCGGTGCTGTGCTTCTCTCCGGAGAAGCGCTCCTCCTCGTTGTTGCAGATAATGCGCGGACCGCGGTCGCGCGACACCTCGATGAGGCCGACGCCCGAGTTGTGGAGGCCTGCGGGGCCGATCCCGGCGAGATAGACCGTTTCGCCGCG
>JBDTZQ010000057.1:0-17373 GCA_040005035.1 Betaproteobacteria bacterium | reverse complement strand
GCCGCCGACGAGCCCGAACTCGCGCTCGAGGTCGAGCGGCGACAGCACCTGGCGGCCGATCACGCTGGCCGCGAAGTTGGGCGCCTGCGCGTTCACCGTCGCGATCATCAGGTCGGCGACCATCTCCTTGACCGCGTCCCACGAGCGGCCGTCGGGAAGCTTCGGATTGGCGTGCTGGCAAAACAGGCTCGCGACGTGCTTGCCCGGCGGCGCGAGCGTCGAGTCCACCGTCGACGGTATCAGCACCTCGACGATCGGCTGCGCCGACCAGCCCTCTTGGCGCGCGTCGAAGTAGGCGCGCTCCATGTACGCGAGTGAGGGCGCGATGACGATCCCCGAGCTCAGATGCGGCCCGTCGCCGGGCAGGCAAGCGAATTCGGGTAGCGCATCGAGTGCGACGTTCATGCGAAACGTCGCTGACTCGCAGCGGTAGGCTTCGATGCGACGGCGAAAATCGGCGTCGAGGGCGTCGGCGTCGATCATCTGAAGGTAGAGGAGCTTCGGATTGACGTTGGCGGCAACGCGTCGCGCGCTGATCTGGCGACCGTCGGCGAGCTCGACACCGCGCACGCCGCCATTGCTAGTGACCACACGACCGACCTTCGCGCCGGTGAAAAGCTTGACACCGCGGGTAAGCGCTTCGGCCGCCATGGCCTGCGTGATGGCGCCCATGCCGCCGACGGCGTGTCCCCATTGCCCGCGCTTTCCGTTGACCTCGCCGATGACGTGGTGCAGCAGCACGTACGCGGATCCGGGCGTGTAGGGGCTCGCGAAATTGCCGACGACCGCGTCGAAGCCCAGCGCCGCCTTGATCGGCGCCGACTCGAACCACTGGTCGAGCACGTCGCCGGCGCTCTTGGTGAACAGGTCGAGCAGGTCCCTCTGCGCCGGAAGCGGCAGCCGCTTGAGCGTGCCGCCCAGCTTCCACGCGTGCAGCATCTCGGCGATGCCGCCGCCGAGATTGGGCGGCGTCTGCAGCATCAATGCGCGCAGCACGTCGGCGACCGCCTCGAGCCTCGCGTAGTAGGCCGGCAGCGCGGTCGCGTCTTTTTTCGAGAAGCGCGCGACCTCGGCCTGCGTCGCGGCGAGCCCCCCTCCGACCTTAAGAAAGTCGCCGCCGGGAAGCGGAAGGAAATTCGAGAGCGGCCGCTCGAGCATGGTCAGCCCGTGCTCGCGCAGGCGCAGGTCGGTGATGACCTTCGGGTGCAGCAGGCTGACCGTGTAGCTGGCAGTCGAATTGCGGAATCTCGGATGGAATTCCTCGGTGACCGCGGCGCCGCCGACGATGTCTCGGCGCTCGAAAACCGCGACCGACAATCCGGCGGCAGCGAGGTAACACGCGCAGACCAGGCCGTTGTGGCCGCCGCCGATCACGACGACGTCGTAGTCCGGTGCGGAGCGCGCCATCTTCAGGTTGATACTGCGGGCGAGTGCCGCGCCGCGAGCCGCGCGGCGAGGTCGTTCGCGCTAAGCCTCGTCCATCCCTGCGGCCACCGTCGAGAACCCGCAGTCGACGTAGGTGATCTCGCCGGTGATGGCGCTGGCGAGGTCGGACAGCAGGAAAGCGGCGACGTTGCCGACCTCGTCGGTGGTGACGTTGCGGCGAAGCGGCGCGTTCTTCTCGACGAAACGCAGGATCTTGGAGAACCCGCCGATGCCCGCGGCGGCGAGCGTCTTGATCGGACCGGCCGAGATGGCGTTGACGCGTGTTCCTTCCGGGCCGAGCGTCTGCGCGAGGTAGCGCACGTTGGCCTCGAGGCTCGCCTTGGCCAGACCCATGACGTTGTAGTTTGCCATCGCTCGAACCGCGCCGAGATACGACAGCGTCAGCAGCGCACCGTGGCGCTCGCGCATCAGTGGACGCGCGCCCTTGGCGAGCGCGGCGAAGCTGTACGAGCTGATGTCGTGCGCGATCCTGAACGCGTCTCGCGACATGCCGTCCAGATAGTCCCCCGCCAGCGCCTCGCGCGGCGCAAACGCGATGGAGTGCACGAGGCCGTCCAGCCCTCCCCACTCACGGCTAAGATCCTCGAACAGCGCGGCGATCTGCGCATCGTCGGCGACATCGCAGGGCAGCACCGGCGTGCTGCCGAAGTCCGCGGCGAGCTTGATGACGCGATCCTTGAGCTCGGCGTTGACGTACGTGAACGCAAGCGACGCTCCCTCGCGCTTGCAGGCGCGAGCGATGCCGTACGCGATCGAGCGATTGGAGAGCAGCCCCGTGATCAGGACCTTGCGGTCCGTGAGCATCCCCAAACTAGCCACCACCCTGTTCGATGATTCCGCAGGCGAGCCAGCCGTTGGGCACGCCGCCGAACTGCGGCTTCGGGTCGGGATCGACCGTCGCGTGCACGACGACCGAGTGCCCGACGATGTCGGTGGGCTTCTTGTCGCCGACGCTCACGCCGGCGATCATGGCCTGCATGTAGGCGTTGCCTTCGGTACCGACGTAGAGCTCGGGCAGCTGGCCGCTCCTTTTCTGCCCGGGCGGCGCGATGTTCCACACCGCGCCCGCGCTCGCCGCATTGGGCGAGTTGCAATTGCCGTTCTCGTGGATATAGATGCTGTGCGGCCCGATGCTCAGGTTCCACACCGTCGCGGCGACGCTGGTCTTGCCGTCTTTCTCGCGGAAGGTGATGGTGCCGTAGACATTGCTGTTGCTCTTGGAGCGAAGGTTCACGACCGCCTGGTTGCGGCCGGGCGCGAGATAGCCGAACCCCGTGATCTTGAGCGTGTCGTCGCTCACGGTGGCCGTCGGCGTGGCCGGCGGCGGGTTGCTGCTGCAGGCAACCAGAGCGCTCGCCAGCATCGATGCCGACACGAACCGCCGCGTGCCCATGCGTCTATTTCACCGTGACGTCGATGGTCGCTGCCATCGCCGGGCCGTACGAGACGTGTGCCCAGTTGGCAAACTGCATGGTCAGCTTGTAACGCCCGGGCGGCAGGGTCACCTCGGCTTCGGTCTGCGCCTTGCCGTAGTGCAGATGCTTGTCGTCGACCGGAATCGCCTCTCCGGCGTTCATCGCCGCGAGGTTGATGAGCAGGTGATGATGACCCGACTCAGGCTTGTCCTCCCCCGCCGGAACGACCGCCATCCCTTTGGCGCCGAAGACCACCTTGAAGGGGCTGCTGACCGTTGCGCCGTCCTTGGGCTCGATGAAATAGACCGACCTCTCGCTCGCCGATTTCATCGACGTGCAGGCGTAGAGCAGCGATGCCGCGACGACACCGCACGCGATCGTCATGCGTTTCATGGGTTTTCTCCTCAGCCAGTGCGGTGAGCCGTCCCGGGTCGATCCCGGGATGCGTTTGCGCCGCCGCACCGATCCGCGGTGGCGCCGCAGGCCGAAATCCGCGGTGGCGCCATGATAAGCGAAGCGTCGCGCCTTGCCAAAGAGCGGCGCCGCGCCGTTTCCAAGCGATCGCATTCCCGAACCAGCCCGGCGATTGCGCGGTTGCCCGCGTCCAACGACGGACACGACAACCGCCGACGAAGGTAGAATGGACCGGCCGCCTCCATGGGCGGCCGTTTTTTTACGCTCACGTCCGCAATGTCCTCGCTGATGACCCCGCAGGAAATCGTGCACGAGCTCGACAAGCACATCGTCGGGCAGCACCAGGCCAAGCGCGCGGTCGCGATCGCGCTGCGCAACCGCTGGCGCCGGCAGCAGGTCGCCGATCCACTACGCCAGGAAATCACGCCGAAGAACATCCTCATGATCGGGCCGACGGGCGTGGGCAAGACCGAGATCGCGCGCCGCCTGGCCAAGCTCGCCGATGCGCCCTTCGTCAAGGTCGAGGCGACCAAGTTCACCGAGGTCGGGTACGTCGGGCGCGACGTCGACACCATCATCCGCGACCTGGTCGAGACTGCGATCAAGGATGCACGCGAAGCTGAGACGCGCAAGGTGCGCGATCGCGCCGGCGAAGCCGCCGAGGAGCGCGTGCTCGACGCGCTGCTTCCGCCGGCGCGCGAAATCAATTTCCACGACATGCAGCCCGTCGACACGGCGGCTCGGCAGAAATTCCGCAAGATGCTGCGCGAAGGCTCGCTCGACGACAAGGAGATCGACGTCGAGGTGTCGATGGCGTCCTCGCAGATGGAGATCCTCGCCCCGCCCGGGATGGAGGATCTCACCAGCCAGATCCAGGGCATGTTCCAGCAGATGTCCGGTGGCAAGCGCAAGGTGAGGAAAATGAAAGTCGTCGACGCCATGAAGGCGTTGCTCGACGAAGAGGCGGCGAAGCTCATCAACGACGAGGACATGAAGGCGCGCGCGCTTTCCAACGTCGAGCAGAACGGCATCGTCTTCTTAGACGAGATCGACAAGATCGCCAGCCGGCAGGAAATGCAGGGCGCCGACGTGTCGCGCCAGGGCGTGCAGCGCGACCTGCTGCCGCTGGTCGAAGGCACCACGGTGGCGACCAAGTACGGCATGATCAAGACCGACCACATCCTGTTCATCGCAAGCGGCGCTTTCCATCTCGCCAAGCCGTCCGACCTGATCCCCGAGCTGCAGGGGCGCTTTCCGATCCGGGTCGAGCTCGCTTCGCTGTCGGTCTCGGATTTCGAGCAGATCCTCACCGCGACCGACGCATGCCTGACGCGCCAGTATCAGGCGCTGCTCGCCACCGAGGGCGTGTCGCTCGACTTCGAGAACGACGGCGTACGGCGCCTGGCCGAGATCGCGTTCGCGGTCAACGAGAAGCAGGAGAACATCGGAGCGCGACGGCTGCATACGGTAATGGAGCGCCTGCTCGACGAAGTCTCTTTCGACGCCAGCAAGCTCGGAGGGCGAACCATCACCATCGATGCGACGTACGTCGAAGCGCGCCTGGCCGGCATCGCCGGTGACGACGACCTGGCGCAGTACATCCTCTAGACGATGAGGCTGGCGCGGTGACTCAGCGCAGCAACAAACCCGACGCGCCGACGCGAAGCGGTCGCGATGTTTGAGCGCCTGCTCGGCATCATCCTCCCGGTCTTCCTGGTGACGGCGGTGGGCTACGTCTATGCGCTCCGGGCCAAGCCCGACATGACGTGGGTCAATCGCATCAACCTGGAGATACTTGCGCCGGCGCTGATCTTCAGCGCGCTCGCCAGCAAGGAATTCGATCTTGCGGCCAGCCGCGGCCTGATCCTCGGCGCGATCGGCGTGGTGATCGGGTCCGGCCTTCTGGCGTGGCCCTTCGCCAAGCTGCTGCACGCCGACGTGCGCACTTTCGTGCCGCCGATGATGTTCAACAACTGCGGCAACCTCGGGCTCCCCGTCGCGGCGCTCGCCTTCGGTCAGGCGGGGCTTTCGGCGATGGTTGCGCTGTTTACGATCTCCAACCTGCTGCATTTCACCGTGGGCGTGCGCATCGTCAACCGCGACGCGGCGTTCTGGCCGGTGTTCCGCAATCCGATGGTGATCGCGACCTTCGTCGGCTTCGCGTTCGCGCTCGTGCATCCGCCCATGCCCGACTGGCTCACCATCGGCATCAAGATGATCGGCGACGCGATGATCCCGCTGATGCTGATCGCGCTCGGCGTGCGCATGGCGACGGTGAGCTGGGGCGGATGGAACCTCGGCGTGATCGGCGCGCTGGTCTGTCCGCTCACCGGCATCGCGATGGCGTCGCTGCTCGGCCCGTACCTGGGCATCGACCCCACCCAGCAAGGCCTGCTGGTGCTTTTCGGCTGCCTGCCGCCCGCGGTGCTCAACTACATGGTCGCCGAGCAATACAATCAGGAGCCGGCCAAGGTCGCGTCGATCGTGCTGATCGGCAATTTCACCGCGCTTGCATTCGTCCCGCTGGGGCTGTCGCTGGCGCTGCATTGAAAAGGAGAATCACGAGATGACGCCCCAATCCACCGCTGCCGCAGCTCAGCTGCTCTTCGATGCGCGCAAGGCACATCGACAGGATGTGAAACTCTCCGACGCACTCGTTCCGCGCGACAGCGCAGAGGCGCTGGCGATCCAGCAGCGCGTGGGCACGATATTGGGCCTGCCCATCGGCGCATGGAAATGCTCGGTTCCGACCGCGGAAAAGCCAAGCATCCTCGCCCCCATCTTCGCGCCGACCGTGCGACGCGATTCCCCGTGTCCGATCGCGCTCTATCGCGGCGCGGCGCGCGTCGAGCCGGAGGTCGCATTCGAGATGGGCAAGGACCTGCCGGCCCGCCGGCGACCCTACAGCGACGGCGAGATCCGTTCCGCGATCGGCGAAACGCGGCTGGTGCTCGAGCTCATCGGTGCGCGCTACCCGGATCAGACGGCGGTCAGCTTTCCCGAGCTTCTCGCCGACGGCATCGCCAACCAGGGATTGTTCGTCGGGCCTGCCGTCGCAGCCGCGCTCGACAAACCGCTCGAAGCGTTCGCGATCACCGTCGACTCGCCTCAGGGCCGCGTCGTGGCGCGCGACGGAAAGCACCCCGACGGTCATCCATTGCGGCCGCTGCTATGGCTGGCGAATTTCCTCGCCTCGGGCGGATACGCCGGCGTGGACGGATTGAAAGCCGGGCAAGTCGTCACCACGGGGTCGTACTGCGGCGTCCTCGAAGTGCCGCTCGACACCAAGCTGTCGGTTCTCTACGGCGAGCTGGGAACGCTGGCTGTCGAGTTCACGCTGAAGACCTGACCTTCAGCGGTCCCCTACACGGGGCGGGCTGCGAGCATGCGATCGATGCCCTGCTCGAGCGTGGTCGACGGCGTCACACCGAGCATCGCCTCGAGGCCGTCGTTGACCAGCCCCCACGCCGCCGGAGGCGTGCGCGCGGGACGCGGCACCGACTCGAGATCCGGAAAGCGCTGCGTGAGATACGCCATCGCCTCGCGCACCCGCCGCTTGTCTCCGACGACGTTGAGCACCGCGCAGCGCGGCAGGGGACGATCGATCGCGGCGAGCAGCACCTGCGCCGCGTCATCGATCCAGGTCCAGTCCATCGGGTCGGGAAAGTCCGGAAACTCGATCCGGCGCTCGCCCGCCGCGACGCGCTCGATCAGCGCCTGCACCTCGCGCCAGCCGCGCACGCGACCGGGTCCGTAGACGTAGCCGAAGCGCAGTCCCAGGTACGAAGGCGCATCCGGACGCACGCTCATCGCCTGTGCGAGGTGCTCGCAAAAAGCCTTGGTCGCGCCGTAGACGTTGCCGGGTTGCAGGCGTGCGTCGTCGCCGGTGCGCCCAATTGTGGGACCGACCGCAGAAATCGAGGACGCGTAGATGACCCGGCTGACCTTGTGCTGCTCGGCGGCGGCGAAAATCGCCGCAGTGCCGAGCGCATTGAGGCGCGTCGTGCCGACCGGATCGCGCTCGCCGACGTCGGTGAGGCCGGCGGCCAGATGCACGATCGCGTCGGGACGCACATCCGCGACCAGCGCAGTTATGGCGGGCGGATCGCCCGCGTCGAGCGCGCGGTCGGCCTCCGGCAGAATATCGGCGGTTGTGACCACGTGGCCCGCGCCACGCGCGCGCCGTGCGAAGCACGCGCCTAGAAAGCCGCAACCTCCGGTGACCAGAATGCGACTCATGGCGTCCTAATACTTGATGATCCCGAGGCGCTTGAACGCCTCGTGGATGCGCTCGGCGTAGACGTTGAACGACGGGTATTCGCCGAGATGCGCCGGACGCGGACGCGGCAGGTCGATGACGATCTCCTCGACGATCTTGCCGGGGTTGGGTGACATCACCAGCACGCGGTCCGACAATCCGACCGCCTCCTCGACGCTGTGCGTGATGAACAACACGGTCTTGCGCGTTTCCAGCCAAAGGAGCTCGAGGTCGTGCCGGATCTGCGTGCGCGTGATCGCATCGAGCGCACCGAAGGGCTCGTCCATGAGCAGCACCGACGGTTCGTGGATCAACGCACGCGCGATCGACACGCGCTGCCGCATGCCGCCGGAGAGCTGGCGCGGGTAGCGATCGGCGGCGTGTGCGATGCCGAGCTTGTGCATCAGCGACATCGTGTCCTCGCGGCCCTGCGCCATCGGCAAGCCGCGCACCTGGTGCTGCAGCATGATGTTGTCGAGCGCGGTGCGGAAGTCGAGCAGCAGGTGGTCCTGGAAGACGATGCCGACGTCGGTAATGGGCTCGGTGAGCTTGTTGCCGCCAACAACGATGTCGCCTTCGGTGGGCAACGAGAGGCCGGCGGCAATGAGCATGAGCGTGCTCTTGCCGCAGCCCGACGGCCCGATCAAGGACACGAATTCGCCGCCTTTGATCGAGAACGAAACGTCCTCGATGGCGGTGAACACCTTGTCCTTGCCCGGGAAGCGCTTGGTGATGCGCCTACCCTCGATCGGTGCGCCGCTGGGCGCTACCGATGCGACGCCGGCGCCGACGACGCCCGCAGTTGCCGCAGTTGCCAATTGAGTCGGTTCCATGATCACGGACACTTCGGCGGGTTCGCCGGAAGCAGTGCCACGGTGTAGTAGTCGCTGGCAGGCTTGTCCTTCGGCAGCTGGAGGTATTGCGTCAGCAGGTCGAAGGTCGTCTGCCAGTTCTTGTCGGGCACACGCCCGAGGGCCGTTGCGCTGGGGGCGCACAGAAGCTTCAAGTCGACGTCGAGCTGCTTCTGGATCTGCTCCTTGGTCGCGGTCGGGAACTGCTTGATCACGGCTTCGGAAGCCGCGGTCGGATTCTTGCGCGCTGCGTCCCAGCCCTCGAGGCTGACGGCGACGAACTTCTTGTAGAGCTCCGGATCGGCGGCGATCTCGTCGTCGCGCGCGATCACCGACAATCCAACGGTCGGAACTCCGACGTCGCGATAAAGGATGTCATGCACCTTGAAGCCGCGGTCGCGAATCTGCACCGACTGGAAGTCCGCGCCGCCCAGGATCGCGTCGACCTTTTTCTCGAGCAGGGCGCCGACGAATGCCGACGGGTCGATGCTGATGGTGTTGAACTTCTTCGGGTCGATGTTGTTGGTCGCCAGGATCGCGTCGAGCAGCGTGGTCTGCGCGGTGCCTGACTGCACGGCGAGCCGCTTGCCCACCAGGTCGGCCGGTGTGCGGATGTTGCTTTCCTCGAGCGAGATGATGGCGAAGCCGTTGGTCTGCAGGATCGGCGCGATGATCTTCACCGGCGCGTTCTTGGCGCGCAACTGCATGGCTGCTGGGGCGTCGGCGAAGCCGACGTCGGTCTGGCCGGTGGCGACCAGCTGCGCGGTCGTGCCGGAGCCGCGGCCTTCCTCGATGGTGAGGTCGATGCCGGCCTTTTCGTACAGGCCGAGCGATTTCGCGTACATGAATCCGGCCTGCGGACCGCCCGCCAGGAAGTTGAGCGTCATCTTCATCGGCTTCAGCGCCTGCGCCTGGACCGTCGCCGCCAGCACACCGATAACCAGCGCACCTGCGCCTTGCAGTATCGTGCGTCGTTGCATCATTGCCTCCTTGGTGGAAAAGCCCGCACCGCTATCGCGGCGTCGACGTCAATTCGAACGGATCACTTGTGCTGCCAGGGCATCATCCAGCGCTCGGCATACTGCACCATGTAGCTGAACAGGATGCCGATGAGCGAGAGCGCGACCAGCACTGCGAAGATGAGCGGCATGTCGAGATAGCTAGTGCCGCGCAGCAGCAGGTAACCCAGCCCGGCGTTGGCGCCGACGAATTCGCCGACGATCGCGCCCGTCGCCGCGAACACGACCGACACCTTGAGCCCGGCGAAGATGTAGGTCATCGCGGCCGGCAGCCGGACGTAGCGAAACGTCTGCCACCACGTCGCGCCCATCGACTGGGTGAGGTAGAGCACGCGCTCATCGAGCGCCCGAAATCCCGTCATGCTCGCGACCAGCGTCGGGAAAAAACACAGCAGGAAGGTGAGCAGCACCTTGGGGAACAATCCGAAGCCGAACCACACCACGAACAGCGGTGCGATGGCGATCTTCGGGATCAGCTGGAAGAACACGATCACCGGATACACCGCACGCTCGACGGGCTTGATCGAAACGATGAGGAAGCCCAGCGGGATGGAAATCGCGGCGGCCATCAGGAATCCCAGGATGATTTCCTTGGCCGTCACCAGCGAGTGCTCGGAAATGAGCGCGCGGTCCGCCCACAGCTTGGCGAGGAACTCGGTCGGCACCGGCAGGATGTACTCGGGAATCCCGGCGGCGCGCACGCCGAACTGCCACAGGAGCAGCAGCGCCGTGAACGAGGCGAGCGGATACGCAACGGCGGAAATCCGATCCGACGTCACGCTCGGTGGCGCAGCGTTGGTGGGGTCGGCGGCAGGCAGTGCGGTCTCGCTCACGGGGATCTCCTCGCTTTGAGCTCTGGACGAATTCTCTTCAGGACCTTATTCCCGGTCCCTACGCTGCCATCACTGCGGCACTGCGCGCTCCGCCCGCCTGGCGAAGGCGCAGCGGCCACATCTGGGTGATCGCCTGAGTCGTGCGCAGCAACAGCGGCGCGATCTCCTTGATGCGCTGGTCGCCAAGCCGCACGATGGGCCCGGCGATAGACACCGTCCCGGCGGTGGGCGCGCCAGCGCCCTCGTAGGCGCTGAACGCCGCGGCGAGCGCCACGGTGCCCGGCTCGCCTTCCTCGATGGCCAGCGCGTAGCCGCGGCGCCGCGTCTGGTCGAGATGCCGGCGAAGCTCGTCGACGCTCTTGAGCGCGCGCTTGCCGAAGCCCTCCGGGGTGTCGAACCCGCGCGCGCAGACGATGCGCAGCGCCTCCTGCTCGGGCAGCGTCGCCAGCCAGGCCTTGCCGGTGGCGGTCGCATGCAGCACGACGTCGCCGCCCATCGGCGGATCGTAGCGAAGTCCCAGCTTGGCGCCCTGCGCGCGCGCAATCCACACCAGGCTCTCGCCTTCGACCACCGAGATGCGGCAATACTCGCAGCACTCCTGCGCCAGGCGATCGAGCACGTCCTGCGCGACGTCGGGCAGCCGGCGAGCGTCCATGTAGCGGAATCCGAGCTGCGCGACCTTGAGCGACAGCGCGTAGTCCTGCGAGCCGGCATGCTGCGTGACGTAGCCGCGCGACGACAGCGTCTGCAGCAACCGGTGCGTGGCGCTCTTGGGGAGCTCGAGGCGCTCAGCGAGCGCGCCGAGCGAAAGACCGTCCGGCGAACCGGCGAGTAGCTCGATCAGGTTCAGGCAACGGTCGACGTTGGCGATTTGCATTCAGCGTGTGCGAGCGGTCGATAGAAGAGGCTTGCGAACTCTTGAACAGACCCGGAGTTAGTCTCTGAAATATTATTCCAGACTGGAACGACATTCCATTTTCCCGATTATTGCGGTAAAGTCAAGCCTGCTAAACCGAACGAGGGTCCGGCCATGAGCCTGGCAGGCACGGGCGCGGTCGCCATCTGGCACGACATCGCCCCGGAAGGCCGCGCGGAGTTCTACGCGTGGCATGGCATGGAGCACATGCCCGAGCGCGCCGGCATCGATGGGTTCCTGCGCGGACGCCGCTATGTCGCGGTCGACGGCAACCGCCCCGAATATTTCAACCTTTACGAGACCGCGTCACCGGCGACCCTCACCGGCGCCGGCTACCTCGAGCGCCTCAACAACCCGACGCCGTGGACCGTTGCCACCGTCCAGCACTTCCGCGGCGTCGCGCGCTCGCTGTGCGAGGTCGCGGCGAGCCACGGCGAGGGCGACGCAGGCCTGATCGCGACGCTGCGATACGCGGTCGCCGACGCGATCGCGCCGGCGCACCGCCGCCGGATCGTCGACGACTTCCTGCCGCGGCTGGCGAAAGAGCCAGGCATCGCCGGATGCCATCTGCTGGTTGCCGACGAATCCGCAAGCGCGGTCGAGACCGCCGAGAAAAAGGTGCGCCCGGAAAAGAATCTGATTCCGCGCTGGATCGTGCTCGTCGAAGGATGGGGCGACGCCGGGCCGTTCAAGGCGCAATGCGCCGCGCTCGCGCGCGATGCCGCGTTCGCCGACGCGACCGCGCCACTCGCGTTCGGCGTGTATACCCTGCAGAATTCACGATCCAGATCCGCGGAAGCCCGCACATGAATCGCTACGACCTCGAGGGACGCTCGATCCTGATCACCGGCGGCGCCGGTGGCATCGGCCGCGCCATTGCCCGTGAAGCGCTGACCAGCGGCGCACGCGTAAGCCTGTGGGATCGCTCCGACGCGGCGCTGCGCGATGCCGCGAAAGAGCTGGCGGCGCCGGAGCGCATCTGGCTGCGCGGGGTCGACGTCACCGACCAGACTTCGGTCGAGACAGCGCTTGCCGCGGACGTGGCGGCGTTCGGACGCATCGACGCCTTCGTCAACAACGCAGGCATCCTCGGCGAGGTGCTGCCGCTGTGGCAGACCACACCCGAGAATTTTCGCCGCGTGATCGAGGTGAATCTTGTGGGCGCGTACCTTTGCTCGCGCGCAGTGCTCGAGGTGATGCGCCACCAGCAGGCGACTCCGCTGCGCGGCCACGTCGTCAACGTCGCGTCGGTGCAGGGCAAGGAGGGCCTGGCGCTCGCCGGCGCGTACGCGGCGTCGAAGGCCGGGCTCATCTCGCTCACCAAGAGCGCCGGCAAGGAATCGGGGCCGCTGGGCATCATGGTGAACTGCGTCACGCCGGCCGCCGCCGATACGGCGATGGCGCGCGAGCTATCGCCGGCGCGGCGCGCCGACATCATGCAGCGCATTCCGCTCGGACGCTTCATCGACGTCGAGGAGATCGCGCGCATGGTGCTTTTCCTGTGCAGCGACGACTGTTCGTTTTCCACCGGCGCGGTGTTCGACCTTTCCGGCGGACGCGCGACGTACTGAGCGCAGGCGAGTGGTCGCGCCCAGCAGGGCAGCTTGGTCGAGCTCGCGCCGAAACTGGGGCGCCGGTCAGCGCGTCGCCGCCGACGCAGCGAGATCGACGGTCGCGAAATCGGCAGGAACGTTGATCTCGATCAGCTCCATGTCATCGGATCGCGCGATGACATTGTGCGGGACGCCGGCGGGCTGCGACAGCGACGCACCGGCGCGCACGGTCACCTCGTCGTCGACACCCGCGTAGCGGAAGGTGATCCACCCGCGCAGGACGATGACGAAATGCGCGTGCATGTCATGCCAGTGCCAGCCGGTCTCGGCGGTGAACGGCGCGATGGCGCGGATGTGCTTGGCACCGATGCGCCCGTCGGTCGCGGCGGACCATCCGAGATCGCGATACTCCACGTCGGCGCGCGGGCCGTCGCGCGTGAACGCAGCGCCCTCGTCGGCCAGCGCGAGCCGGCTCATCGCGTGGCCGAGCGCGAGCGGTCCCGCGTAACGGGTCGAGTTCGACTCGGATTCTGGAGGGTTGTCAGCTGCTTGCATGGCTCAGGAAATCATAGCACCGCGTCGTCGCTAATCCAGCGTGCTGCGGAAAAAGCGCAACCCGATGACGATGACGATCCCCATGAACAGTGCCATAGGCCACGCGTCGGGCATCACCTCGGCCCAGCCGTTGCCCTTGAGCAGCACGCCACGGACGATGCGCACGAAATGCGTCAGCGGCAGCGCCTGACCGATCGTCTGCGCCCAGCCCGGCATGCCGCGAAAAGGAAACAGGAATCCGGACAGCAGCATCGACGGCAGGAAAAAGAAGAACGTCATCTGCATCGCCTGCAGCTGGTTGCGCGCCAGCGCCGAAAAGGTGAGTCCCAGCGTGAGATTGGCGGCGATGAACAGGAGCACCATGAGATAGAGCAGTACGAGATTGCCCAGCATCGGCACCTTGAACAAGTAGCGCGCCAGCAGCAGCACCAGCGTCACCTGGATCAGACCGATGAGCACGTAAGGGACGATCTTGCCGGTCATCACCTCGAACGCGGTTGCTGGCGTGGCGAGCAGATTCTCCATGGTGCCGCGCTCGGTCTCCCGCGTGATCGCGAGCCCGGTCATCAGGATCATGGTCATGGTGAGGATCACGCCGAGCAGGCCCGGAACGATGTTGTATTGCGTGATCGACTCGGGGTTGTAGCGGGCGTGGACGCGCACCTCGAAAGGGCCAGGCGACGCGGCAAGAGGCGCCAGCGCTCCGGTCAGGTCGTGCATGAGCGCGGTGCGCCCGATCTCGTTGACCGCGGAGATCGCGCTGCCGGTCGCGACCGGGTCGGTGGCGTCGGCCTCGAGCAGGATCGCGGGACGCTCGCCTCGCACCAACCGGCGCGAGAAATCCTCGGGAATGGTGAGGACGAACTGCGCCTCGCCGGTGGCGAGCATGCGCTCGGCGTCGTCCTCGTTTCGCGCCTCGCCGATGAAGTCGAAATAGCTGCTGTTGGCGAGCGCGGCGACGATGCTGCGCGAGAATTCACCGCGATCGGCGATGATCGCCACCGCGGGCAGGTGCTTGGGATCGGTGTTGATGGCGAATCCGAACAGGATCAGCTGCATCACCGGGATGCCCACGATCATGCCGAAGGTGAGCCGGTCGCGCTTGAGCTGCGTGAACTCCTTGATGACGATGCCCAGCCAGCGCGACGCCGAGAAGACGGGATGGGATTCCCGGTCGACCTTGCTCATCGGGAAGGTTGCGCGTCACGTGCGCGCATCAGATGGATGAACACATCTTCGAGCCCGGGCTGGATTTCCCGCCAGTGGCGCCCGCCCTCCGCCTTGAGCGGCGTCAGCGATGCGTCCAGACGCGCGCGATCCAACCCGGTGACATGCAACGCTGCGCCAAACGCGGCGACCTGCTCGACATCCGGCAATTTCAAGAGGCGCGCGTGCAGCTCCGCCAGATCGACGCCGGTCACTTCCCACGTCACCAGCGGCTGGCTGGCGATCACCTCCGCGGCGGTGCCGCTGACCAAAAGCCTGCCGTCGAGAATGTAGCCCAGCTTGTGGCAGCGCTCGGCTTCGTCCATGTAGTGCGTGCTGACCAGCACCGTGATCCCGCGCGCCGCGAAGCCGTGCAGCTCGTCCCAAAAGTCGCGCCGCGCCTTCGGATCGACGCCCGCGGTGGGTTCGTCGAGCAGCAGCAGCAGCGGATCGTGCAGCAGGCACGCCGCCAGCGCGAGGCGCTGCTTCCATCCCCCCGAGAGCGTTCCCGCGAGCTGGTCGGCGCGCTCCGCCAGGCCGAGATGCGCGAGCGCGTCCTCAACGCGCTTCGCGCCGTCGTCCATGCTGTACATGCGCGCGATGAAGCGCAGGTTCTCGCGGATCGTGAGGTCTTCCCAGAACGAGAAGCGCTGCGTCATGTAGCCGACGTGGCGCTTGATCGCCTTGGTCTCGCGCAGGATGTCGTAGCCGAGGCACGTGCCCTCGCCGCTGTCCGGCGTGAGCAATCCGCAGAGCATGCGGATCGACGTCGTCTTGCCGCTGCCGTTGGGGCCGAGAAAACCGAAGATCTCGCCGCGCGCGACGTTGAGCGACAGATCCTTGACGACGTGCTTGCTTTGCGCACCGGTGCCGAAGTGCTTGTTGAGCCCGCGCACGTCGATGACGACGTCGGGTGCGCTGTCGCGCACCGGCTTCAACTCGCCTGAAACACGCGATGCACCCACCTTATTTCGGCAGCCAGACGTCCACCGGCTGTCCAGGATTGAGCCGCACCGCGTCCGCCGGATCGGGGCGCGCCTCGACGAGGAAGACGAACTTGGAGCGGTTCTCCTTCGAGTAGATGAACGGCGGCGTGAACTCGGCGCGGTCGGCGATGAAGTTGATGGTCGCCGGCTTGAGCTCGCCGCAGCCGTCGCAGGCGTAGCGCACGCTCTGCCCGGCCTTGATCGATCCGATCGCGGGCTCCGGAACGAAAAAGCGGATCTTCACGTTCGCCGGCGGCAGGAGGTTGATGACCACGCCGCCGGCCGGCACCCAGTCGCCGACCACGAAGTACGTGTCGCTGACCTTGGCCGCCACCGGCGCGGCGACGGCGCGCTGTCCGAGCTTCCAGTCGGCTTGGGCCACGGCGTCGCGCGCCGCGGCGGCGTCGGCCTGCGCGGCGCGGATCTCGTCCGGGCGGCCCGGCAGCTTGGCGGTGGCGACCAGCGCCTGCAGCTGCGCGACGCTCGCTTCCTCGCGCTTGACCGACGTGCGCGCATCGTCGAGCGCGGCGCTGCTGATGAACCCCGACTTGGCGAGCGACTCCTGCCGACGCACATTGGCGAGCGCAAGATCGCGCGCCGCGATCGCCTGGCGCAGCTGCTCGGCGACGGCCTCGACTTCGGGCGCGCGCTTGCCGGTCTGGAGATTGGCGAGCCGTGCCTGCGCCGCCTCGAGCTGCTGCTCGGCCTGGCGGCGCGCCGCGAGCTCGTTCTCGCGCTCCAGCCCGAACAGCGCGGCGCCCGCTGGAACCTGTCCGCCGCGCGTCACGGCGAGCTGCTGCAGCGTGCCCGCGAACGGCGCGGCGACCCGCACGTACTCGCCTTCGACGTAGCCCTGCAGCGGGCGCTCGGGCGCCGGGCCGCAGCCGGCGAGCACCCCGGCCGCGCCGACCACGACGCGCACGGAGCACATGCGGACAAACAAAAGCCAGCCGACCCGCGCCGGCTGGCCCGATGCGTCCATGGAGCGGTTCAGTACTTGACCGTGCACCCGTACGGCGCGGTATTCGGCGTCGTCACCGGCTTGCCCGCCATGGCCTCGTTGAGCGCGACGCGAACGTAGTTGTTCGCGGTCTTCGCGTCCTCGACGCGCGCCGAGCGTTTGTCGTCGATGGCGCCTGCGTAGACGATGTCGCCCTTGGGATCGATCACGAACATGTGCGGCGTCGTCTTCGCCGCGTATTTGGTCCCGGTGGCGCTGTCGCCGTCGATCAGTACCGCCTTCTGCGCCGCTCCCTGCGAGCGCATCCACGAGCTCATCTGCGCGCCGGTCTTGTATTCGGAGCTCGATTTGTTGGTGGAATTGACCGAAAGCCACACGACGTCACGCGCGCCCGCTTCCTTCTGCAGCGTCTGCATGTTGGCGCTGTTGTAGTGCTTCTGCACGAACGGGCAGTCGGGATTGGTCCACTCGAGCACGACGAACTTGCCCTTGTAGTCGGACAGGCGCACGGGATTGCCGGCCGCGTCGCTGACGGTGAAATCGGGCGCCGCCTGGCCGGCGCTCGCCGCCCATGCAACGTTGGCCGCCAGAGAAAGCGCCAGCGCCGCGAACATCGGTTTGCGCGTCAGCTTGCGCATGAGTTTGTTCTGCATCGTCCTCTCCATCTCCAAATCGCGCTCAAAGGGTGGCGAGCGCATCCAAAATCATCCGCTGCTGCAGCACTTCTGGCAAGAGCAGCGGCGCCTTGCCAGGCCGGTAGAGCACGTACACGGGAACGCCGTTGCGGCCCAGCGCGGACAGCGCCGCGCCGATCTCGGGATCGCGTCGCGTCCAGTCCGCGCGCACCAGCGCCACGCCGCGGCTGGAAAACGCGTCACGCATCGCTGCGGTGTTGAGCACGAGCTGCTTGTTGACCTGGCAGGTCACGCACCACGCCGCGGTGAAGTCGACGAACACCGG
>JBDTZQ010000056.1:0-17418 GCA_040005035.1 Betaproteobacteria bacterium | reverse complement strand
GCACCATTCCCGGCATGGGCGGCACGCAGCGCCTGCCGCGCGCGGTCGGCAAGGCGAAGGCGATGGACTGGTGCCTGACTGGACGCATGATCGACGCCGTCGAGGCGGAGCGCTCCGGACTCGTGGCGCGCGTCGTTCCCGCCGACAAGCTGTTCGACGAGACGCTTGCGATCGCGACAAAGATCGCCGGCTACTCGCTGCCGACGATTCTCAAGGTGAAGGAATCGATCAACCGCGCGTACGAATCGTCGCTCGCCGACGGACTCTTGTTCGAGCGCCGCGAATTCCATTCCACCTTCGCACTAGACGACCAGAAGGAAGGCATGCGCGCCTTTGTCGAGAAGCGCAAGCCGGAGTTCAAGCACAAGTAGCGGTGGACGGCGGGGGCATCGGCCCGAACACGGCATGACTGAGGATTTCGATAGCGGGGCAGAAAATGCAACTTTCCATGCGCAGATTCGTCTTGGTTTTCTTAGCGGGGCTCATCCTCGCCGGCTGCGCATCGACCTCGCTGCAATCGGCGTGGTTCGACAGCAGCTACAGCGGCCCGCCGTTCAAGCGTATTCTCGTCGTCGGCGTGACGAGCTCATTCACCGATCGCCGCGTCTTCGACGATAGTTTCGCGCAGATGCTCAATGGCGCGGGTGTCCAGGGCATTCCCGGCTACCAGTTCATCGACAATGCGCCGTCGGTGAACGAGACGGTGTTCAACGAGGGAGTTACGCGCTCCGGTGCCGACGCCGTACTGCTGGTGCGGCTGCTCGGCGTCGACACCAGGACGCAGGTGTCGACCACCATGGTGCCGGCGATGTACGGCGGCCCGTTCGCCGGCCCCTTCGGCAGCCCGATCGGACCCTATGGCCCCTACGGACCGTGGGGGCCCGCGTGGTATGCGGTGCCCGACTACCGGCAATACCAGGTGGCCAACGTCGAAGCGACGCTGTTCGACACCAAGACGCATCGTCCGATCTGGTCGGCGACGACGCAGACCTTCAATCCGAGCTCAGTCGCAGCGGAAACGCCGGGATACGCCAAGCTCGTCATCGGCCAGCTCACCGCGCGCGGACTGCTCGCCGGCAAGTAGAGCCCACTGAGCGCTACAGCAACGGACCGAGCAGCCGCGCCAGGTTCTCGGAGACTTTGCGGTGCAGCGGTCGCTTCGCCCACGTCGCCGCTTCCAGGAACTCGCCGTCGCGGATGGTGCGATCCTGTTCTAGGGCGAGACGCGCACACACGCCGCGATCGTAGAGCAGCACCACGATCTCGGCGTTGAGCGCGAACGAGCGGATGTCGAGGTTCGACGAACCGATCCATGCGATCTCGCCATCGATCGACACGTGCTTCGCGTGCAGGAAGCGCTTGCCGTAGCAGCAGATGCGGATGCCGTAGCTCAGCAGGTCCTCGTAGTACGAGCGCTGCGCGAGACAGACCAGGACCTGGTCCATCTGCAACGGAACCACCAGGATCACCTCGACGCCGCGCAGCACCGCCGTCTGCAGCGCCTGCAGCAGCGCGTCGTCGGGAATCAGGTAGGGCATGGTGATGACGATCCGGCGGTCGGCGGCGTGCACCAGGGAAACGATCAGGCGCTGGTTGTTCTCGCGCGCATAGCCGGGCCCGCTGGGGAGCGCCTGCGCGGCAATGCGGCCCTCGATCCTCGGATCAGGAAAGTAGCGTGCGTCGCCGAGGAACTCACCGGTCTCCAGGTACCAGTCCTCGGCGAACACCGCCTGCAGCTGCAGCGCGATCGGTCCGATCATGCGAACGTTGAGCTCCTCGTAGTCGAGCCCGGGCTTGAAGGTCGACGAGATCAGGTTCTGTGAGCCGGTGTAGGCGATGTCGCCGTCGATCACCGCGATCTTGCGATGATTGCGCAGGTCGATGCGCCCGGTCTTGCGACGAAAGAACCCGACACGCAGCGTCTCCTCGGCGAGGATGCCGTGCTTGATCAGTCGCGGAATCAGGCGCGAGAACGCCGGCCGCGAGCCCAGCGAATCGGCGAGCACGCGGCAGACCACGCCTCGATCCACCGCGCGCGCCAGCGCGTCGACGACGCGCCCCGACGTCGCGTCGTCGCCGAAGATGTAGTAGAGCAGGTGGACGTGATCGCGAGCGACGTCGATGTCGGCCACCAACCGGTCGATGGTGCCGTCGTAGTCGGCCAGGATGTCGGCATCGTTGCCGCCCAGGATCGGGAGACGTCCCAAGTTCTCGGCGAGCCGCACGCAGTGCGCCATGTCGCCGCCAACGTCGGGATGGAAAATGTTGGGGTCGGCGATCAGGCGCTTGTACGTCGGCTGCGCGAGGTTCAGGAATTCGCTGCTGCGCTCGGCGCGCCACTGCGGCAGCGACGGCCTTCCGATGAGCAGATAGAGCAGGATGCCTGCGACCGGCTCGAAAAAGATCAGCAGCAGCCAGCCCTTGGCGGCCTCCGGCGAGCGGCGGAATGGAACGATGACGACCATCGCCAGGCGCGCGACCCATTCCACGGCGATGAACACGTTCAGCCAGAAACCGGAATCCTGCAGGATGTGTGGCACAGACCGCCGACGTTGCGAAGACGCGCCATTCTACGGTAAGCCCTCGTTGCGAGTGGCAAACGGCGCGCGACACGGCGTAGCGATAAACGCGTGCGGCTCAGGCGCCGCGCCGATTTCCGATATCATTGCGGCGGCCGGATTGGCGCCCATGACCGAGTCTTCACACATCTCCGCAGCACGCATGCTCGAACGCTGCGACGCGCTCGCCCTCTGCTCGGAGCAGAGCGACGCGCTCACCCGCGTCTACCTGTCGCCGCAGCAGCGCGCCGCGACGGAGCTGGTGCTGGGTTGGATGCGCGACGCCGGCATGCAGGCGAACATCGACGCCATCGGCAACGTCGTCGGGCGCTACGAGGGCGAGCGCCCCGGCATGCCGTGCCTCATGCTCGGGTCGCACCTGGACACCGTGCGCGACGCCGGCAAGTACGACGGCATGCTGGGCGTGATCTCAGGCATCGAGTGCGTGCACGCGCTGCATGCGCGCGGCAAGCGGTTGCCCTTCGCGGTCGAGGTGGTGGGCTTCGCCGACGAGGAGGGCGTGCGCTTCAACGCGACGCTGCTCGGCAGCCGCGCCATTGCCGGAACGTTCGACGACGAGACGCTCGATCGCGCCGATGCGCAGGGCACCACCGTGCGTGAGGCGATGCGCGGCTTCGGACTCGACCCCGCGCGCGTCCTCGACGCCGCGCGCAGGCGCGATGAGATCCTGGCGTACGCGGAGCTCCATATCGAGCAGGGCCCGGTGCTCGAGGCGGAGGGCCTGGCGGTGGGCGTGGTCACCGCGATCAACGGCGGCAACCGCTTCATGGTCGACGTCACGGGCATGGCTGGGCACGCCGGCACCGTGCCGATGCCGCTCCGGCGCGACGCGCTCGCCGCCGCCGCCGAATGCGTGCTCGCAATCGAGCGCATCGCCGCCAGCGAGCCCGATCTGGTGGCGACGGTGGGAAAGATCGAAGCGCTGCCCGGCGCGATCAACGTGATTCCAGGTCGCGTGCGATTCTCCATCGACGTGCGCGCGCCGGACGACGGACAGCGCGAGCGCGCGATCGCGGCGATGCGAGAGGCGATTGCGGCGATCGCTTCTCGACGCAATGTCGGCATCGAGTTCCCTCCAGTGTGGCGTGCGGTGACGACGCCGTGCGCGCCGTGGCTGCAGGAGCAGTTCGCCGAGGCGGTCGCCGCCGAGGGTCTGCCGGTGCGCCGCCTGCCCTCCGGCGCGGGGCACGACGGCATGGCGATGATCGCCATCGCCGACATCGGCATGCTGTTCGTGCGCTGCAAGGGCGGCATCAGCCACAATCCGGCCGAAGCGATCAGCGCTGGGGATGCCGAGCTCGGGGCGCGCGTGCTGCTGCGATTCATCGAGCGCTTCCGGGCGCACGCGTAACCGCATGGACGCGCGCTCGACGGTCCACGCGTGGCTCGCCGCGCATCGCGCCGATGCGGTGTGCTTTCTTGCGGAGCTGGTGAAAATTCCGTCGGACAATCCGCCGGGAGACTGTGCGAAACACGCCGCGCGCGCCGCCGAACTGCTCGAAAGTCTCGGCTTCGAGGTCGAGCGGCACCCCGTTCCCGATGCGCAGGTACGCGCCAACGGCATGGTGAGCTGCGTGAACCTGATCGTGCGCCAGCGCTTCGGCGCTGGGCCCATCATCGCATGTAACGCGCACGGCGACGTCGTGCCTCCGGGAACGGGATGGAGCGTCGATCCGTACGGCGCGGTGATACGCGACGGGTGCATGTACGGGCGCGGCGTCGCCGTGTCCAAGTCGGATTTCGCGACGTATGCGTTCGCGCTGCTCGCGCTCAAGGCGGCGGCATCGGCGGGCGCACCCATCGGTGGCAGCGTAGAGCTCCATTTCACCTATGACGAGGAAGTCGGCGGTGCGATCGGCCCGGCGCTGCTGCTGGCGAGCGGCGCGAGCAAGCCCGACTACGCGCTCTCGGCGGGATTCGCCTATGGCGTCACCACCGCGCACAACGGCTGCCTGCACCTAGAGGTCGAGGTGCTCGGCAAGTCGGGCCACGCAGCCGAGCCCGCAAAGGGCATCGACGCGCTCGAGGCGGCGACGGGCATCCTCAGCGACCTTTATGCGTTGCGAAAGTCCTACGCGTCGGTGCATTCGACGACGCGCGGCATCGATTCGCCGACGCTGGTTGTCGGCCTGATCGAAGGCGGGGTCAATACGAACGTCGTTCCGGACCGCGTGGTGTTTCGGCTCGACCGTCGCATCATTCCCGAGGAGTCGCCAGAGGAGGTCGAGTCGGCACTGCAGCGCGCGATCAACGCCTCGGCCGCACGATGGCCGGGGGGGCACGTCGAAATCCGACGCGTGTTGCTGGCGCTGCCTTTTGTGCCGATGGACGGGCAGCAGCGCCTAGTCGAAGCCATCGTGCGCAACGCCCGCGCTGTTCTGGGCGAGGACATCGAGGCGCGCGGCGTGCCGATCTACACCGACGCGCGTCACTACAGCGCCGCCGGCGTGCCGACCGTGCTCTATGGCGCCGGGCCGCGCACGCTGGTCGAAGCCAACGGCCACCGCGCCGACGAGAATCTCAAGCTCGACGATCTGTACAAGGCGACCGAAGTGGTAGCGCTGACCCTCTACGACCTGCTGAGCGACACGAAGCCGGCGTAGCGCTTCAGCGCGAGCGGTGGGCGTGCGTTGTGGCGAGGTCCTCGGCAGATCGCGCGCCCAACTCCGCCGCCTGCACGATCTGGCGCTCGGTGATCGCATTGCAAAGGCAGATGTACATGGCTCTCGCTCTCGTCAGTGCGCGGCGGATAGCAGCGTGCGGCGGTCCTTGAGCCCGATGTAGGCGAGCCAGCACACCGGCACGAGGACCATCAGGTAGGTGAGCCACTCGCCGTACACGCCCTCGGGGCCGTAGGGCTCGGTGGCCACATGCCAAAACTGGTTGTCGAGCAGCGGCACGACGCCGGCTTCGAAGAACTCGTGCATGGTGTAGATCAGGAGCTGCAGCGTGAAGATGAACAGGAAGATCGCCGTCACCTGGAAAAAGCGGCCGAGGTTGATGCGCCGGCCGTAGCGCATCCACGCCCACGCCAACGCGCCGGCGCCGAGCAAGCCGAGCAGGCCGCCGACCAGCAATGCGCGGTCGCCCTCCTGGAGGAAAAGCGTCGACAGCAGGAGAGCGGTTTCCATGCCTTCGCGCACGATCATGAGCATCACGAAAAAGAACACGCCCCACCACGCAGCGCGACTAGGACGGTCCTGCGTCGCGGCATCGATATTCGCGGCGATGCTGGCGCGCATGGTGCGCGCGCGCTTCCACATGTAAATGGTCATCGACGCGACCATCACTGCCGCGGCGGCGGCGAGAATGCCTTCCCACAGCGGCTTGTTGTCGGCCTGCGCGAAGAACAGGCTGGCGACGAAGCTGGCGATGATGGCGAGTCCGGTGCCCCAGTAGAGCGCCGGAAGCAGTGCGCTGCGGCCGGTCTGTCGCAGAATCCCCGCGGTGATGGCGACGATGAGGAACGCTTCGATACCTTCGCGCATGGTGATGACGAGAATCTGCAGCATGGGAGCGGTCGCTGGTGACAGCGAACGGTAATGAGAATGGTTCGCATTTTAAATGTTCACTGGTCGCTGCGCAAGGGATGTCCGATCCATGTCGGCGAAAGTTTTCCGAGAACCGGGGCTGGACGGCGGAGTAACCGAGCAAGACGGCCCAGCAAGCTATTGAAGTTACATAGAATTATTTTGATGAGTCCGTCCGCCGCCGGTGTCGGCGGACATGCCAAATGCTGGCGAGCCCCAGGGCGCCGATGACCATGGCCGCACCCCACGCCACCAGGGCCTTGGAGCCGCGCGAGCGGGGCGGGGGGCGCACGTCGCGGTCGAGCAGGTGCGCGGGAAAGGGCCGCGGGCTCACCGGGACGATCTGCACCTTGGCCGGGTCCTTGGGCACGCGCGCATCGTATTCCCACGCTGTCGCCGCCGGCGCCGCGCCCCACGCCCGCGACGAGGGGAGCTGCGGAATGCGCAGGAACGCGAGCGCATCGATGTCGTGCGACAACATCGACAGCAGCGGCGCAGTGGCGGGCGGTGGCGCATTCGCGTTGACACGTGCCCTGCGTGCGCAGGCCAGGAGGTCGGCGCCGATGGCCTCGAACGCGATGGCGGGAAACAGGCGCGTGCGGTCCTCGGTGAGGTAATCGTAGGTGCGTGCCGCCTTGGCAAGGCTCGCATCACGAAGCGCGTACCACGGCAACCCGGCGATGGCGAGCGTCTGGTTGGTGGCGCCCTTGCGCGCGACAGGCCAGCCCAGTGCGCGCAAGGTGTCGACGCTGATCCCAGCGCAGTTCATCGTCGCGTGATCGTAGACCAGCTGATGCCGGTAGAAGTGGTTGTACACGCGACCGAGCGCGCTCTGGATCGTGGCGGCAGCGCGCTCGTCGGAAAGCACCGCAACCATGATCCACGACGGGCGGTACCACGCCTGACCGCTGTTCAGGTCGCCTAGATAGCTGTCGAGCGGGACAGGTGCGGCGATGATCCCTTTTTCGCTGGTGACATCGAGCGTGTAGAAGTTGTTGACCATCCAGTCACCGATCGCACCGTCGTCTTCCATGCGTCCGGTGACGAGCGCGAAGTGGCCGCCGTGCGCCTCGTCGTCGTCGCCCTGCGCACCGTTGAGCATCAGCGCAAGCACCGACTTGCCACGCCACGCGCGCTCACCCGGTGTACGCTCCCAGAGGCATTGCGCGTCGAACCTCGATCGCGCGCCTTCGGGCGAATCCGCGACCAGATCGGCGATGTCCCGCATCGATGCCGGAATACGTCCCGAACGCGCCGTGCCGGCGTCGAGGCGGCAGTCATCGGGCCAGATGGTGCGCGCGACGAAGTTGCCGTCGGCGAAGTCGCCGCGCAAAGTCAGCGTGCGCGCCTCCAGGAAGGCCAGAGTCGAGGCGTCGATCCATGAGCGGTTGGACGCAAGCCGTGGCACGAAGCGTAGCCCGATGCGTCCGTGAGCGCCGCGAAGCTCGAGCGCATCGGCATTCAGGCGCGCGCCACGGACGATCTCGGGCGCGCCTATCCAGATCAGCGGCGGAGGCTCCGCACGCGCAGGCGCCGGGGTCGCGCGGAACCAGGCGGCGACGTCGTCCATGGCGCCGACGCGCACGTCGACGCCCGCGACGCTGGCGGGGTCCCGGGCGAGCGCGATCGTCTCGTCCTGGAAATACCACCGCGCCTGCGGCAGTACCGGCGATGACGCGCTTCTTCCGGTAGATATTACAAAATTCGCCAAATCGAACAGGCCGATCCTGCCACTGGCAGCGGCGTCGCGCAGCGCGCTCACCCTGCGCTTCCGAGGCAAGCGCTCGACGGAGCCAGCCCGCGAGCCGTCGGCATCGATCTTGCGTAGTCGACGTACGAAAGCGCGCAGCGCACGTTGCCCGCGCCGGTATGCGATGATCGACGCACCCGGGGCGGGGCACGGCGATGAAACTGCGCACGAATAGTAAATCGCCACCGTAAGGTTCGCGCTTCAGTCAACGACCACCTCCATTCGAACGCAACCACGCAGGACCGGTTCAGCGCAGCTTCTGCCGCACCGTTCGCCCCGTTGTTCAATCGATCTGCCGTCGGTGCTCACAGGAATCACGCCATGCCCGTTGCCGCTAATCTACGCTGGATCAACGAACGTGCGACGCGCGACGGCGTCACGCTGTTCAACCGGCTCGACCTCGACCTGCCCGACGAGCGCGCCGCGCTGCTCGAAGGACTGCTCGCGACGCCGGCCCGCATCTCGCCCAAGTATTTCTACGACGAGCTCGGGTGCGCGCTGTTCGAGGCGATCTGCGCCTTGCCCGAGTACTATCCGACGCGCACCGAGCGCGCGATGCTCATCGCGCACCGCGACGAGATCGCGCAGGTCGCGGGAAGGCGCAAGCAGTTCGTCGACCTGGGCGCCGGCGATTGCGCCAAGGCGCTGTTGCTGCTGCCGGCGCTGGAGCCGAGACGCTACGTGGCGGTCGACATTGCCGCCGCAGCCATCGCTCCGGCGCTCGCGCGCATGGCGCCGGCGTTTCCCGGTACCTTGTTCGTGGGCGTGGTGACCGACTTTTCTCAGCGCCTCGATCTCGACGGCGGCGTCGATGCCGGCCCGGCGACCTACTTCTTCCCGGGGTCGTCGATCGGCAATTTCGCGCCCACGCGGGCGCGCGAGTTCCTGGCGAGCGTCCGCTCGCGCTGCGCCACCGGCAGCGGCCTGCTCATCGGCGTCGACACGACCAAGGACCACGCGCGACTCGTCGCCGCGTACGACGATGCGGTCGGCGTCACCGCGGCGTTCAATCGCAACATCCTGCGTCACGTGAACGCGGTCGCCGGTTGCGATTTCGATCCGGCGGCCTTCGAGCACGTCGCGCTCTACGACGATGTGCACGAACGCATCGAGATGCATCTGCAGGCGCGCACGTTGCAGCACGTCCGCATCGGCGATGCCGTGCGCCAGTTTGCCGCGGGCGAGCGCATCCATACCGAGAGCTCGCACAAGTATGCTCCTGCGCAATTCACGCGCCTCTTGCAGGATGCGGGCTTCGCTGAAGTTACACTCTGGCAGGACGCGCGCGGCGATTTTGCGGTCTACTACGCGCGCTGAAGACGCCATCGCGCGTATCGTGGTGGCGCTCACAGGCCGGCGCCCGCGCGGACGCCGTGGCGGCGTCAGTGCGGCGCCGAGTCGGCAATCCCTGCGAGGACCTCCGCGGCGCGTTCGCACTGCGCCGCACTGACGTCGAGGTGCGTCACCACCCGCACGGTGCGCGGCCCGAAGGCGAAGATCAATACGCCGCGCTCGCGCGCCGCCGCGACCACCGCCGCGGCGTCGAGCGCGCCGGCGAGCATCCGGAAAACGATGATGTTGGTGTGCACGCCGGCGGCGTCGATCTCCACGGCTTGGCACTGTGCGAGCCGCAGCGCTATGCGCCGCGCATTGGCATGATCCTCGGCCAGGCGCTCGAGGTGATGGTCGAGTGCGTAGAGTCCCGCCGCCGCCAGCACGCCCGCCTGACGAAGCGCGCCGCCCAGCATCCTGCGCTGCCTGACGCAGGCGGTGATCATTTCCTTCGATGCTGCCAGCACCGAGCCGACGGGCGCGCCCAGGCCCTTGGACAGCGCCACCGACACGAGGTCGAACGGCGCGGCGAGCTCGGCGAGCGGGCGGCCGGTCGCGATCGCCGCGTTCCACAGCCGGGCGCCATCGAGGAACGACGCGAGCCCGCGCTCGCGTGCAGCGTCGCAGATGCGCACGATCTCGTCCTGCGCGACGACGACGCCACCGGCGCGGTTGTGCGTATTCTCGATCTCGACCAGCGTCGTCGGCGGATAGATGACGTGCCCGCGTGGCTTGATCGCGGCGAGCAGCGCGTCCGCGGTGAACATGCCGTGATCGCCGATCTCGGTGAACTGAACCCCGGCGTTAGCGCCGCCTGCACCGGCTTCGTGCCAGACCGCATGCGCCTCGCGGCAGACAATCACATCGTCGCCGGGGCGCGTAAGCACACGCAGCGCGACCTGGTTGGCCATGGTTCCGGAAGGAACGAACAGCGCCGCCTGCTTGCCGAGCATCTGTGCGATGCGCTCCTGCAGGCGATTGACGGTGGGATCCTCGCCGTACTGATCGTCGCCGACCGGCGCGACGGCGATCGCTTCGCGCATCGCCGACGTCGGCCGCGTCACTGTGTCCGAGCGCAGGTCGATCGGACCCTCGCCGGAAGGCTTGGAAGCGGTCACGGCCACGCGCTTTTAGCGCACGACGTCCGGGGCAGGCAGCGCAGCGACGACGGCCGGCGGGTTCTGCAATGCCTGCGTACCATGCAACCGGTAGTTTCCGGCGCCGAAAATGCCGAGCAGTCCGATGATAATCAGATAGATTGCGACGATGTAGTTGAGCAGGCGCGGCACGATGAGTATGAGCACGCCGGCGATCAGCGAGACCAGCGGTCCAATGGCGAGTGTGATGTTCATTTCGGGGCCTCGATCGGTTCGTGGTGGAATAGGGACGACGTCAGTATGATGACGGGTCACCAACGTGGAGCGAACGCATGATATCCCTGAAGCAACGGACTGGCACGTACCGGGCGAGGCACATTGCGTTGTGCGCCGCGATACTCCTCACCGGCTGTGCGCCGATGGCGGCGGATGAGGCGCGCAACGACACCCAACGCGCGCAGGCGGTAATCGCGGACCCGGTTCGCACCGACCAGGACCGCAGCATGGACGCCGCGCGGCATGCCGCGCAGTTCCTGCAATTCACGCAGGTCAAGCCGGGTATGCGCGTGCTCGACGTCGCCACCGGCGGCGGCTATACCTCGCAGCTCCTCGCGGTCGCGGTCGGGCCGAATGGAACGGTGTGGGCGCAGGCGCAGCAGCCGGGTGCCAACATCACGCGCAGGATGGCCGAGCACCCGCAGGCGAACCTGATCGTTGTGGCGCGGCCGTTCGAGAATCCGGTTCCCGACGGCATCGCGCCGCTCGACCTGGTGACGCTGGTGCTCAACTATCACGACATCACGTACCTACCGGTCGATCGGGCGAAGATGAACCAACGCCTTTATGCCGCGCTGAAGCCCGGCGGCCGCTTCGTGGTCATCGACCATTCGGCCAAGGCTGGAACCGGCATCAGCGCCGGCAAGACGCTGCATCGGGTCGAGCAGGCCGTGGTGCTCGGTGAAGTCACGCAGGCGGGGTTCGTGCTGGACGCCGAAGGTGACTTCCTGCGCAATCCCGCCGACACGCGCGAGGAGTCGTCGAACGAGCCGAAGGTGCCCACCGACAAGTTCGCGCTGCGCTTCATTAAGCCTCGGTGAGGCCTCGCTGAGCATCGCCGCGCGATGCGGCTGGCGCCTTCTATGCCGCGTCGCGCGCGAGCCTGAATCCGCTGAACTGCCAGCGCGCCGGCGCCGGAAAGAAATTGCGGTAGCTGGCGCGCACGTGCGAGCGCGGCGTGGCGAACGAGCCTCCCCGCAGCACGAACTGGTTGCACATGAACTTGCCGTTGTATTCGCCGACGGCGCCCGGCGCGGTGCGATAGCCCGGATAGGGCGAATACGGGCTTTGCGTCCATTGCCACACGTCGCCGTACATCTGCGCGAGCGCACCGTCATTGCGCGCCGGGCCTGCCACGGTGCGCGGCACCAATGCGCCGCCCTCCTGGAAATGCCCTTCGATGGCGATGTCCGCCGCAGCCGTCTCCCATTCCGCCTCCGAAGGCAGGCGAGCCCCTGCCCAGCGCGCGTAAGCGTCGGCCTCGAACAGGCTCACGTGGCACACCGGAGCCGCCAGGTCGAGCATGCGCATGCCGCGCAGCGTGAACTGGCCCCATCCGCCGCCGTCTCGCTGCCAGTACATCGGCGCATCGACGCCGCGCACGTTGACCCAGTCCCAGCCCTCGGACAGCCATAGCTCGGGCCGCCGATAGCCGCCGTCGGCGATGAAGGCCAGGAACTCTGCGTTGCAGACCGGCCGGCTCGCCACCGCGAAGCCTTCGAGATAGACGCGGTGGCGAGGCATCTCGTTGTCGAACGCGAAAGCCTCGCTTGCGTGTCCGATCTCGCGCAGGCCAGGGTCGAACCCGATCCACGCCAGCGCGGGCGCCGGTCGTGCGTCGTCGGACGCGCCACCGGGCCCGTCATGGGTGCAATACGCGGGCAGCATCGGATTGTGCGACAGCATGTGCAGGACGTCGGTGAGTATCAGCTCCTGATGCTGCTGCTCGTGGTTGATGCCGAGCACGACGAGCGAAGCGACGTCGGGAGACAGCGGCTCGCGCTGCTGCAGCAGCGAGCGCATCGCCGCGTCGACGTGCCCGCGATAGGCCGCCACCTCCGCGCGCGAAGGTCTCGACAGCAGGCCGCGCTGCGGGCGAGGGTGCTTTTCACCGACCGCGTTGTAGTAGGAATTGAAGAGCATCCGGTACGCCGGATCGAAGGCGCGGTAACCGGCGACGTTGGGCGCGAGAACGAAGGTCTCGAAGAACCAGCTGGTGTGCGCGAGATGCCATTTGACCGGGCTCGCATCGGGCATCGACTGGATCGCGCAATCCTCGTCGGAAAGCGGCGCGGCGAGGGCGAGGCTGGCGGCGCGCACTTGGTCGTATCGGTCGACGAGCGGCGTGTCGCGCGTCTGGGCAGGCGAGGGGACGCGATGCAAGTGGCGGGTGGATGTCATGCCATGTTCCTCATGCGACTTCGACACCGTCGGGCACGGACACGCAGCGGCCGATCACCCGGGCATCGGAAAAATGCTCGCGCCGGAATATGTCGAGCACGGCATCGACGCTTTCCGCGGCGCAGGCGACCAGCAGTCCACCCGACGTCTGGGGGTCGGACAGCAATGCGCGTCGAGGCGGGTCGATGCTTGGTGCGCAGCGCACCTCGTCGCCGTAACCGGCCCAGTTGCGCGCCGAGGCACCTGTCAGCGTGCCCGCGGTTGCCAGCGCGAGTGCCGATGGCAACAGGGGCAAAGCATCGAAGTCGATGCGCGCGCCGACCCTCGAGCCGCGACAGACCTCGAGCAAATGGCCGAGCAGCCCGAATCCGGTCACGTCGGTCAACGCGTGCACGTCGTCCATTCGACCGAGCGCGATGCCGGGCGTGTTGAGGCGCGTCGTGGTCGCAATCATTGCGGCGTAGTCAACGGAATTGAGCGCCCGCTTTTTCAGCGCCGCGCTGTACACGCCCACACCGAGCGGTTTGCCCAGGATCAGCGCATCGCCGGCGCGCGCGCCGGTGTTGCGCTTGATGTGCGACGCATTCACGCGGCCGATCACCGCGAGGCCGTAGATCGGCTCGACGCAATCGATGGTGTGGCCGCCGGCAACCGGAATGCCGGCGCGCGCGCACACCGATTCGCCGCCCTCGAGAATCCGGCGGATGGTGTCGACCGACAAGCGCTCGATCGGCATCGCCACCAGCGCCAGCGCGAATAGCGGCGTCGCGCCCATCGCGTAGATGTCGGAGATGGCGTTGGTCGCGGCGATCGCGCCGAAGTCGAAGGGATCGTCGACGATCGGCATGAAAAAATCGGTGGTGGCGACGATGGCCTCGGTGTCGCTGAGCCGGTAGACCGCGGCGTCGTCCGACGTCTCGATACCGACCAGCAGCGCTTCGGTCGCGGTGCCCGGCGCCGACTTGTGCAGTATCTCGCGCAGCGTCGCAGGCGCGATCTTGCAGCCGCAGCCGCCGCCGTGGCTGAACTGCGTGAGGCGGAGCTCGCCGGCATTCGCTTCCTGGCGTGCAATGACGTCCGGTGCATTCATGGGAGGCGGTCATTCTAGCGCGAAGCGATGGCGGCGTGCCCCGAGCGAGCCGGCCGCGCGCGATCGCGCTATGATGGCGCCCGCATCGCACCCGACCGCCGAACGGATGATTTCATGACGCTCACGAGCGAAACCCTCGAACAATTCAGGCACGCCAGCACGGCGACGCTCACCACACAGCTTTTCAAGTGCGGCTTGCGCAACGTGTTCCTGCAGGGCGTGCACTGCATGAGCAAGCCCGGGGGCAACATGGTCGGGGAGGCCTTCACGCTGCGCTACATTCCGGCGCGCGAGGATCTCGACCATATCGGCGTGTTCGAGGATCCCGAACATCCGCAGCGCAAGGCGATCGAGGTGATTCCCGAAGGCCGTGTGCTGGTGATGGACTGCCGCCGCGACACCCGCGCCGCGTCGGGTGGCAGCATCCTGCTCAAGCGCCTGGAAGTGCGCGGGGTGGCGGGAGTGGTCACCGACGGGGGGCTGCGCGACAGCGACGCGATCGCATCCATGGCGTTTCCGGTTTACGGCGCATGCGCGAGCGCGCCGCTCAATCTGGCGATCCATCACGCGGTGGATCTCGACGTTCCGATCGCGTGCGGTGGCGTCGGGGTGTTTCCCGGCGACGTCGTGGTGGGCGATGCGGAGGGCGTGGTCATCGTTCCCGCGCACCTCGCCGCCGAGATCGCGCGCGACGCTTCGGAACAGGAGATCCTTGAGGAATTCGTATTGCAGGAAGTCGCCGCCGGCCGTCCGCTGCGCGGGACGTATCCGCCAAACGCCGAGACCCTGGCCCGATACCGCGAATGGCGAGCGCGCCGCGACGCGAAACGCTGAAATCAAAAGGAGGAGCGAACCGTGATTTACAGGAACCCGAAGGAACGTGCGGCTTTACGGCAGTGGGGCAGCACCTGCGCCGCCGCCGGCGTCGTCGCGCTGGCACTGTTTGCACACGCTGCCCGCGCGGAGGTGAACGAACTGCGCATCACCAAGCAGCCATCGATCATCTACCTGCCGCTGGTCGTGATGGAGCAGAACAAGCTCCTCGAGAAGCACGCCAAGGCGGCGGGCATGCCCGAGCTCACCGGAAAGTGGGTGACGTTCAACAGCGGCGGCGCCGCCACCGACGCGTTGCTCTCGGGGAGCGTCGATCTGGTCACCAGCGGCGTTTCCAACCTGTTGCTGCTCTGGGAGCGCACCAAGGGCGAGGTCAACGGCGTCACCAGTGTGGGCGGCCTGCCCATGCTGCTGGTCACTCGCGATCCCAACGTCAGGACGCTCAAGGATTTCACCGACAAGGACAAGATCGCGGTGCCCACGATCAAAGTATCGAGTCAGGCGATGGTGCTCAAGATGGCACTCGAAAAGATGTATGGCCCGTCGGCGCGCGATTCGCTCGATGCGATGACCGTGCAGCTCGGCCACCCCGACGCGATGATCGCCGTGATTGGCGGCAGCAGCGAGGTCAACAGTCACTTCTCTGCGCCGCCGTATCAGTCGACCGAGCTAAAGACGCCGGGTGTGCACCTGGTGCTGGATTCGAGCGACGTGTTTGGCGGCCCCGCCAGCAACGCGGTGGTGTTCGGTACCAGGAAGTTCTACCAAGCGAACCCGAAGACGATCGCCGCGTTCATCGCTGCGCTTGAAGAGGCGAACCAGCTCATCGCGCGCGACCCCGCCGGCGCGGCCAAGATCTACCTCGACGCGACCAAGGAGAAGTACACCGTCGAGGAGGTTGTCGTAATGATCAAGGCGCCCAACGTGGTCTATTCGACGACGCCCAACGCCACGATGGTGTTTGCCGACTTCATGGCCAAGACCGGGCTCATCAAGACCAGGCCCTCGAGCTGGAAAGAGTTCTTTTTCCCTGTCGTGCACAATCTTCCCGGAACTTGATCGAATCGAGGCGTTTGGTGTTGTTGCCAAGGCACAGTGGGATCGCCGTCCCTAGTAATTGAAACCTAAGGGCTTTTCACCTCGTTGCAGGAAGCGTAGTATCGGCGCCACCCGCGTGGTGCGCACGTCGTCGACACACGGTTAAACAAGGGAAAACCGTGCTGGAGATCGAGAAGACTACGGTGCTCCCGCAATGGAGGAGAAGTATTGAAGCCGACGGATATTTCGGTCCCTGATTATTTTCACAAAGTTGTCGATTGCCAGTGGGCGTGCCCCGCGCATACGCCCGTTCCCGAATACATCCGGTTGATCGCGGCAGGGCGTTACGACGACGCCTACATGGTCAACTGGCAGTCGAACGTCTTTCCCGGCATCCTCGGGCGGACCTGCGACCGGCCATGCGAGCCGGCTTGCCGGCGCGGGCGTGTCGAGGACGGTGAGAACAAGGCGCCGGGCGCCAAGCCAGAGCCGGTCGCGATATGCCGCCTGAAGCGCGTCGCCGCCGACTTCAAGAACGACATCCGCGGGATGCTGCCCAAGCGCGCGCAGTGCAATGGCAAGCGCGTCGCGCTGGTCGGTGGCGGTCCGGCGTCGCTGACTGTGGCGCGCGACCTGGCGCCGCTGGGCTACGAATGCGTCATCTTCGATGGCGACGCGCAGGCCGGCGGCATGATCCGCAGCCAGATCCCCAAGTTCCGGCTGCCCGAATCGGTGATCGACGAGGAAGTCGGCTACGTGATCGATCTCGGCATCGAGTTTCGCGGTGGAAGCCGAGTCGACAGCCTCGAGGCGCTGCTCGCCGAGGGGCACAACGGTGGCGGCGGGGCGAAATTCGACGCGGTGTTCATCGGCAGCGGCGCGCCGCGTGGACGCGACCTCGACATCCCCGGACGCAAGGAAGCCGCCAAGAACATCCACATCGGCATCGACTGGCTGTCGAGCGTTTCCTTCGGCCACATCGACAAGATCGGCAAGCGCGTCATCGTGCTCGGCGGCGGCAACACCGCGATGGATTGCTGCCGCAGCTCGCGCCGTCTCGGTGGCGAGGACGTGAAGGTCATCGTGCGCTCGGGCTTCGACGAGATGAAGGCGTCGCCCTGGGAGAAGGAAGACGCGATGCACGAAGGCATCCCGATCATCAATTTCCACGTGCCCAAGGCTTTCGTGCACGAATACGGCAAGCTAACCGGCGTGCTGTTCGAGAAAGTCGCCGCGAAGGTCGATGACAAGGGTCGCCGCCAGCTTGTGCCGACCGGCGAGCCCGACGTGCATTTCGCGTGCGACGATGTCCTCGTCGCCGTCGGCCAGGAGAACGCGTTTCCCTGGATCGAGCGCGATACCGGCATCGAGTTCGGCTCGAACGGTCTGCCCGTGCTCGACCAGGTGACGTTCGCGTCGACGCTGCCGAACGTCTTTTTCGGCGGCGATGCGGCGTTCGGTCCCAAGAACATCATCTGGGCGGTGGCGCACGGTCACGAGGCGGCCATTTCAATCGACCTCTACTGCCAGGGCAAGGACACGACGCATCGGCCGCCGCCGATGGTGAATCTGGCGTCGCAAAAAATGGGCATTCACGAGTGGAGCTACGACAACGGCGTGTCCAACGACGCGCGGTTCAAGGTGCCGCTCAAGGACGTGTCGATCGCGCTCAAGAACATCAAGGTCGAGGTCGAGCTCGGCTTCGACGCCG
>JBDTZQ010000188.1:0-5163 GCA_040005035.1 Betaproteobacteria bacterium | reverse complement strand
CGACAAGGCCTACTACCTCGCGCCCGACAAGGGGGGTGCCAAGCCCTATGCGCTGCTCGCTCGCGCGTTGCGTGAGTCGGAGCGCTGCGCGCTCGGGCGCTGGGCGGCGCGCGGCAAGCAGTACATCGTGATGATCCGTCCGGTCGAGGACGGGCTGGTCATGCAGCAACTGCTCTATGCGGGCGAGGTGCGGGCGATCAGCGAAATCGACATCCCGAAGACCGAAGTGAAGGACGCCGAGTTGAAGCTGGCCAAGCTTCTGATCGAGCAGCAGGCATCCGACGCCTTCGATCCGAGCGCGTACACCGACACCGTGAGTGCGCGCATCGAAGCCGCGGTGCAGAAAAAAGTCGAAGGCCAGGAAATCACGCTGACCGAAGCGCCAGTAGGTGGCGGCGCGCAGGTAATCGACCTGATGGAAGCTCTGCGCGCAAGCCTCGAGAAAAAGACACCGTCGAAGCCCGCCGCGGCCGACTCGCGCAAGCCGCCCAAGCGCGCCCAACCGGCCCCCGCAGCCGTGGCCGCCGCGCCCGCAGCGCGCAAGAGCGCCCGGAAAAAAGCCTAGACGGCGAATTTCGCGTCTCATGCACGGGTATGGCGTCCGCGACGTCCAGAAGCTTCTCCGCCTGCCGCGCAGCACGATCCGTGCGCTGATCGCCGCCGGCTTCGTCACACCGACACGCGGGCCCCGGCGCGCCTGGCGGTTCTCGTTCCAGGACCTGATCGTCCTGCGCACCGCGCAGGCGCTGGTCGACGCGCACGTACCGCGACGGCGCATCACGCGCTCGATGCGCGAGCTCCGCAGCCACCTTCCGCAAACAATGCCGATGTCCGGGCTGAGCATCAGCGCCGTCGCCGATCGCGTGGTGGTGCGCGAACGCGGGACGCGCTGGCAGGCTGAGTCCGGACAATACCTGCTCGAGTTCGGAAGCGATCCCTCCGACGGATCGCTCAGCGTGATCGAGCGCGGCAGCGCCTACGATGCGCCGATCGGCGCGCAGGCATGGTTCGATCGCGGCGCGGCACTGGAGCGGGCCGACCCCATGGCGTCTCTGCGCGCGTATCAGCAGGCGATCACGGCCGAGCCGACCTTCGTGGATGCGTACATCAACCTGGGCCGCATGCTGCACGAGTCCGGACATCACGCTGAGGCCGAGCAAATCTATCGCGATGGCGCCCGTCGCTGCGGCGGCGATGCGCTGCTGCTCTACAACCTGGGTGTGCTGCTCGACGACATGGACCGGCCGCTGCCTGCGATGCGCGCCTACGAGCAGGCGCTGTCCGCCGATCCGGAGCTCGCCGACTGCCACTACAATCTCGCGCTGCTCTTCGAGCGCCTCGCCCGTCCAAAGCAGGCGATCCGGCACATGGCACGCTACCGCGCGCTGGTCGGGGCGCGATCCTAGCTCGCGTCGGCGCAGCGTGAACTACGCTTGATCGGCGCGCGCCATCGCGCGCCCGATCCACCGAGCGATCGACCGGGACAATCCCACAATCACCTCCGCGTCGCGGCCGCCGCTTCGCGCCGGGATATGAAACGCGTGATCGGCCTGCTCTACGACCTCGAGCGTAGCTCGTGTGCCGAGTGCTGCGACGACGCCGCGCACGAGGGTCATATCCGCCAGTAGGTCGCGCGTGCCCTGCAGGAACAGCATCGGCAGCTCCACGGCATCGAGGTGACGGGCGCGATCCGTCGACGGCTTGCCCGATGGATGCAGCGGAAACCCGACGAACACCAGTGCGTGCACTCCGGGAAGCGGTGCCGCAGCCTGCGCTTGCGAAGTCATTCGCCCGCCAAACGATTTGCCGCCCGCGAACAGCGCCGCGCCGGGCAGCAACCGCGAAGCCGCAGCGACCGCGGCACGCACCGCCGCGTGCGCGACCGCGGGGTTGTCCGGTCGCCTCGAGCCCTGTTCCATGGACGGAAACTGGAACCGCAGCGTCGCGATGCCTTGCGCGGCGAGCGCGTTCGCCATTTCCGCCATGAACGCATGACGCATTCCCGCGCCCGCTCCATGCGCCATGACATAGCACGCAGTGGCCTGCGCGGGGCACTGCAGCAGCCCCGACACGGGCGCAGCGCCTTCGAGGGGGATGCTGACCAGCTGCGCCGCGGGGCCCATCGGCGACGACGTGGATGAAGGCGGCAGCCGCGACGAGTTCAGGCCGCGAGCAGGAGCTTGAACCCGCCGAAGATCAAGCGTTTCCCGTCGAAGGGCATCGTCTTCGGATCCATCATGTCGGCGAGCCGCGGGTCCTTCATTACCTTGGCGTTGACGCGGTCGCGCTGCGCGCGCGACTTGTAGACGATCCAGGAAAATACGACGGTCTCGTCGGCCTTGAGCTTCACGCTTTGCGGAAACGACGTGTACTTGCCGACCTTCACGTCATCGGCGACATACTCGCGGTATTCCAACGCCCCGAATTCCATCCAAATCTTTCCCGCCTTGCGCGCCATGCTCAGATACGCCGGCAAGTTCTTGACCGGCACCGGTACGACGAATCCATCGACGTAGTTCATCCTGCCTCCAGAAGATGTGACTGTTTGAAAGGTATGGCGCAGCGCGTTGCCTGAGCGTTCTACTTCTCGGCGGCGGCTTTCAGGTTGGCGAGGCCGGCCTCGAAATCGCTGCCGATCATCTTGTCCAAGTTCATGAATACCCCCATCACCTTGGCCATGTAGGGCGCGGGTCCGTCCATGGTCCAGGTGACGTTGGTGGTCTCGCCCCTGGGCTCGAGACGGAACGTCGCGGTGTAGTGACCTTCGAAGGGTTTGATGATATCGAGCTTGATCACGACTTTCGACGGCGCCGGGTCCTCGAGGATTTCCCTGCGCCCTTCGCCGACTTTGCTGTTGCCCTGCCACGCGTACGCGGCGCCCTTCCCTGCGGCCGGGCCGCTGTAGGTCCGCTTCATGTCGGGATCCATCTTTTCCCACGGGGACCACACCGGCCATCGGTGAAAGTCGTCGATCAGCGGGAAGATCTTGTCCGGCGGAGCCTTGATGCTAATTGCGCGCTGCACGCTGAAGGTGTCGGGTCGCGTCATCGCATAGCCAAGGATGGCGGCTACGACGGCGATGAGGACGATGACGATCGTCTTGATCATGGCTGCTCCAGTTCACTGAGTAGGTCCGGGGCGAGCGTCGCCCCCGCGTTACCGGTCATTCTGGACCGGGTCGTATTCGTAGTCGAACGGACCCGCAGCAAATCGACATCGCTGCCGGCGATGGGCTCTCCAACTCCGCGCTGCGCCGACGCCCGGCATTCGGCGCTGTCCGCGTAGCGCGACAGATCGAGGAGCTTCGCCGGCGGCAGTCGGGTCAGCATGCGGTTGAGCAGCCGATACGACACGGGGTCGAAGTCGGCTGGCGAGCACGCGAGCAGCCCGTGGACATCGATTTCGCTGCGCGCGGTGCCCAAGAAGTGCCAGTCGCGAACCACATGAACGTCGCTTCGCTCGCGGATGCCGATCGGCCCCGGATGCGGCCACGCGGCGACGCGCAGCGGCGCCATCACGACGAGCATGCGCACGAGCTGCTTCTTGCGATCGAGGTTGTCGACGCACGCGCACGCGTTCGCCTCCAGGGTGCACGCCGTGCACCCTGCACTTGACCCGGCGGGCACGCCGAGTAGCGCGTGACAGAGCCGGTGCCTGCGCGACAGCCGGGCGAGCGCGTTGCGTGCCGTGCGCTCCGAGGCGAACATGCCGTAGGAATCACCGTCGACGGCGCCGCTGCCGTCTCCAAGCAAAGCGACTGACACGCTCGGAACCGCATCGGGCGAAAACCTCCAGGTGAACGCCGCCCGCTTCGGCTGCCGCGCCGACCCGGCGAAGAGAACGCGCTCCAGTGAAGCTGCATGCAGCTTTGCGCCGATCATGCCGCGCGTCGTGTGCCAGCGGATGTCGGCAACGCGATGCGCATGCTCGAGCGCCTTGTCCGACGCGTGATCCAGGCGGAAATACTCGGTGATATGAAGCTTGAGGTTGCCGGCGGCGCCCACCCGGAGCGCAACCCTGTGCTCATCGTAGAACACGTAGGCGCCGGGCGATTCGGGCAGGCGGGCGACCAGCGAGCCGTCGAGCTGGGCAGGCAGCACCGGGCCGGCGAGCAGCTGGTCGATCGCCGACTCGATTGCCTCATGGCTGCACTGCCGATGGATCGCCTGCCACCACTGCCATACAAGGTCGGCGTCCGGCAGCGCGCGATGCCGCGTTTCTGCGCGGAGCGCGTGGCGCTCCACCAGCGAATCGAGATCGTGGTGAGGGTGCAGCGGGAAGAGCCGGCGCGACAGCATCACCGAGCACAGCACCTGCAGGTCCAGCGCGATGCCCGCGCGATCGAACTCGGCGCGCAGGAAGGCATGGTCGAAGCGCGCGTTGTGCGCGATCAAAAGGCGACCCGACAGTCTGTCCGCCAACGAATGGGCGATGTCGCGGAAGAACGCGGCCTCCCCCGTGATCGCGTTGCCCGCGCGATCGCAACGCGGGCCGGCAGGGCTGCCGGGCGCGCGAATGAGGGTGGTCCAGTGTTCCGCCCGCGCGCCATCCACCGTCACCACGCCAATTTCGGCGATGCGGTTCGATGACGGCGATAGCCCGGTCGTCTCGACGTCGACAAAGGCGAGGCGCCGCGACGGATGGGATGCCAAAGGAGAAATCGGGTCCACGGCCGATTATCGAACGATCGTTCGACGCTGTCCACAGTGCCACCCCCGGGTGCCGCATCCGGGACACAGCTACTGCAGCGAGGCCGCCAGATCCTTCAATGCCTGCGCAGCGTTGGTCTCGATGGACTCGCCGTGCGAGACCAGGATGCGGCGCAGCCCGTCGATCTCCGACCATTGCAGCAGCTGCGCGCGAAACGCCGCGGGGTCCTTGAGCATCGCGATCTTGACCGGCGATGGAACCTGCGGCGATCCTCCCGCGAACTTCATCTTGCGCAGCAGCCATCCGCCGAACCCGTGAGCGTCGCGGATGTTGCCGATCAGGTCGTTGACCACCAGCGTCGTCCCCTTGGCGCGACGAACGAGCAGTGCCCCCTCGCGCTCGTCGGTGCCCGCGACGGGAAGGAACTTCACAGCCGGATCGCCAAAGGACGGCTCGCAGGCATCGACCGGCACGATCTCGGCGACTTTGTCGCGCGCGCCGCGCGGCGCCACC
>JBDTZQ010000055.1:0-17534 GCA_040005035.1 Betaproteobacteria bacterium | reverse complement strand
CTGTGCGCGTATTGCGGCGAGCGCCACATGACCCGCGAATTGTCGCGCGACCACGTCAAGCCGGTGGCGCGCGGCGGACGCGACAGCTGGACCAACACCGTCACCGCGTGCCGGCGCTGCAACACGCGCAAGGGCAGCCGCTCGCCCGAGCAGGCGGGGATGCCGCTGCTCTACGTGCCGTACGTCCCCGACCGGCACGAGCATTTCATCCTGCGCAACCGCCGCATCCTCGCCGACCAGATGGAATACCTGCTGGCGTCGGTGTCGAGGAACAGCCGGCTGCACGGCGCGGAGCCCGGCGCGGCGTCCGACGCGCACGCGCTCACTTTGCTGACTTAGGCTGCTGACTTAAGCTGCTGACCTAGGCACCGCTCGGAGCGGGCGCGCTGCAGCGTGGTTGATTTCATGCTCCGCGGCCTCATATGCGCCGGACAGGAGAGGCCACCATGACCACACGCACGATCCAGCGCATCATCGATTCGATCCCCACCTCCGACGGCGCCGGCGTAAAGCTTCGCCGCAGCATCGGCCAGTCGGCGTGGGCGCGCGTCGACCCGTTTCTGATGCTCGACCATTTCTCCACCGACAGCGCCGACGATTACATCGCCGGCTTTCCGGCGCATCCGCACCGCGGCTTCGAGACCGTGACCTACATGCTCGACGGCCACATGCGTCACGAGGACCACCTCGGTCACACCGGCGACCTGAAGGGCGGCGGCGTGCAATGGATGACCGCGGGGCGCGGCATCATCCATTCGGAAATGCCCCAGCAGGAATCGGGCCGCATGCGCGGCTTCCAACTGTGGATCAACCTCCCCGCCAAGGAGAAGATGAAGCCCGCGGGATATCGCGACATCCAGCCCGATGAGATTCCGGTGGCGCGCGTTGGCGACGGCGTGACGGTGAAGGTGATCGCGGGAACCCTCGACGCGAACGGCGTGAAAACGCCAGGCCCGATTCAGGGTGTGACCACCGATCCGCTGTACTTCGACATCGAGCTCGCGCCGGGAGCGCGTTTTTCGCATGCGCTCTCCCCGGGCTATCACGCATTCGTCTATCCGTTCGAAGGCAGCGTCGACGCGGGCCCGGAGGGCGCCACTCGCCATGTGAACACGCACGGCGCCGGGATACTTTCCGACGGTGATCGCGTTGAGCTCTCGGGCGGACCCGAGGGTGGCAGGATGATCCTGCTTGCCGGCAAGCCATTGCTCGAGCCGATCGTGCAATACGGTCCCTTCGTGATGAACACGCGCGAGGAGATCGACCAGGCGATGCGCGACTACCAGAGCGGGACGCTCACGCAGGCGGCAGCCTGACGCTTCGCCAATGCAGTAGCGAAAAGCCGGCGCGATGCCGGCTTTTCTTTGCCCCGCCCGCACTGTGATACAACGACATCCTTCATGAATCCCCCTTCCGCATCCGCAGCACGTCGCTTCGTACTGACGCTTTCCTGCCGTGACGCGCCCGGCATCGTCGGCGCCGTCGGAACTTTCCTCGCCGAGCGCCGCTGCAACATCATCGACAGCGCGCAGTTCGGCGACCTCGACACCGAGCGCTTCATGATGCGCGTGCTGTTCGAGTCGCTGCCTCCTTATGTGGGCCACGACGAGCTGGCCAGCGCGTTCGACGCGATCGGCGGCCGCTTCGCGATGGATTGGCAGATGCACGATGCCTTCGACAAGCCGCGCGTGCTCATCCTGGTATCGCGCTTCGATCACTGCCTCAACGATCTGCTGTACCGTCACAAGGTCGGCTGGCTGCCGATGACGCCGGTGGCGATCGTCTCCAATCATCCGGAGGCTGCGTCGCTGGCGGCGTCGTACGCCGTGCCGTTCGTCCACCTGCCGGTGAGCGCGCAGACCAGGGCCGAGCAGGAGTCGCGCCTGCTGGCGCTCATCGACGAGCAGCGCGCCGAGCTGGTGGTGCTGGCGCGCTACATGCAGGTTCTGTCCGCGTCGCTGTGCGCGCGCCTCAAGGGACGCGCCATCAACATCCATCACTCGTTCCTGCCCAGCTTCAAGGGCGCCAAGCCGTACCACCAGGCGCATGCGCGCGGCGTCAAAGTCATCGGCGCGACCGCGCATTACGTGACGCCGGAACTCGACGAGGGCCCGATCATCGAGCAGGAAGTGGCGCGGGTGGAGTACAACATGCGCGCCGAGGATCTGATCGCGCTGGGTCGCGACGTCGAATGCCAGGCGCTGGCGCGCGCCGTGAAGTACCACCTCGAGCATCGGGTGTTTCTCAACGGCATGAAAACGGTCGTGTTTCGATAGCAGCGCAGCCGCGACGTAGGAAGCGCTCCCACAAAAGGATCGGCCCGCGGCCTATACACGGGCCGGCCACCGTGGCGCAGAGTCTGATCGCGACTTTTCGCAAAGGAGCGGCAATGGGCACAAAGAGTACCGATAGCACCGGCAAGGACAACGTACACGGGGAAGGCAACTATGCTGCCACCCGCGACTACAACGAGCGAACCAGGAAATTCCTGAAGACGGCGGACGTGGACAAGGCAGCGCACGATGCAGCGCCTCGTTCCGACGCCGAGGCCAAGGAAATGCAGGCGGCCGAAGCCAAGGGCTTGAGCCGTGCCAAGACCGCTACTGCGGCCAAGCCAGGCGGCAATCCGCCACGCGCGGGTAAGCGCTAACCCTCACCCCTCCCGGCGGCAGCCCCGGGCAGACCGGCCCCGTTGACTTTTCGCGGGGCCGCCGCGATGCTTTGCGTCGTACAAAGCGCCTGACCGGACGTCCCGGCCAGGCGCGGGGATGCATGCAGGCCGGTGGCGCCAGTCCGACGAAGGGCGTCGCGCGTGTCACCGGCCGGATCCGTCCGGACGCAGCATCGCGGAGTGACGCGACGCCGGACTTCGAAGCGGGGGCGATGTGTCACTGGGTCCTGCACTGGAGCTGGTCCGCGGCGGCGCGCGCGCGGTCGTACTGCTGGTCGCAGGCAGCCGACCCGAGTGCATCAAGCTTGCGCCGGTCGCCCGGGCGCTGGGCCGGTCCGAGCTGCTCACTCCAGTTGTACTGAACAGTGGGCAGCAGCCGGAGGTCGTTCGGTCGTCGTTCGCGGAGTTCAGCGTGCGCCGCACCGTGGACCTCGACGCGATGCCGGCGTTCACACACCTCCAGCCGGCATGCGACCACCTCGAGCGCGGGATCCGGGAGGCGGTGAGACGCATCGGGCCCGCCGTGGTCGTCGTCGCCGGCAATACGCCCACGAGCTACGCCGCAGCCCGCGCGGGTCATGCCGAGGGGGTCAGCGTCGCCCATATCGAAGCAGGCTTGCGCACCGACAATTCGATGACCCCCTTCCCGGAGGAATGGCTGCGCCGGGAAATCACGCGCTACGCGCAAATGCACTTTGCCTCGTGCAAGACCGCGGTATCGAACCTGGTGGGTGACGGCGTCGACCTGCACTCGATCTACCAAGTGGGATCTCCCGGCATCGACACGCTGTTTCGCGCGCTGCGCGACCTTGGCGCGCCAGTCGACGAGGACGAGCCACGAAGCACACTGCTGGTGACGCTCCACCGCAGCGAAAACTACGACCGCGGCGCGGAGCTGCTTTGCGAATCGCTGATTCAGCTATGCAAGCTCGATCCCCGCCTGCACGTCGTGTTCCCGTTGCATGCCAACCCGCGCATCATCGCGCCGGTGCGGCGCCGCCTGCGGTGGCTCGAGCGCTGCGAGATCACGGGCACGATGCCCTACCGGGATTTCATCGCCGTGGCGCGCAGGGCGGCGCTGATCATCAGCGACTCCGGCGGCATTCAGGAAGAAGCTCCGCACCTCGGGGTGGCGATGGTCGTGCCGCGCATCAACACTGAGCGACCAGAGGCGCTGGCCACCGGCTGGGTCGAGCTCGCCGACGTGCGGCGTGGAACCCTGGTGAACGTCGCGACGCAGGCGCTGGCGAAGGCGCGGGGACCCGCGCTGCCCATTGATACGGCAGCACCCTTCGGCGCCGGCAACGCCGGCGCGCGCATCGTGCGGATTCTGGAGAATCGAAGCGGCGTGCAGCGCTCCGCGTAGCTTGGATCACCGCTCGGGGCCGCGGCGAGCGCGGCCTTGATTCCTCGTCGATCGGCCGCATTTTTCGCCTTATGAGCGAGATGGTGCATGTGGTGTGTGCGAACTGCGAGACCCGCAACCGCGTACCGCGCGAGCGGCTCGATGGCCGGCCCGTATGCGGCCAGTGCAAGTCAGCGCTGTTGAGCGCCTCACCGATCGAGCTCGACAGCACAAGCTTCGATCGCCATATCGCCGGCAATGACCTGCCGGTCGTCGTGGATTTCTGGGCCCCCTGGTGTGGCCCGTGCCGCGCCATGGCGCCCGCCTTCGAGCAGGCCGCCGCGCAACTGGCGCCGGGCATCCGCCTGGCCAAGGTCAACAGCGACGAGGCGCAGGACATCTCCGCGCGCTTCGGCATCCGCGGCATCCCGACGCTGATCGCATTTCGCAACGGCCGCGAAGTCGCGCGCCAGTCGGGTGCGATGCAACTTCCCGCGCTTGTGAGCTGGATTCGCGCCAACGCCCAGTCCTGAGACGGGTCGCCACAGCCCGTGGGCGCCGTCGGTACTTGGTTTGTTTCCACCGAGTTGTGAAAGGATCGACGTGAACAAGACGACACCCGCCCTCGGCAGCCTGCGCGTAGACGCCCAGAAGCTCGACGCGCTGGCGCCGCAATCGCGCGACCGCGAAGGCGTGGCGCCGCGCGCGATTCCCGAGGATGCGATGGTCATCGTGCCGGTGCGCAATCTCGTGCTCTTTCCCGGCATGGTCGTCCCTCTGGTAGTCGACCGCGAGCGCGCACGGGCAGCGGTGGCCGAAGCGGTGCGACAGCAGCGCCCCGTGGGCATCCTGCTTCAGAGCAAGCGCGAGGTCGAGCAGCCCGGACCGGACGACCTGCACTGGGTCGGGAGCACGGCCAGCATCCTGCGCTACGTCAGTGCAAACGACGGCGCGCATCACGCCATCTGCCAGGGCGAGCAGCGCTTTCGCGTGTTGCAGTTTCTCGAGGGCTATCCGATGACGCTCGCCCGCGTGCAGCTCATCGAGGAGCCGGCGCAGATCACCAGCGAGATCGAAGGCCGTGCGCACAACCTGAAACAGCGCGCGCTGGAGATCCTGCGCCTGCTGCCGCAGGTTCCGGAGGAGCTGATCGCCGCCCTCCAGAACGTCGAGGGTCCTTCGCGCCTCGCCGATTTCATCGCCGGCGTCATCGACGTCGGCGTCGAGGAGAAGCAGGCGCTGCTGGAGATGTTCGACCTGAGGCAGCGTATCGACAGGCTGCTCGAGATGCTCACGCACCGCATCGAGGTGCTCAAGGTGTCGCGCGAAATCGACGAGCGCACGCGCGAGTCGATCGGCGACCGCAACCGCGAGCACTTGCTGCGCGAGCAGCTTCGCACCATCCAGAAGGAGCTCGGCGAGGGCGACGACACCGTCGCCGAGATCGCCGAGCTCGACCGCGCGATCACCGAAGCGAAGATGCCCGAGGAAGTCGAGAAGCAGGCGCGCAAGGAGTTGAAACGGCTTGAGCGCATGCCGGAGGGCGCCGGCGAGTATTCGATGGTGCGCACGTACCTCGACTGGCTCATCGAGCTGCCGTGGGCGGCCGATGTCAGGACCGAGATCGAGATCGTCGACGCACGTCGTATCCTCGACGAGGATCACTACGGCCTGGAAAAGATCAAGAAGCGCATCCTCGAATACCTCGCGGTGCGCAAGCTCAACCCGTCGGGCAAGAGTCCGATCCTGTGCTTCGTCGGCCCGCCCGGCGTCGGCAAGACTTCGCTCGGCCAGAGCATCGCCAAGGCGACCGGGCGCAAGTTCGCGCGCGTGAGCCTGGGTGGCGTGCACGACGAGGCCGAGGTCCGCGGGCATCGGCGCACCTACATCGGCTCGCTGCCGGGCAACATCATCCAGAGCCTGCGCAAGGTGGGAACCCGCAACTGCGTGCTCATGCTCGACGAAGTCGACAAGCTCGGCGCGGGAGGCTTTCACGGCGACCCGTCGTCGGCGCTGCTCGAGGTGCTCGACCCGGAGCAGAACTCGACCTTCCGCGACAACTATCTCGGCGTGCCTTTCGACCTGTCGGGCGTCATGTTCATCTGCACGGCCAACGTACTCGACACCATTCCCGGGCCGTTGCGCGATCGCATGGAGGTCATCCAGCTGCCGGGGTACACCGCGCAGGAGAAGCTGCAGATCGCGCGCCGCTACCTGGTGCCGCGCCAGCTCGAGGCCACCGGCCTTGCGGCCGGTCAATGCGAGTTCGGCGACGACGCGCTGGCGGCGATCATCGACGACTACACCCGCGAGGCAGGCGTGCGCAATCTCGAGCGCGAGATCGGCAAGGTATTTCGCAACGTCGCGGTGCGCATCGCGGAAGGCCGCAGCGAGCACGTGCATATCGGCGCGAGCGAGCTGCACTCCATCCTGGGCGCGCATATTTTCGAGTCGGAAGTCGCCATGCGCACCGCGGTTCCGGGCGTGGCGACGGGACTTGCCTGGACACCGGTGGGTGGCGACATCCTGTTCGTCGAGGCCGCGCGCATGCCCGGCGCCGGCAAGCTCATTCTTACCGGACAGCTGGGCGAAGTGATGAAGGAAAGCGCGCAGGCGGCGCTGTCGCTGGTAAAGGCACGTGCCGGAGATCTCGGCATCGACGCCGAGATCCTCGGGAAGTCCGACGTGCACGTGCACGTGCCGGCCGGCGCAACACCCAAGGACGGCCCGAGCGCCGGTGTGGCGATGTTCGTGGCGCTCGCCTCGCTTTTCACGGGCCGCTCGGTTCGCACCGATGTTGCGATGACCGGAGAAATCAGCCTGCGCGGGCTGGTGCTGCCCATCGGCGGCGTCAAGGAAAAAGTGCTAGCCGCGTTGCGCGCCGGCATCGGGACGGTGATGCTGCCTGAGCGCAATCGCCGCGATCTCGAGGACATTCCGGCCGACGCGCGCGATCAACTGCGTTTCGTCTGGATCGAGCGCGTCGATCAGGCGCTAGCACACGCGCTCGACCGCGTGCTCGACGAGGCGGTAGAACAGGCGACGTAAGCCGCACCTGCGACGGGGCGATGCTTGCGGTGATCCAGCGGTGAACGTACGATTCGCCGATCCATGATTACCGGTCGCCCTTGCCGTGAGCACCAGTACGCCGCCGCTGGTTAGTCCCGCCGCTGCACCTCAGTCGGGCGACGTGCCGGGCGGCGAGGGCAGTGCCACATTCGACAGCACCGCCGACGCGCGGCGCTTTCGCGACGTTCTCTGCCTCGACGACTTCGAGCAAAAAGCGCGTCGCTTCCTGCCACGACCCATATTCGGATACGTCTCCGGCGCAGTCGAGACCAACGCGTCGCTCGTGGACAACCGCGCCGCGTTTGCCGAACTTGGATTCGTCCCGCGCGTGCTGACCGACGTCTCCGCGCGATCGCAGCAAACCACGCTTTTCGCCAAGACCTGGGCGGCACCCTTCGGCATCGCTCCAATGGGTATCACCTCACTCTCAGCGTACCGCGGCGACATCGTGCTGGCGCGCGCCGCGGCCGACATGGGTGTGCCGATGATCCTGAGCGGCTCGTCGCTGATTCGCCTGGAGGATGTGGCGCGAGCGGCGCCCGCGACATGGTTCCAGGCGTACGTTCCGGGCGATACCGCGCGCATCACGGCCCTTGTCGAGCGCGTCGCGCGCGCCGGCTATGAGACGTTGGTGGTGACCGTCGATTCGCAGGTGGCCGGCAACCGCGAGAACAATATCCGCTCGGGTTTCTCGACGCCGTTGCGTCCCTCGTTGCGATTGGCGTGGGACGGTATCACGCGTCCGCGCTGGCTCGTCGGCTCGTTCCTGCGCACGCTGCTGCTCCACGGCATGCCGTATTTCGAGAACAATGACGCGACGCGTGGCCCACCGATCCTCTCGCCGAACGTATTGCGCGACTACTCCGATCGCGGCAACTTGACATGGGCGCACTTCGAGCTGATCCGCCGGATGTGGAAAGGCACGCTCGTCATCAAGGGATTGCTCGACGTCGGAGATGCCAGGCTTGCGCGCGATGCAGGCGTGGACGGCATCATCGTTTCCAACCATGGAGGCCGTCAGCTCGACGGCGCAGTCTCGCCGCTGCGCGTGCTTCCCGGCATTGTCGCCGCGTGTCCCGATATTCCGGTGATGATGGACTGCGGCGTGCGCCGCGGCACCGACGTGCTCAAGGCGCTCGCGCTGGGCGCGCGATTCGTGTTCGTGGCGCGTCCGTTCCTCTACGCAGCAGCGATCGGCGGCGAGGCCGGCGTTCGCCACGGCATTGCGCTTCTGCAACAGGAAATTCGTCGCGACATGGCGATGCTGGGCATCACGGACCTTGCTGAGCTCGGTCCCCGGTGGATCGCACGCACGAAAGGACCGGCGCTAACCTAGCCGGGAGCGACGATGGAAAAGCGACCGCTGGGCCGCTCGGGGTTTCTCGTCGGACCGCTGGCGTTCGGCGGCAACGTGTTCGGTTGGACCGTCGACGAGCCGACGTCATTTCGCCTGCTCGACGCGTTCGTCGACGCCGGCTTCAACCTCATCGACACCGCCGATTCGTACTCGCGCTGGGCCACCGGACACGTCGGCGGCGAATCCGAGACCATCATCGGCCGCTGGGTCGCGAACCGCGGACGCCACGACGATGTCGTCATCGCGACCAAGGTCGGCTCGGACATGGGACTGGGCTACAAGTGCCTGCGCCGCGACTACATCATGAAGGCGGTGGAGCAGTCGCTGCGGCGCCTGCAGGTCGACGCGATCGACGTCTACCAATCGCATTGGGACGACGCAGCCACGCCGCTCGACGAGACGCTCGATGCGTACGCGAGGCTGGTAGAGCAGGGCAAGGTCAAAGCCATCGGAGCGTCGAACCTGAGCGCGACGCGCTTGGCGGAAGCGCTCGCGATCAGCGCCGCGAAGCGCTACCCGCGCTACGAGACGATGCAGCCGCTCTACAACCTCTGCGATCGCGACACCTACGAGGGGCCGCTGCAGGAGATCTGCATCCGGGAAGGCATCGGAGTCATCACCTACTTTTCGCTGGCGGCGGGCTTCCTGACCGGAAAGTACCGGTCCAGGGCCGACTTCTCGAAAAGCCCGCGCGGACAGGGCATGGAGAAGTATCTCAACCCGCGAGGCGAGCGCATTCTCGCGGCGCTCGACCAGGTTTCGCAACGTCTGGGCGCGTCGCCGACACGCGTCGCGCTGGCGTGGGTGATGGGGCGGCCGGGGGTGAGCGCAGCGATAGTCAGCGCGACGTCGGTGCAGCAGTTCGACGAGCTGGTCGCCGCGGCGCGGCTGGAGCTCGACGCCGATGCCCGGCGCGCACTCGACATCGCGAGCGCGAAACACGCCTCCACGTAGCGGCGTAAAGCGGCGTTAGAGCTGCGGGCCTAGCAGGCGCGCCGCGTAGCCCCACAGCTTCTCGGTAAAGGGACGTTCCAGCCATTCGCCGTGGGTGACGCGCCGCGAGCGCGCCAGGTCCTGCTCGAAAATCTCGGTCTGCCGAGCGGCGAAAGGCTCGTCGAAGATGTTGAGATTCGCCTCGTCGTTGAGCCGGAAGGATCGGTCGTCGAAGTTGGTCGATCCCACCGAGATCATCAGTCCGTCGACGATCATGACCTTGCAATGGAACATGGTCGGCTGGAATTCATAAATCTGCACGCCGGCTTGCAGCAGGTCTCCCCAGCTCGCGCGCGAGGCATGGCGCACCGTCTCGGCATCGTTGTGCGGGCCTGGGACGATGATCCGGACGCGCACGCCGCGCTTGATCGCGTCGACGATCACGTCGCGCGAGAGCTCGTCGGGCACGAAATACGCCATTTCGAGGTCGATCGACTTCTCCGCCGCGGTAAACGCCAGCACGTACATGAGCTCCATGCTCTCGCTTCCGCCCGACGGCGAGCTCGCGAAGATTTGTGCCTTGCCTGCGCCCACGGGTGCGAGCGGCGGAAAATACGTGTCGCCGTGCAATACGTCCCCCGTCGCCTTGACCCAGTTGTCCGAAAACACCGACTGCATTTGCGCGACGACAGGCCCCTCGACGCGAAAGTGCGTGTCGCGCCAGTGATCCGGATCCTGCGCCTTGCCCGTCCACTCGGGTGCGATGCCGACGCCGCCAGTGAATCCGACGTGACCGTCGACGACCAGTATCTTCCGGTGCGTCCGGTTGTTGAGCTTGTCGAGGTTGTACCAGCGCGGCTCGTGAAAGCGCTTGATGCGCACGCCGGAGGATTCCATTTGGTCGAGCAGCGCCTTGTCCATTCTTCCGCTGCCCAGCCAGTCGAGCAGCACACTGACCTTGACACCGGCGCGCGCGCGATCCGAAAGGGCGTCGGCGAATTCCTTGCCGATCGCACCCGACCAGTAGATGTAGGTCTCGAAATTGATCGTCTTGCGGGCATGCCTGATCGCGTCGAGCATCGGCGGAAATATCTGGTCGCCGTTCTGCAGGACCTCGAAGCGGTTGCCCTCGAGGATCGCGGGTCCGAGCAGCACGCCCATCGTGCGCAGGAACTGCGGGTCGTGTACGGCGTAGAGGTGCGCGAATTTCTGCTTGATGCGCTTTTCGCCGGTCGTCAGGTTGACGAACAGCAGCACCGCCGCCAGTGTTGCGACGACGCTGACAATGACCGTCACGATGAGGGTGCGCGTGGAAGTGCGCGCGCGAGTGGGCATGACGAGGCGTCGGCGTGTCGAAGGCATGGCGATAGGCGCATGGCGGGTTGCGCGCGATTATCGCACCTGCCATTGCGTTGGCGCAGCGCCTTCGCTGCAGCGGCTACCCGCAGGCCCGCTAGGGAATCGTCACCCCGAAGGTGAGGAGCGCGCCGGCCGTGCCGAAAAGGACCAGTTCCGAGCAGAAGCGATTGATGCAATAACCCACCGAAGGCACGATCACCGGGGCGATGCCGGAATTGTTCAGCGGGATCTTGTTCTTGAACTCCCCGGTGTAGCCATGCACGAGCCCCGCCGAGATCTTGAAGTACAGCGGCTGCGCACTCTCGAATGGCCGGAAGCGAAATCCGCCGTAGACGTATTGCGACGACTGGCCGAACGAGTTGTCGAAGATCGACGCGCCGACGAGCCACTGCTCGGTGATGTTCCACTCGCCGAGAATCAGGTTCTGATGGTCGTCGTGCGCGGGGTCGGAGTTGAAATGCGTCGTCCAGAGGCTCGTTTCGAGATAGAAGCGGTCGGTGCGCCACGGCTCTGGCGCGTCCCACGCGCTCGGTGAGGACGCGGGCGACGTGATGGCCGGGGGCTGCGGATTCCCCGGTTGCGCAGGCTGCGGCGCTTGCGCATGGGCGATGCCGGCCGACGCGATCGACGCGATGGCGGCCGCGAATGCGAGGTAGCGACTCAAAGTAAGCCCGTCACGTGCCAATTGTGCACTCGTGTAAGCAACCGCACAAATATTATTCGATTCCAAGATGTTTTCTCCGCCGGGTTCAGTGCGCAAGTTGGCGCCGCGCGACGTACTCTCGCCATACCAGCCAGCACACGATCAAGTCGATCACGGTGAATACGACGAGCGTGATCGAATGCGTATGCGCGACACGATAGAGCTGGTAGGCGATGAAGCCGCCGATGAACGCGAGCGCCACCGGGAATGCCCACAGCTTTTCCCGCCACAGCGCGTAGACGAGGAAGAGCTTCACCACGCCGTGGCTGATCAGGTAGGCGCTCGCGAAATTCTTCGACCCTGGTGAGAGCGCGTCCGCCGCGTGTTGGACGGTATTGGCGAGCCACGCGTCGGGATCGTCCGCCAGCTCGCGAGCGGTAAGGAACGTGACCAGGCTGTAGATGGAGCGCAGCGGCACGAAGAGCAGCGCGATTCCCGCGATAGTCTGGAGCAGGCCGTCGAGTCCCTTGAAGAGGATCGCGAGCTCGAAGAACCGGTGCAGACGTACCGCGCGTCGCGATGAAGTCATCGTGCCTTCGAATTCGGGATGGCCCTCACAAACAACAAGGCCGACGGCAGAACCGTCGGCCTTGGCTTTTTCTGGTGGAGACGATGAGGATCGAACTCACGACCTCCGCATTGCGAACGCGGCGCTCTCCCAGCTGAGCTACGTCCCCTTCAGGCGCATGATTATACCGTACCCGCAGCGCGGCCACACCAGGCGCGGCACCGCGACCTCTTGCGAGGCGCAGCGGCAGCCCCAATATCTCTGATGGCGCTGTAAGGCGCATGCGGTCGCGCCGACGAACCCTCCGGACAGATCCGAACCATGAACCACCTCATCATGTTGCTGCAGCAGTACGGTCTGGGGCTCATTTTCGTCAACGTGCTCGCGCTGCAGGCGGGGTTGCCCGTGCCGGCCTATCCGGTGCTCATCGTCGCGGGCGCGTACGCCGCGATGGGGGGTAACCCGTTGTGGCAGCTCGTCGCCGTCGGCGTGGCTGCCGCGCTCGTCGCCGACACGGGCTGGTATCTGGCGGGCAGGCGCTTCGGAGTGTCGATACTTCGCACGCTGTGCCGCGTCTCGCTCTCCCCCGATGGCTGCGTGCGCCAGACCGAAACGATCTTCGAGCGGTTCGGCCCCGCGTCGATGCTGGTCGCGAAGTTCATCCCCGGCTTCGCGTCGGTCGCCACGGCAATGGCCGGCGCGATCCGGCTGCGCTATGCGCTGTTCGTCCTGTTCGACGCGATCGGCGCGGCGCTCTGGGTGAGCGTCGGCGTGGCGCTCGGCTATCTTTTCCGCGATGCGGTCGACGACGCGATGAACACGCTCAAGTCACTCGGCAAGGCCGGGCTCGTGCTGGTGATCGCGGGCTTCACGGTGTGGGCGCTGGTCAAGTGGTATCGCCGGCGCATGTTCGTGAAAAAGCTGCGCATGGACCGCGTCTCGGTCGACGAGCTTCGCATGCTCATCGACGACAACAAGATCAACGCCATCGTCGACGTGCGCTCGCCGCTGACGCAGGCAGCGACCGGGCGCATTCCCGGCGCGCGCACCATCGACATGCAGAAGATCCGCGAGAGTTTCGACGGCGTGCCGGCCGACGGCGAGGTCGTCGTCTATTGCGCGTGCCCCAACGAGGCGACCGCGGTGAAAGTGGCGCAGTCGCTGCTCAAGCTCGGCTACAAGCGCATTCGACCGCTTCACGGTGGAATCGACGCGTGGATCGCGGCGGGGCTGGCGGTGGAGCACTAGGCGCGCTTCGAGGCTAGGCCGCGCGCATTACGTGCTAGATTCGGCGAGAGCGCTTCAAGGAGGCCCGCATGGCCAAGAACATCATCCAGACCAGTGCCGCGCCCGCCGCGATCGGCCCGTATTCGCAGGCGGTGCGCACCGGCAACACGGTGTACCTGTCGGGCCAGATAGGTCTCGATCCCACCACCGGCAACCTTCGCGACGGCGTGCAGGCTCAGGCGCGGCAGGTCGTCGCCAACCTGCGCGCGGTCGCCGAAGCCGCCGGGGGTTCGCTCGACGACATCGTCAAGATGACGCTGCTGCTCGCCGACATGAGCGACTTCAAGTCGGTCAACGAAATACTCGCGTCGAGCTTCGCCGCACCGTACCCGGCGCGCGCGACCTACCAGGTCGCTGCGCTGCCCAAGGACGCGCGCGTGGAGATCGAAGGCGTGATGATCGTGCAGCCCGCCAGCGGTCAGGCGTCGCCTGGCGCGCGTCCGATGTTCGACGACAGCAAGGGTCAGTAGCGCCTTAGCGTGGCGGCGAAAAAACCGGCCAGCGACGCGGCGAAAGCCGGCAACACGATCGAGGACAAACTTGCGCGCATCGGCATCGCGCGCGAGCAGGATCTCGTGCTGCATTTGCCGTTGCGCTACGAGGACCGCACGCAGGTCATCGCGCTCGATGCGCTTGCGGCGGGAGCGACGGCGCAGGTGGAGGCGACGGTCGTCAACACCGAGATCCAGTACCGCGGACGCCGCCAGCTGGTGTGCCTCCTCGGGCAGGGCGAGGCGCAGCTGGTGCTTCGCTTTTTCCATTTCTACCCGAATCACCAGAAGTCGCTCGCCGCCGGCCGGCGCATACGCGCTTTCGGTGAAGTGCGCGACGGCCATTTCGGGCTGGAGATGGTGCATCCGGCGTTTCACGTCGTATCACCCGACGAAGCGCTGCCGAACACGCTGACGCCGGTGTATCCCACGACCGCGGGACTATCGCAGGACACGCTGCGCAAGCGCGTGCTGCGCGCGCTCTCGGCGGATCCGGCGCTGCTCGGCGAGACGCTGCCGCCGTGGACGCGCGAGCCGCGCCGATTGTGGGGATTCGCGCAGGCGGTGCGCTATCTGCACGAGCCGCCCACCGACGCCGCTCAAGCCGCGCTAGACGAGCGCACGCACCCGGCGTGGACGCGGCTCAAATTCGACGAGCTCCTGGCGCAGCAGCTGTCGCTGAAAATCCATCGCCGGGCGCGGGCGCGCCGAAAGGCGCCCCGGCTCATCGGCGACGGCTCACTCACCCGGACGCTCATGCTGCGCCTGCCCTTCGTGCTCACCCGCGCCCAATCGCGCGTCATCGGCGAGATCCGTCGCGACCTTGCCCGCGGCATACCGATGCAGCGTTTGCTGCAGGGCGATGTCGGCAGCGGCAAGACCATCGTCGCCGCGATCGCGGCGCTGCAGGCGATCGAGTCGGGATTTCAGGTGGTGTTCATGGCACCCACCGAAATCTTGGTCGAGCAGCATTATCGAAAGCTGTCGGCGTGGCTCGACGGTTTGCCGATCGAGATCGCGTGGATGTCGGGTGGACTGCCTGCGAAGGAGCGCAGGAAGGCGCTCGAAGCGGTGCAGAGCGGCGCGGCGCATCTCGCCATCGGCACGCATGCGCTCTTTCAGGACGCGGTCACGGTGCCGAAGCTCGGGCTCGCCATCGTCGACGAGCAGCACCGATTCGGCGTGGCGCAACGGCTCGCGTTGCGGCAGAAGGGCATCGGCGACGCGCATCAGCTCATGATGAGCGCGACGCCCATCCCGCGGACGCTGGCGATGAGCTTTTACGCCGACCTCGACGTGTCGGTGATCGACCAGATGCCGCCTGGGCGCACCCCGGTCGTCACGCGGCTGGTCAGCCAGCGACGACGCGCCGAGATCGTCGAGCGCGTGCGCAAGCTGGCTGCCGACGGGCGTCAGGTGTACTGGGTGTGTCCGCTGATCGAAGAGTCCGAAAAGCTCGAGCTGCAGACCGCGGTCGCGCTGCACGCCGAGCTGACCGCGGCGCTTCCGCTCTCCAAGGTTGGGCTGCTGCATGGACGCATGAAGCCGAAGCAAAAATCGGAGGTCATGGACGGCTTCGTGCGCGGCGAGGTCAATGTGCTGGTCGCGACCACCGTGATCGAAGTCGGCGTCGACGTGCCGAACGCATCGCTCATGGTGATCGAGCACGCCGAGCGCTTCGGCCTCGCGCAGCTTCATCAGCTGCGCGGGCGCGTCGGCCGCGGCGCGGAAGAAAGCGTGTGCGTTCTGCTTTTCGAGGAGCCGATGTCGGATCTCGCCAAGGCGCGGCTCAAGGTCATCTACGAGCATACCGACGGCTTCGAGATCGCGCGCCAGGACTTGCTGATCCGCGGGCCCGGCGAATTCCTGGGAGCGCGGCAATCGGGGGTCCCGCTGCTGCGCTTCGCGGACCTCGATCGCGACGTGAAGATCATCGAGCAGGCGCGCGACGCCGCCGACGAGCTGCTCCGACGCGAGCCCGAGGCGGCGAGGGCCCACCTCGAGCGCTGGCTCGGCGGTCGGCAGGAGTTCTTCAAGGCTTAGCAACGCCCTTTGCGGTACACTATCAGCGGCTTACGTAGCCCACCGCTCACCCTTCGTGAGTCGCCAGCCCGCCGCCAGCGATGCCTATCTACGCCCTCGGCCTCAACCATACGACCGCACCGCTCGAAGTTCGCGAGCAGGTCGTGTTCCAGCTCGAGACGCTGGGACAGGCGTTGCGCGACCTCGTCGGCAAGCAGCGCGCGAAGGAGGCGGCGATCCTGTCGACCTGCAATCGCACCGAGGTGTACTTCAACGCCAACGACGCCGCTCCGGTAGGCGATTGGCTCGCCGATTTTCACCACGTTCCGAAGTCCACGCTGTTGCCGCACCTGTACACCCTGCCACACGAAAAAGCCGTCGCGCACGCTTTTCGGGTTGCCAGTGGCCTCGATTCGATGGTCCTGGGCGAGCCGCAGATCCTGGGACAGATGAAGCATGCGGTGAAGACGGCCGAAGCGGCGGGGTCGATCGGTCTCGTGCTGCAGCGGCTGTTTCAGCGCACCTTCGCGGTGGCCAAGGACGTGCGCAGCAGCACCGACATCGGCAGCGCGTCGATCTCGATGGCGGCCGCCGCGGTGAAGCTCGCCGAGCGCATTTTCCCGTCCATCTCCGAGCAGCGCGTGCTGCTGGTGGGCGCAGGCGACATGATCGATCTCGCCGCCACGCACTTCGCGGGCAAAAAACCGCGCTCGATTACGGTCGCCAATCGCACGCTCGAGCGTGGTGCGCAGCTCGCCTCGCGCTTCGGCGCCGACGCGATCACACTCGCCGAGCTGCCCGATCGTCTTTCCGGTTTCGACATCATCGTCACTTCGACGGCGAGCTCGCTGCCGATCCTGGGCAAGGGAATGCTCGAGCGCGCGATCAAGGCGCGGCGTCATGCACCGATGCTCATTGTCGACCTCGCGGTGCCGCGCGACGTCGAGCCCGAGGCGGCGAAGCTCGACGACGTCTTCCTCTACACCGTCGACGACCTCGCCAACATCGTCAAGGACAACCTTCAGGTGCGCGTCGAGGCGGTGCGCGAAGCCGAGTCGCTGATCACCGACCAGGTGCGCAGTTTCCTGCAATGGCTGGAAGGACGCACGGTGGTTCCGACCATCACCGCGCTGCACGGTCATCACGACCAGCTGCGCGCTGTCGAGCTCGAGCGCGCCCGGCGCATGTTGGCGGGTGGCACGCCGCCCGACCAAGTGCTGGAGCAGCTCGCGCGCGGGCTGACCAACAAGTTCCTGCACGCGCCGACGCAGGCGCTCAACCAGGCGGGCGAAGCCGAGCGCGCCGAGCTGCTGCTGCTGATCCACCGCGTCTACCAGCTCTCCGATGGCGATTAGCTGACGCATCGATCCTTCGGCGGCGCGCATCGTTGCGCGCCGTTATACGAACGAATGCGTCACCATGAAACCATCCCTCGCCCACAAGCTCACCCAACTCGCCGCCCGCCTGCACGAGCTCGACTCCGCGCTGGCGGCGGAAGACGTCACACGCGATCTCGACCGCTTCCGTGCGCTCTCGCGCGAACACGCCGAGATCGCTCCGGTCGTCTCGCTCTACCGCGACTGGGAACAGGCCAACGGCGACCTCGGCGCGGCGCAGGACATGCAGGCGGACGCGGAGATGCGCGCGTTCGGCGACGACGAGGTCAAGGCGGCGAAGGCGCGCATGGAGACGCTGGAAGCCGAGCTGCAGAGCGTGCTGCTGCCGCGTGATCCCAACGACGAGCGCAACATCTTTCTCGAAATCCGCGCCGGCACCGGCGGTGACGAGT
>JBDTZQ010000054.1:0-17606 GCA_040005035.1 Betaproteobacteria bacterium | reverse complement strand
ACAGCGCGCCGGTTTCCTTGTCGACTTCGTACTTGATCGGATCGCCGCGCATCGGGATCTCGATGATCACGTTGCAGTCGTTGGGGACGTCCTTGCCGGCGGGAACGCGATCGAGATTCATCGGATGCAGGGGAGAAACCCCGGGGAGAAGGCCCGGCCATTATAGCCGCCGCCGCGCGCGCTGCCGTATCATCGGGCGCATGCGCTACGACCTCGGTTCCCGACGCGTGCAGTTCCGCGGCGGCGGCCATTACGTCGCACCGGGCGCGGTGCTCATCGGCGACGTCATCGTCGAGGACCGCGTCTCGGTGTGGTTCAACGTCGTCATCCGCGGCGACAACGACACGATCATGCTCGGCAGCGGATCGAACGTGCAGGACGGCTCGATCCTGCATACCGACGAGGGAGTCAAGCTGACGCTCGGTTCGTCGGTCAGCGTTGGCCACCTGGTCATGCTGCACGGATGCAGCATCGGCGAGGGATCGCTGATCGGCATCAAGAGCGTGATCCTCAATCACGCCGTCATCGGACGCGAGTGCCTGATCGGCGCCAACACGCTCATTCCCGAGCGCAAGGTGATTCCGGACCGCTCGCTGGTCATGGGGTCCCCGGGCAAGGTGGTACGCACGCTGAGCGATGAGGAAGTAGCCGGCCTGTACCGCATCGCGGCACATTATGTCGACAACGCTGCGCGCTACCGCGCCGACCTGGTCGCCCAGCCGGGGAGCTGACGAGCGCATGGCCGGTCAGGTTGGTGAATCCGCCCCGCCCCGGCGCGCATCCAACCCCTATCGAGGACCGGGAAAAACCACCGTGAAATCCCTGCTTGCCCTGTTATGCGCTACCGCACTCCTGGGCGTCGCCGTTCCCCGCGCCGAAGCCGCCGAAGCCGTCCATGAGACTCGCGCGGCGAGCGGTTTCAGCCGGATCGAGATCGACGGCCAGGCGGAAGTCATCCTCCGGCAGGGGTCGGTCGAAGGCGTCGCCATCGATGCCTCCCCGCAGGCGCTGCGCAATATCGAGACCAGCGTGCGCGGTCGCACGCTCGTCATCGAGATCACCGAGGAGCGCCGGTGGTGGGACTGGATGCTCGGCGGCGGCTCGACGCGCACGCCGCGCATCGTGATCAACTTCATCCAGCTCGATCGCATCGAAGCGGCCGGATCGGTCACGGTCACCGCGGCCAGCCTCAAAAGCGAAGACCTGCGCGTGGATTTCGCCGGCGCGTGCACGCTGGTCATCGGCGACCTGCAGGCCTCGCGCCTTCGGCTCGAGGGCGCCGGCGCGGTGAAAGCCGAGCTTTCGGGCAAGGTAACCTCGCAATTCGTCGATCTGTCCGGGGCCAGCTCGTACATGGCAGGAGCCCTGGTCAGCGACAGCGCATCGCTGCAGGTCAGCGGCGCGGGGAAGGCGCTCGTCAACGCGGGAAAGATTTTGAAAGTCGAGATTGCCGGCGCCGGCGTGGTCACCTACCTCGGCGATCCGAAAATTGAGCAGGAGATCAGCGGCTTGGGCAGGGTCAGCCGCGCCGAGCCGCGCTAGCGCGGCGCGTCAGTGAATGGAAGTCGCGTGCGACGCATTCACCGCGTCGGCCTTGAACAGCAGCGGCACGCCGGTCGCGGCATCCCGATCCGGATGCACGCCGGCCAAGACCTGCACGTCGCCCACCCTGCAATCGCGCAGCAGGTCGACCAGCACGGTGACGACGTCGTCGACCGCGTCGGCAGGAAAAATCGGGCAGCGAAAACCCTCTGCCTGACGGGGATCGAACGCACTCGACAGTGACAATCGCAGCTCCCCTCCTCCCGGGGAGGCCGGGCTGCGATGCGCGCTGATGACCGCGCTCGGCTCGCCGACGCTGGCGCGCAGCCGTCTGATCGCGTTGCTCGCGAAAAGCTGCGCACCGACGGCTCGCTGCGCGGCTCTTCCCGCATGCAACGCCGCGAGCGGCGTCGCCGGCGCGCGCGGCAATGCCAGAACCGTGACATCCTTCACGGCGAGCTGCTTCGCCAGCTCCTGCGCAAGTGGAATGCCCCATCCCGATACGCTCGCATCGGCAAGAAGCGACGCGTGAGGCGCGGCGAGCGCGATGCCGACGAGAAAGCGCAGATGCACGCTCTCGTGCGGCGGAGTCCAGGCAATCGGCCCCGGCGCGAGGTCGCGCACGCCCGCCATCAACGCGTCGCGCTGCCATGCGAGCAGCGACGGCAGGCGCTCGACGTCGATCGCGTCTGCAGCGACCAGCGAAGGCGAAAGCGCGATCGTCTCGCATCCGCCCAGCGCCCCGTGCTCGCGCAGGATGGCGATGACTCGCGCGACATCAGCCAACACACCGGGAACCGGATCGACCATGGCCTGTGCATCCGACGTCTGCGCCCCGGCGACGATCACGACCGGCACGACGAACAGCGTTGCCGCGATGCTCGCATCGGGGTCCGGGCGCGACGCGATCGCCCAGGCGTCGATGAGGCGCCTCCAGACATGACGTGCGATCGACGCGTCGGGCGCGGAGTCTATCAGCGCAGCGAGACGCTTGCCCTGTCCGGAGCTCATGTCGCCCGCCAGCGCTGCGGCGAGCACTTCATCACACTCTGCCGCGACCGACACGCTCGACGAGCCGATGCTGCGTGCCGCCAGCTCGAAGCGCTCGCGCTGCAAGGCATCGCCTGCGTCGGCGAACACGCGCGGGTCGTTGACGGCCATCATCGCTCGAGCTCGGTCATGGCGGAATTGTCGCATGCGCTTATCGCGGCGTCCCTGGATCGCGGCATAATGCGCGTTCCCCAAACTCATCTGAGGCGTGATGTACAAGAATATTCTCGTGGCGACCGACGGCTCCAAGCTGTCGAACAAGGCCGTCGCGCAAGCCATCGATCTCGCGCAGTCACTCGGTGCGACGCTGACCGCGTTCTACGCGGCACCCGAGTATCCGCTGCCGGCGTACGCCGACGGCGTGGCCTACGAGCCGATGTCGCGCAAGGAATACGCCGCGCTGTGCAAGAAGGAGGCGAATCGAATCCTGAACGTGGTGACGCTTAAGGCGGAGTCGGCGGGACTCGAGTTCAAGACGGCGCACGCCATCGCAGCCGCGCCGTGGTCGGCGATCGTCGCTGCCGCGCGCAAGCACAAATGCGAGGTGATCGTCATGGCGTCGCACGGCCGCAGCGGCGTATCGGCGCTGCTGCTCGGAAGTGAAACGCAGAAGGTGCTAACGCACTCGAAGATTCCCGTGCTGGTCGTGCGCTAGGATGAAACATTCCCCCACGCTCGCGGCGGCCCTTCCCGACTGACATGCGCGTTTCGCAGTTCTTTCTTTCGACGCTCAAGGAAGCGCCCGCCGAGGCCGAGCTCGCCAGCCATCGCCTCATGCTGCGCGCGGGAATGATCAAGCGGCTGGCGGCGGGCATCTACACGTGGATGCCGCTGGGCCTGCGCGTATTGCGCAAGGTGGAAGCGATCGTGCGCGAGGAGATGAACCGCGCCGGCGCGATCGAGCTGATGATGCCGGTGATCCAGCCGGCCGAGTTGTGGCAGGAGTCCGGGCGCTGGGACAAATACGGCCCCGACCTCATGCGGATCAAGGACCGCCACCAGCGCGACTTCATCGTGCAGCCCACCTCCGAGGAAGTCATCACCGACATCGCCCGCAAGGAGATCAAGAGCTACAAGCAGATGCCGGTCAACCTCTATCACATCCAGACCAAGTTCCGCGACGAGGTGCGCCCGCGCTTCGGCGTGATGCGCTCGCGCGAGTTCATCATGAAGGACGCGTATTCCTTCGACGTCGACAAGGCGGCGATGGGCGTGTCGTACCAGCGGATGTACGACGTCTACGTGCGCATCTTCACGCGCCTCGGGCTCACCTTTCGTGCCGTGCGCGCGGACACCGGGCAGATCGGCGGCGCGGCGTCGCACGAGTTCCAGGTGCTCGCCGAGTCGGGCGAGGATGCGATCGCGTATTCCCCCGACTCGGACTATGCCGCCAACGTCGAGCTGGCCGAGGCCGCGCCACCGGCGCCGCGCCCCGCCCCTGCCGAATCGATGGCGAAAGTGCCGACGCCGGGCAAGTCGACTTGCGAGGACGTCGCGGCACTGCTCGGTCTGCCGCTGGCGCGCACGGTGAAGTGCATCATGCTGCACTCCGATGGCAAGGTATCCGATGGCAAGATACATATGCTTCTCATCCGCGGCGACCACAGCCTGAATGAGATCAAGGCGTCCAAGGTTGAAGGGCTCGCCGGCTTTCGCTGGGCGACCGACGCCGAGATCCAGGCCGCGACCGGTTGCAAACCGGGCTACCTCGGTCCGGCCGGGATCCCCGCATCGATGCCGCTGATCGTGGACCGTGAAGTGGCCGCGATGGCGGATTTCGTGTGCGGCGCCAACGAAGTCGATTTCCACCTGCGCGGCGTGAACTTCGGGCGCGATTGCCGCGAACCGGATCGTGTCGCCGACATCCGCAACGTCGTCGCCGGTGATGCCTCGCCCGACGGCAAGGGCGCGCTGGCGATCGTGCGCGGCATCGAGGTCGGCCATGTCTTCGCGCTCGGCGACGTCTATTCAAAGGCGCTCAACGCAACTTTTCTCGATGCATCCGGTCAACCGCAGGTCATGGAAATGGGCTGCTACGGGATCGGCGTCACACGGGTGGTGGCCGCGGCCATCGAACAGAACCACGACGAGCGTGGCATCGTCTGGCCGGAGCCGCTCGCGCCATTCACGGTGGCGATCGCGGCCATCGGATTCGACCGCAGCGACGCCGTGCGCGCCGCCGCGGTGCAACTGCACGACGATCTCGAGGTCGCGGGGATCGACGTGCTGCTCGACGATCGCGGGGAGCGTCCGGGAGTGATGTTCGCCGATCTGGAGCTGATCGGCATTCCGCATCGGGTCACCATCGGTGATCGCGGACTCAAGGACGCCACGGTGGAGTATCAGGGCCGTCGCGATGCCAAGGCGACGGTCACACCCATGGGCGAGATCGTCTCGTCGCTGCGCGCCAAGTTCGCGCGATAGGCGCATGACCGGAATGCGGGGGATTCGATCATCGGCGGCATGCTCGCGCGCCGTATTGCTGGTGCCGCTGGCGGTGTTCGTGCTCTGTGCGCTGGGCCCGCGACAAGCCAGCGCCGGCGCGCAGGTCGAGGAAGCCTTGTCGGCGAGCGTGCAGTCGTCGCTTCACCGCGCTGTGAGCGACTTTCCCGCACCCAAGCTGATTTTCGACACGTCGGCTGAAGGCGACGCCTGGCTGCGGGAGATGGCGCGAAGGCTCGCGCCGAAGGTTGCCGATTGGCCGACGCGGCGCGACTTTCTCATCACCGTCCAGTACGAAGCGTCGCGCGCCGGACTCGATCCGCAGCTTGTGCTGGGGCTGATCCAGCACGAGAGCAATTTTCGAAAATTCGCGGTGTCCCCCGCCGACGCGCGCGGTTACATGCAGGTGATGCCCTTCTGGGTGCGCCTGATCGGGAGCAAGGACCAGAACCTGTTCAACCTGCGCACCAACCTGCGCTACGGCTGCACGATCCTGCGTCATTACCTCGACCGCGAGAACGGCGATTACTACCGCGCGCTCGGGCGCTACAACGGAAGCCTGGGCCGTCCGGAGTACCCCAATGCGGTGCTGGCGAACTGGACGCAAAATTGGTCATGGACCTACGACGCACGGTGCCGCGCCGGCGTCTGGTGCGGCAAGTGACCCCGCCGCAGTGACTCCGGCGCGGCCGTACTGCGGACGCTTCGCGCCGTCGCCCACCGGAGCGCTGCATTTCGGCTCGCTGGTCTCCGCCATGGCGAGCTGGTGCGACGCGCGGGCGCACGGTGGAACGTGGAAAGTGCGCCTCGAGGATGTCGACGTGCCGCGCAGCGTAGCGGGGGCGGATGCCGCCATCCTCTCCGCGCTCGAACGCCATGGATTCCAGTGGGACGGCCCGGTGGTGCGACAGTCCGAGCGCACGGCGCTGTACGCCGCGGCGCTCGACACATTGCACGGACGCGGCCTGCTGTTTCCCTGCGCCTGCACGCGCAGTGAGCTCGAGGGTGCGCCGCCCGGGGCCGGGGGCGAGCGCATCTACCAGGGAACCTGTCGCGGCGGCGTTGCCGCAGGACGCAGCGCGCGCGCGTTGCGCATGCGCGTCGGCGACGCAATCATCGCGTTCGCCGACCGCGCGCAAGGCGCGCAACGCCAGCAGCTCTCGACCGAGGTGGGCGACTTCGTCGTGCGCCGCGCCGACGGGCTTTTCGCATACCAACTCGCCGTGGTCGTAGACGACGCGGAACAGGGCGTGACGGACGTTGTGCGCGGCGCCGACCTGCTCGCGTCGACGCCGCGGCAGATCATGCTGCAAATGCATCTCCAGCTGCCGACGCCTTCGTATCTCCATCATCCCGTCGCGGTCGACGCGCACGGCGACAAGCTGTCGAAGAGCACCGGTGCAGCGGCGCTGCCGGACGAGACGCTGCAGCCGTTGCTCGCCGCATGGTCGTTCCTGACGCAGCGTCCAGCGCCGTCGCCACCCGGCTCGGTCGGCGAGTTCTGGCAATGGGCGCACGGCGCATGGGACGCGTCGCTGATGCCCGCGCGTAGCTCCTGCGCGGTCACGCCAGCGCGTCACACGCTATAATTGCGGCTGTATCGCGCGTCTCGCATTTCTCGCGGCGCCTTCCGCTCATCATCCACGCTCGCCTTTCATGACCACACTCGTCGTCGTCCGCAAGAACAAGGAAGCCGCCATCGCCGCCGACTCGCTCACCACTTTCGGCGACACGCGTCTCTCGGCCGAATTCGACGCCGCGTCCGACAAGATCGTGCATTACCGCGATTCGTACATCGGCTTGTGCGGCAGCGCCGCGCACCAGCTGGTTTTCGAAAGCCTGCTCGAGAAGCACGTCGACCTCGACTTCTCCAACAAGCGGGCGATCTTCGAGACGTTCCGCAAGCTGCATCCGATACTCAAGGAGCAGCACTTCCTCAATCCCAAGGAGGAGGAGGACGATCCCTACGAGTCGACGCAAGTGACCGCACTCATCGCCAATCCGAACGGCATCTTCGGCGTGTACTCGATGCGCGAGGTGTTCGAATACACGCGCTTCTGGGCGGTCGGCTCGGGACGGGAATTCGCGCTTGGCGCGATGCACTCGCAGTACGAGCGCCTGAAGACCGCGGCGTCGATCGCCGAGACCGGGATCGAGGTCGGCGCAGTGTTCGACAAGAACTCGGCAATGCCGATGACGGTGTTCTCGGTTGCGCTGAAGTAGCGAGGGCGCGTTCCGTTGTGAGCGTCTACCTGCCGCCGCTGTTCTCCGCCCGTGACTCCGGCGACGTGTCGCAGCTCGTGCTTCGCCACCCGTTCGCGACGCTGATCACCCCGACCACCGGCGAGCCGCACATCACGCATTTGCCGCTGCTCGTGCATGCACGGCTGGCGCCGCACGGAACCGTGGTGGGGCACGTCGCCCGCGCCAATCCGCACTGGCGGCATCTCACCGCCCATCCGTCGATCGCGATCTTCCACGGCCCGCATGCCTACGTGTCGCCGTCGTGGTACGGCGAACCGGCGGCGATGGTTCCAACGTGGAACTACGCGATCGTGCACATGCACGGGATCGCCGAGCTCGTCGACGACGCGGCCGGGAAGCAATCGATCGTCGAAGAACTGACCGGTCACTTCGAGGCGCAGCGCGAACCCCCGTGGCACCTGCAGCTGGAAGGCGATCGCCTCGGTGCGATGCTGGCAGCAATCGTCGGATTCCGCATCGCGGTGACGCGCATCGATGCCAAGTTCAAGATGTCGCAGAACCGCAGCGCGGCCGATCGTGAGCGCGTCGTCACCGCGCTTGGTTCCGAATCGGACCCCGATGCGATCGCCACTGCGCTATGGATGAGCCGGCGTGAAGGCCGCGGCTGAGCGCGCCATGGAGCGCGTTCGTTTCGACAAGTGGTTGTGGGCGGCGCGCTTCTACCGCACGCGAAGCCTCGCCGCGCAGGCGATTGAGGCCGGACAGGCGCGCATCGACGACGCCCGCGCCACGCCGTCGCATGCGGTGCGGCCCGGGCAGCGCGTAGCGCTGCGCAGAAACGGCCTGCTCTGGGAAATCGACATCGTCGCGGTCAGCGCGCAGCGTGGCGGCGCAGCTGCCGCTGCGCTTCTCTACTCCGAAGACGCGAAGAGCGTCGCTGCGCGGCAGGCGGAAATCGCGCGGCGCAGAGCCGCAGCGGCGACTGCGCCGACGTCGGACGCGCGTCCGACCAAGCGCGACCGGCGCAAGCTTCAGGCGTTCCTGGACGAGGCCTAGGGCGCGCCAGCGCATGTGAAACACCGGGGATCGCGTCGCTCCAGTCCCCGGTTCGGGTTCAGGCGCGCTGCTGGATCTCCTGCGGCACCGAGCCCACCACACCGAGCTCGCGCAAGGCGGCCATCACGGAGCTGAAATCGGCCGCAGTCCGCACGTTCGGAATAGGCTTCGCCAGCAGGTTCACTGCGCGCCCGCTAACGACCAGCGGCAATCCTTCCGGAAGCGCTGTGCGGAGCGAGCGGATTTCCTGTCCGGCGATCTTGCCGGAGATGCCGCGGTCGAACAGCAGTATCGCCATGGCAACCTTGTACGAGCGCGCGCCTCCGGCGACTTCCTGCGCCGGCACGCCGCTTCCCAGCGTCAGGCAGTTCACGCCTTCGGTGAAGAGCAGCAGCTCGAGAATCGCCAGCCCGAGCTGGTTGGGATCGTTGGGCGGTGTCGCCACCAGGATCTGCCGCGCGTCGCGCGTCGGGCGTACCAGGCGAGTCACGTCGCGCAGCAGGCGTTGCGCCAGGTCGGCGAAGCGAAGCTCCTGGAAATTCTGCATGTCGCCACGAACCACGTGCTCGTGGACCGCCTCGTTGAGCGGAATGAGCGTCTGCTCGAGAAACTTGCGCAGCCCCTGGCCGACCAGCAGCTTCGAAAGGTGATTCTGCAACTCGCCGACGCGATGCTCGGCGAGGAGCTTCACCGCAGTTGAGATTTCATCGGGAAGCGGCGGGGCTTCCTCGACCGCTATGCCGAGCATCGACTGCAGCGCCGACTCCGCCAGCGGAACGACCGCGCCCGCACGCCATCCTTCGGAAAGCAGCTGTTTGATGACCTTCAGGCGCGCCACCTGATCCGGCGGATAGACGCGATCGCCGAAGCCATCGCGCGCCGGGTTCGGAAACCCGTAGCGGCGTTGCCACATGTACAACTGCTCGCGTCGCAGGCCGGTGATGCGAACCACCTCCCGGATGTGCAACGAATCGCGGACTTCGCCGCCCGAGATGTTGGCGACCGCCAGCTGCGGGCCGATGTCAACGCGGCGCGTCGGCGCCTTGATCAGGATTCCCATGGTCTTCCCTTTGCACTCCTGTGCATAACAAGTATAAAGAATTCAGCTGTCGAGTTCAGTTTGGCGCGCAACGGCAATAGTCGCCGCAACGCGTCAGACCGAGGCCCAAATCACGTGAAACGCTTGCCGCGCAAGGCTCGGCGCCCCATGATCCTGCTTTCGGAACAAGGGCTTCCGATCTACCTCGGCGCTTTACGCGCCACCTGACTGCTGACCACAACAAGGGCAGTGCAAGGATCGTACCGGCCCGCGTGCCAGCGCCCCTGTGGGTGTCCTGAAACCGCGTGAATCCTCGCGTACGCCCGGCGTTGCCAAATGCAACGCGGCAGCCTACCCTTGGTGCGCCCACGCCCCCGCCCGCGTCAACTGTGCCTTCGCGCTGACGCCGGGCGGCGCAGAGCCTACGAAGTGCGTCACGCCTTGATACCCGACAGCTAACGGCCATCGCTTACATGTTCGGATTTGGACGATCGACCAAGGACCCGCTCGCGGACAGGAAATCCGCCGAGCGCTGGCTCGCGTCCTTTCCCAACAGCGACCCGCTGACCGCGCATGCCGCGATCGTCACCGAGCTGGGCGCCCTGGGCGAGCGCAGCGCACAGCGTTCGCCGGCGCGCCAGGAAGCGGTGTTCCATCTCGACGCGCTGTGCGAACCGCTGCGCCGCAGCCTGACCGCGCAGTACCTCGAGCACGGCAATCGCTCGTCGCGGGTGGAGAACCAACTGTGGCAGGCGCTCTTCGACCTCACGCAGGCTTTTCTTCAGTGCTACCAGGCGTTTGGGCGCGACTTCTCCAGCCACGCCCAGAGCAACCGCTGGCAGGCGCTGCTGCCCGAGCTTCTGGCGCGCCAGATCATCCACGAAGGCTTCGACGCCAAGATCCGTCTCTACCGCTACGAGCAATGGATTCCGGCGCGCTGGGCGGAGCTCAACACGCTGTTCCAGACGGCGTGCACCGCCCAGATCGAGCGCGTCCCGGTGGGGACGCTGGCCGACGCAGTGCTCACCACCATCGAGCAGGAATATCTGCGCGTGCTCCTCCTGCAGCTCATGAACGCGGGCAATCTTTCTCCGCGACACGTGCAGTGGGTTGCCGATCAGCTGGCGGAATGGTGCGCGCCGCTTCGCTTGAACATCGAGCCGCCGTCCGCCGCCAGCTTCTACGTTGATCTCGCAGACCGCGCAGGGTTGCGCCGGCGCAGCACGGCACCGCTCGAAGGGCGCGTCCTTTTTCTCGACACCCGGCCGTTGCACGCCGTGCTCATGCAAAACGTGCTGATGCTCGAGCAAAAGGTGCGCAACGACCCGCTCTCCGAGCGCACGCCCAAGCGCGCCGAGCAGCTCAGCCTGCTGAGCAAGCTGGCGGCGCAGGTCGATCCCGAGTTCCGACCCGTCGCGCGCCGCGGCGAAAGGCAGTCCGCCACCGGCAGCGTCGACGCGATCGTCGGCTTCGCCAAGATCTCGGGGTTCCTGCGTGACGAAGAAGTCGGACCGATGGCCGAACGGCGCAAGGCCGGCAGCTTCGAAGACAGCATGGAAATCGCGACCTTCGGACATTTGCGCAACGAAACGGGCCGCGTGCAGGAAGTCGCCCGGCGGCGGCTGGCCACGTACGCCGCGCAAGGCGGCGTGTGGGAGGTGCGCGATACCTCGCAGACCGGATACCGCCTGGTCGCGCCGATGACCATCATCAACGCGGTCACGCTGGGGACGCTGGCGGCGATCCGCGCGCAGGACGAATCGCTGTGGACGCTCGGCATCGTCAGGCGCATGAAGCGGCTCACCGCCGAGCGAGCCGAAATTGGCCTGCAGGTGATCGCCAACAACCTGGTCGGCGTCGAGCTGTCGAGCCCACGCCGAGGCGAGGCCGACTATTCGGTCGACGGTGAGGCGCCTACCGTCAGCGGACGTCGCTTCCACGGGCTCTTCCTGTCGCTTAGGAAGCGCAGCGGCGACACGCCCATCCAGACGCTCATCGTCCCGGCGGGCGAATACCAGGCCGGCAAGCGCCTGCAGATGAGCGTCGCCAGCGCCGCGCAATCGATCTCGTTCGGTCGCCTGCTCGAGCAGCAGCCGGACTGGATCTGGGCGACGGTCGAATCGCACGAGCACCACCCCGTTCCGGTCGCCTCAGCTGGCAACTGAGCTGGCAACTGAGCTGGCAACTGAACTGGCAACTGAGCTGGCAAGTGAGCGGGCAACCCGCAACTGAGCCTGCAACTGAGCGGGCAGGCTGACGCACGCATGGCGGTGGATCGCTACCGCGAGCTCTTCGCGCAGCACCGCTGGCGCGTTCCGGCGGACTTCAACATCGCGCACGCCACGTGCCGGCGTCACGCCGCCGACCGCGACCGGGTGGCGATCCATTGGGAGGACGAGGACGGGCGGACGTCCACGCTGACCTATTTCTCGATGCAGCAACAGGCCGATCGCCTGTCCAACGCGCTGGCCGCGCTGGATGTGGGCCGCGCAGACAAGGTCGCGATCATCCTGCCGCAGCGCCCCGAGACCGCGATCGCGCACATGGCGTGCTATCAGCTCGGCGCGGTGGCGGTGCCGCTGTCCTTCCTCTTCGGGCCCGACGCGCTCGAGTACCGACTCAACGATTCCGAAGCCAAGGTCGTGTTCGTCGACCCCGCGTCCGTCGACAACGTGGCATCGATCCGCGAACGCCTTGGGTTCCTGCGCCACGTCGTGGGCGTCGCGGGAGCCCGCGAGGCGCAGACGCTCGATTGGGACGACCTGCTCGATCGCGCGTCTACCGCGTTCACGCCGACGCCGACACGCTGCGTCGACCCGGCATTGCTGGTCTACACGAGCGGCACCACCGGTCCGCCGAAGGGTGCGCTGATGCCGCACCAATGCCTGATCGGCAACCTGCCCGGATTCGTGCATTCGCACGACGGCTTTCCCCTCGAAAGTGACGTGTTCTGGTCCCCCGCCGACTGGGCGTGGACCGGCGGTCTCATGGATGCGCTCCTGCCGACGCTCTATTTCGGCCACCCGATCGTGGGCTTTCGCGGTCGCTTCGAGCCCGAGCGCGCACTTGCCCTGATGTCCCGCTACGCAGTGCGCAACGCTTTCCTGTTTCCGACGGCGCTCAAGATGATCATGAAGGCCGTTCCACGCCCGCTTGATTCGCACGCTCTTGCGCTGCGCAGCATCATGAGCGCGGGCGAGGCGGTCGGCACGACGGTATTCGACTGGGCTCGAGACGCGATGGCGGTCACCATCAACGAGATGTTCGGCCAGACGGAAATGAACTATATCGTCGGCAATTCACACACCCAATGGCCCGCGAAGCCGGGCTCGATGGGCCGTCCGTATCCCGGCCACCACATCACGCTCATCGACGAGGCCGGCGATGAGGTCGGCGAAGGCGATCTCGGCGAAGTCGCGGTGAACCGGATCGCTCCCGACGGCGTCGCCGACCCGGTGTTCTTTCTCGAGTACTTCAAGAATCCCGAGGGCACTGCACGCAAGTACAGCGGCGACTGGTGCCGGACCGGCGACCTCGCCACGCGCGACGCCGACGGCTACCTCTGGTATCAGGGGCGCGCCGACGACATGTTCAAGGCCGCCGGGTACCGGATCGGGCCCTCGGAGATCGAGAACTGCCTGGTGAAGCATCCGGCGGTGGCCAACGCCGCGGTCGTTCCCAGTCCGGACGAGACGCGCGGCAACGTGGTCAAGGCGTTCATCGTGCTGGCGCCGGGCATCGAGGCGAGCCCGGTCCTCGAAGACGAGATCCGCGATCACGTGCGCAATTTTCTCGCGCCCTACGAGTATCCGCGGGAAATCGAGTTCATCGACGCGCTGCCGATGACCACCACGGGCAAGGTGCAGCGCCGCGTGCTCCGCGAGCGCGAGGCGGCGCGCAAGCGCGCCGGTTAGCGTCGGCCGCAAGGTTTAGTCCGCGCGCCGGCCGGCGAACCGCTCGAGGAACCTCCGGTGCATGAGCACCCAAACGATCGCCGGCGCCACCGTCGGCAGGATCAGCGTGCCGAACTGGTAGCAGAACGTGATCAGCTCACGCTGCCACGGCTGGAAGGTGAGCTGTGAAGTGATCCCCGGCTCGGAGAGCAGGTTTTTCAGGAAGTCGGCGACGACACTGAAGGTTTGCGCCGGGATGAGCAGCGCGTATCCGATCGCCAGCCGTCGAAGCGGGCGCGGCTCGCGCGCGGCGAGGATCATCGCCGCCAACAGAGGCAGGCCGAAGCTGAACAGCCGATAGTTGGCGGGCACCTCGAATACCGCCTTGGCGCCGCCGGGCAGCGTCCCGGGAGGACGCAGGCTGGTGACGAAGGTGATCATTTCCGCGGACTGCTCGACGCTCTGCACGAGGTCGCCGAAGCCGAGCCGGGTGACAATGTGCGAGAGCACGGCGACGGGCCATGCGAGCAGCGGAGTCGCCAGCCACCATACGAAGAACGTCAGCAGCAGCCACGCCGTGACCTGCAACAGGAACGAAGGCAGCGAGCGCGTCGCCATGGCTCGAGCGCGGTCAAGCGAGCGCCGCAGGTCCCATGCGCGGCAGCGTTCGTACCCAGAGCAGCCACACGATCATGACGTCGAGCATGATCAGCGCCTGCCACAAGTAAAGGTGCGCCCACTCGAAGACGTCGAAGTTCCATTGGCCCAGGTAGAACAGGCTGATCACGCGCACGATATTGAGACCCTGCACGGCGACGACGCCGATGGCGAGCCCGAGAAGCTTGCGCTTCCACGAAGCCGGGAAAGCGAGGATCGCCGCGAGGAGCACGATCGTCGCCTCGACGCCGTTGCAGCCGGCTTCGATGGAAACCGCGAACCCGTTGCGCGCGCTCTGCAGGACCTTGCCATGCGCGATGACGTCCGGGTCGAAGAGCTTGACCAGGCCCGCCGAGATCGACGCCAGCACGTTCGTCCACGGAACCACGAACCATTCCTGCGCCCACGGCGTGAGCTCCAGACCGAAAAGCGCGCCCTGTAGCAGCAGGAAAACGACGAAGAAGCGGACCATCGCGCCGGATTGTACGCGAAGCCGCGACGTCTTCAGCCCAGGCGGGCGCGCGCCAGCGGCGGGTTCTGCGCGAAGTAGCGCTTCACCCCGTTCAATATCGACTGGGCGAAGCGCTGCTGGTGCGCCTCGCTCTTGAGCATCTGTTCTTCTTCCGGATTCGAAATGAAAGCGGTCTCGATCAGGATCGAAGGAATGTCGGGCGCCTTGAGCACCGCGAATCCCGCCTGCTCGACACTGCCCTTGTGCAGCGCATTGATCGAGCCGATGCCCTCGAGCACCGAGCGGCCCACGCGGATGCTGTCGCTGATCTGCGCGGTCTGCGACAGGTCGAGCAGCGTTTTCGCGAGCATCGGCTCACGGTTGTCTAGGTTCACGCCACCGATCAGGTCGGCTTCGTTCTCGCGCTGCGCCAGCCAACGCGCCGCAGCGCTGCTCGCGCCGTGCTCGGACAGCGCGAACACCGACGAGCCGCGCGCCGTCGGCGTCGAGAATGCGTCGGCGTGCACGGAGATGAACAGATCGGCCTGGACACGCCGCGCCTTTTGCACGCGCGCACTCAGCGCCACGTAGTAATCGTCGTCGCGGGTGAGCATCGCGCGCATGCCGGGCTCGGCGTCGATGAGCGTCTTGAGGCGGCGGGCGATCGCCAACGTCACGTGCTTCTCGTAAGTGCCGCGCCGGCCAATCGCACCGGGATCCTCGCCGCCGTGGCCGGGATCGATGGCAATGATGATCGGCCGCCGGGCGCTCTTGGCGCCGGGAGAACGCGATGGCGCCTTGTCGTCAGCGTCGCGCGCGGCGCCGTCGCGATCGAGCAGCGCCATTAGCGGATCGGGCGGAGTAAGCGAATAAAGGTCGAGCACGACCCGATGGCCGTGATCGCCGAAGGGGAGCAGCGCGAAAAGTTGCGGGTTGACCTCGGTCTTGAGATCGAGCACGACGCGCAGGACTCCCGGCTTGAAGCGCGCGATGCGAATCGCCTGGATGTACGGGTCGCCGGGATGCACAAGGCGCGCGAGCTGCTCGAGCTCGGCGGTGAGTTCGACGTCCTCGAGATCGAGCACCAGCCGCGACGGATTGCGGATGGACAGGATCGTGTGCGGCACGGGGCCGGCGGACTCGAGGATGAGCCGCGTGTACTCCTGCGCGGGCCACAACCGGGCCGACGCGATCGTCGCCGCGCGCAGCGGCGAGGGAATCAGCCATTGCAGCGCCGGCAGCAGCATGCACTGCAGCACCCTGCGTCGCTGCGCCGCGCGCGGGTCCGTTATCCCAGAGGCGCCGCGAGCGCGTCGAGACATGCGTTACCTCGCCCCGTTCGCGCGGCGAGCCGCGCGCTGCGACCGTCGCGGTCGACGGCAAGCGTCACCGAAAGATCCGCCGCCGGCAGACGTGCCTGGACGCGCTCGGGCCACTCGATCATGCATACCGAGTCAGGCCGAAAGTATTCACCGAAGCCCAGATCGTCCCACTCATCGACATCCGCTACTCGATAGAAATCAAAGTGATAGAAGTATAAGCTCGAAAACTTGTAATGTTCAACCATGCCGTAGGTCGGACTCTTCACGGCCCCCTGCCAGCCGAGGCCGCGCAGCACGCCCCGCACCAGCGTCGTCTTGCCAGCTCCCAACTCGCCCGCGCAAGTCACGACCATGCCGCCGCCCAGGCCGCGGGCAAGGCGCGCGCCGGCGTCCAGCGTCGTTGCCGGGTCGGCGAGCCAAACAGTGCGCGCTTCTATAATCGCGGGTTCGATATTCAACGGCTCATGAGGTGTCGGCGATGACGAGCAGTTCTCCCGATCTCGAAGCGCTCGCGCGCGATATCCGGGCGTGGGGCCTCGAGCTCGGCTTCTCCGACATCGGGATCGCGGACACCGAGCTGTCCGAGGATGAGGCACGGCTTTTCGCGTGGCTCGATGCCGGGCGCCATGGCGAGATGGATTATATGGCACGCCACGGCGCCACCCGTGCGCGACCCGCCTCGCTCGTGCCGGGAACGCTACGCGTGATCAGCGTGCGCCTCGACTACGTCGCCTCTGGCGCGCGCGACAGCGGCGCCGTGCTGGCGGACTCGTCGAAGGCCTACGTCTCGCGCTACGCGCTGGGCCGCGACTATCACAAGGTGCTGCGCGACCGGCTGCAACGCCTCGCCTCGCGCATCTCCACCGCCGTCGGCGAGTTCCACTACCGCGTGTTCACCGACAGCGCCCCGGTGATGGAAGTCGCGCTTGCCGCGAAATCCGGACTGGGCTGGCGCGGTAAGCACACGCTGCTGCTCACGCGCGAGAAAGGCTCGTTCTTTTTCCTGGGTGAGATCTACACCGACTTGGCGCTGCCGGTGACGGCGCCGGTGAGTGCGCATTGCGGCACGTGCAGCGCCTGCATCGGGGCGTGCCCTACAGGCGCGATCGTGGCACCGTACGAGCTCGACGCGCGGCGCTGCATTTCCTATCTCACCATCGAGCTCAAGGGCAGCATTCCGGTCGAGCTGCGGCCGCTCATCGGCAACCGCGTCTACGGATGCGACGATTGCCAGCTCGTCTGCCCCTGGAACCGCTACGCGCAGAAAACCGACGATCCGGACTTTGCCGTCAGAAACGGCCTCGACGACGCCGAGCTGGTGTCGTTGTTCGCGTGGTCCGCGGCCGAGTTCGACTCGCGCATGCGCGGCAGCGCCATCCGCCGCATCGGGCACGAGCGCTGGCTGCGCAACATTGCGGTCGGCCTGGGTAACGCGCGCCCCGATCCGGAGGTCATCGCCGCGCTCGCGTCACGGCGCGACGACGCGTCGCCGCTCGTCCGCGAGCATGTCGCGTGGGCGCTGGAGCAGCAGGCGCAAAAGCAGTCGCCGGTCACGGCGCCGTAGCCGCCCCGCGCGGCGCTCGTTGTGCCACCGCCGCCGCCGAAGCAGTCGAACTTCAGCGGATGAGCTGGTTCATCGAAACGATCGGCAGCATCACCGCGAGCACCAGCACCAGCACGATCGCGCCCATCACGACAATCAGCAGCGGCTGCAGCAGCGCCGCAAGCCAGGTGAGGCGGCGCTCGACGTCGTTCTCCTGCTCGCGCGCCGCGCGTGCGAGCATCGCCGGCAGCTCTCCGCTTTGCTCGCCATTGGCCACCAGATGCACCAGCAGCGGTGGGAACACGCGCTCGCTCGCCAGCGCGCGCGAAAGCGTCACGCCCTCGCGCACGCGCGCGGCCGCCGCGTGCGCCGCGCGACGTATCGGCCGCGCCCATATGACGCCGGC
>JBDTZQ010000053.1:0-17761 GCA_040005035.1 Betaproteobacteria bacterium | reverse complement strand
CGACGCGCGTGATGCCGATGGTCGACCCCTCGCGCGCCGGCTTGACGATGAGCGGAACGCCGAGCTCGGCGACCACCGCCCACCAGTCGGTACGCGCGTCGACAACGTGGTAGCGCGGCGTCGGGATGTCGCTGGCGAGCCAGACGAGCTTGGTGCGCCACTTGTCCATGGCCAGCGCCGAGGCCATCACGCCGCTGCCGGTGTAGGGAATGCCGAGCACCTCGAGCGCGCCCTGCACCGTGCCGTCCTCGCCGAACCGTCCGTGCAGCGCGATGAACACGCGGTCGAAGCCTTCGCGCCTGAGGTCGTACACGGGACGCTGCGCGGGATCGTAGGCGTGCGCGTCCACGCCCTTCGACTTGAGCGCGGCGAGCACGGCGTTGCCGGAGAGCAGAGAAATCTCCCTTTCCGAAGATGGGCCGCCCATCAGAACGGCCACCTTTCCGAATTCACTCACCGCGCGCGCTCCCCGACGATGCGAACCTCGGTCTCCAGCATCACGCCGGTGGCATCGCAGACCGCGTTGCGCACGTGCTCGATGAGCGCTTCGATGTCGGCGGCGCTGGCGAGGCCATCGGGATTGACGATGAAATTGGCGTGCTTTTCCGACACGCTCGCGCCGCCGATGGCGTATCCCTTGAGCCCGCACGACTCGATCAGCCGCGCCGCGTGATCGTCCACCGGATTGCGGAACACGCTTCCGGCATTGGGCAGATTGAGCGGCTGCGTCGCAATGCGTTTCGCGAGCAGCGTCTTGATGCGCTCGCGCGCCGAGCTCGAATCGCCCGGCGGAAAGCGGAACCATGCGGCGGTGAAGATGCCGTCGGCCGCGCCGCCGCCGGCGCGTCGAACGCTGCGGTACCCAACCGCGTAGTCTTCGGCGGTGCGCACCGCGAACTCGCCGTCGCGCTGCAGGACCTCGACGCGCGCGACATAGCGCCATGTCTCGCCGCCGTAGCAGCCGGCGTTCATCGCCAGCGCGCCGCCGACGGTGCCTGGGACGCCCGCGAGAAACTCGGCATCGGCGCAGTCGTGCATCGCCGCGAAGCGCGCGAGCTTCGGCGCCGCCACGCCGGCCTCCGCGTACACCAGCCCATCGCCGATCGCGAGAATGCCGCCGGGGTTGTGCATCAGGGCCACCGCGCCGCGAAAGCCACCGTCGCGCACCAGCAGGTTGCTGCCGAGCCCGATCGCCAGCAAGGGCAGCGACGGCGAGAGCTGCCGGACGAACGTCGAGAGATCGTCGCGGTCGGCAGGAATGAACGCGACGTCGGCGGCGCCGCCGCAGCGCCAGCTGGTGTGCCGCGCCAGCGATTCGTTGTGGCGCAGCGCGCCGCGCAGCCCGGAGAAGCGAAGCGGCTCGTTCATCATCATTGCATTGCCGCGATCGAGGGCGCGGCCTGGCCGATCGAGCCCGCGCCCATGGTCAAGACGACGTCACCGGGGCGAGCGATCGCCTTGACCGCGGCGGCGACGTCGCCGACATCGTCGACGTACACCGGCTCGACCTTGCCGCCGATGCGCAGCGCCCGCGCGAGCGCGCGGCCGTCGGCGGCGACGATCGGCGTCTCGCCCGCGGGATATACCTCGGTGAGCAGCAGGACGTCGACGCTCGACAGCACCGCGACAAAATCCTCGAACAGGTCGCGCGTGCGGGTGTAGCGGTGCGGCTGGAAAGCGAGCACCAGTCGCCTGCCGGGAAAGCTGCCGCGCGCGGCGGCGATAGTCGCGGCCATTTCCGCCGGATGGTGGCCGTAGTCGTCGATGAGCGTGAAACTGCCGTGGCTTCCGCTCGCGATGTCGCCGAAATGCTGGAAGCGGCGACCCACTCCCTTGAATTCGGCGAGCGCACGCGCAATGGCCGCATCGGCAACGCCGACCTGCCGTCCGACGGCGATGGCGGCCAGCGCGTTCTGGACATTGTGCACGCCGGCAAGGTTGAGATCGATCGCCAGCGGCGCGGCGCCGGCGCCATGCGCGACGAAGCGCATGCGCGAGCCCTGGTGCCCGACATCGCTGGCGCGAAGCTGCGCGTCATCGGCAAGCCCGTAAGTGACGATCGACTTGGTCACCGATGGCAGGATCTCGCGCACGTTGGCGTCGTCGATGCACGCAGCGACGACACCGTAGAAAGGAAGGCGCTGCGCGAAGTTGACGAACGCCTCCTTGAGCCGGCCGAAGTCGTGGCCGTAGGTCTCCATGTGATCGGCGTCGATGTTGGTGATCACCGCCAGCACGGGCTGCAGCACCAGAAATGACGCGTCGGACTCGTCCGCCTCCGCAACCAGGAACTCGCCCTTGCCCAGTCGCGCATTGGCATCGGCCGAGACGAGCTTGCCGCCGATGACGAAGGTCGGGTCGAGTCCTCCCTCGGCCAGCACGCTCGCGATCAGGCTTGTGGTCGTCGTCTTGCCGTGCGTACCTGCGACCGCGATGCCCTGCTTGAGCCGCATCAGCTCGGCGAGCATCAGCGCGCGCGGCACCACGGGAATACCGCGCTCCCGCGCCGCCGCCACCTCGGCGTTGTCGGCGCCGACCGCGGCGGAAACGACGACCACGTCGGCACCGTCGATGTTGCCGGCGGCGTGAACGGTGGCGATCTTGGCGCCGAGCGACCCGAGCCGCTGCGTCGCGGCATTCCTGGCGACGTCGGAGCCGCTTACCGTGTAGCCCTGCGTGATCAACACCTCGGCGATGCCGCTCATGCCGGCACCGCCGATGCCAACGAAATGGATGCGATTGACCTTGTGCTTCATCGCATCTGCGCCACGGCGATGCAGGTTTCGGCGACGCGGCGCGCGGCGTCGGCCTTGCGAAGCCCCCGCGCCGCGATCGCCATGGTGAGCAGGCGGTCGCGCGTCGTCTGAGCGATCCAGTCGGCGAGCCGCTGCGGCGTGAGGTCGGATTGCAGGATCAGCTCCGCGGCGCCGCGCTCGCTCAACACGCGCGCATTGTCGACTTGATGGTCGTCGGCGGCGTGCGGAAACGGCACCAGGATGCTGGCGAGGCCGACCGCGGCGAGCTCGGCGATGGTCGTCGCGCCGGATCGGCAGACGACGAGATCGGCGCTCGCGTAGCGCCGTGCCATGTCGTCGATGAACGCGACGCATTCGGCGTCGACTCCGGCGCGCGCGTACGCGCGCGTGAGCGCATCGATATGCTTGGCGCCCGCCTGGTGTGTCACGCGGGGACGGCCACCCGGAGGCAACAGCGCCAGCGCCTCCGGGACGCGTTCGTTCAACGCCGCGGCGCCGAGGCTGCCACCCACCACGAGCATGTTCAGCGCTCCCGTGCGTCCTTCGAAACGCTGCTCGGGAGGCGGCAGCGCAAGAATATCCGAGCGCAGAGGGTTGCCGACCCACGTGACGCCGCGCTTGCCTTCGAAGGTGTGCGGGAAACCGGTGAGCACGTGTTCCGCGCCATGGCGCAAGATGCGATTGGCCAGCCCCGGCCTGGCATCCAGATTGTGGATCACCAGGGGTACGCCTTGCGCCACCGCCATCAGCGCTCCGGGAAACGAAGCGAAGCCGCCGAAGCCGAGCACCACATTCGGACGCCGCCGGCGTATGACGCGACGCGCCTGGAGGCACGCCCACAGGATCGCAACCGGCCCGAGCAGCAGTCGCAGCCAGCCCTTGCCGCGCACGCTCGCGAAGTCGAGCGCCTCGAATTCGAGTTTGTGATCGGGGACGATGCGCGCCTCCATGCCGTCGCGCGTGCCCAGCCAGAACACGCGCCACCCGTGCGAGATCAATTCGGCGGCGACCGCCAACCCGGGAAAGATGTGGCCTCCGGTGCCGCCTGTCGTGATCATGGCGATGCCGCTCATACGGTGAATCCCCTCAGCAACCGTCTGTTTTCGTAATCCACACGGAGCAGCACAGCGACCGCGATGCAGTTGACGACGATGCCGCTGCCGCCGAAGGAGAGAAGCGGCAGCGTCAGGCCCTTGGTAGGCAGGACGCCCATGTTCACGCCGATGTTGATGAACGACTGCACGCCGATCCACACGCCGATGCCGTGCGCGACCAGCGCCGCGAACGGACGCTCGAGCCGCGCCGCCTGACGCCCGATCGCATACGCGCGAGCCAGCAGCCACGAGAACAGCGCAATCACGACCGCGACGCCGACGAAGCCGAGCTCCTCGGCGATGACCGCGAGCAGGAAATCGGTGTGCGCTTCGGGCAGGTACAGCAGCTTCTCGACGCTCGCGCCCAGTCCGACGCCGTACCATTCGCCGCGCCCGAACGCGATCAGCGAATGCGACAGCTGGTAGCCCTTGCCCAGCGGATCGGCCCACGGATCGCGAAAGCCTGTGAAACGCTGCAGCCGGTATGGCGCGATCCAGATGAGCAGCCACAGCGCAATCGGCAGCAGGAACCCTAGTCCGATCAGCAGGCGCCAGTCGAGCCCGCCCAGAAACAGGATGCCGAAGGCGATGGCGACGATCACCACGCATGCGCCGAAGTCCGGCTCGCGCAGCAACAGCGCGCCGATCAGCACCATCACCGCGAGCACCGGCAGGAAGCCGCGCAGCAGCGTCTGCCTCAGAGGTTGTTGCGCGTGCAGGAAATCGGCCTTGCGCACCGCGTAGCTCGCCGCGTAGAGCACGACGAACAATTTCATGAACTCCGACGGCTGAAGGTTGATCACGAAAAACGAGAGCCACCTCCTGGCACCATTGACCGACTTGCCCACACCCGGGATCAGCACGGCGATCAGAAGCAGCGCTCCGCCGATGAACAGGTACGGCGCGAGGCGCTGCCAGACCTTGAGCGGGATCTGGAACGCGATGAACGCGGCGGCGATGCCTATGGCGACGAAAACCGCATGGCGCGCCAGGAAGTACCACGGGCGATAGCCGGTGAACGCCATCGCCTCCGCGGTGGCGATCGACGACGAATAGACCATCACCAGCCCGATCGCGAGCAGCAGCAGCGCCGACCATGCCAGCGTGGTGTCGAAGGTGAGCATGGCGCGGCCCTCGCGCGGCGCCGCGGCCAGCGACGACAGGCGCGGAAAGGTCGAGCGCAGCGTGGTGTCCCTAGGCATGCGCGCCTTCTCTTGCGTGGATCGCGACCGCGGCCTTGAAGCGCTCGCCGCGTTCGATGTAGTCGCGGAACATGTCGAGGCTCGCGCACGCCGGCGAGAGCAGCACCACGTCGCCGCGCTTCGCCTGCGCGACGGCGCGCGCGACGGCAGCCTCGAGACCGGGCGCGAATTCGACGGTTGCACGCACTCCCGCCAGCGCCTCGGCGATGACTGGCGCATCGCGCCCCAGCAGCACGACGGCGCGGCAATGCGCGTCGACGCCGACCCTGAGGGGCGCGAAGTCCTGCCCCTTGCCGTCGCCGCCGGCGATCAGCGCGGCAGGGCGCTCGATGCCTTGCAACGCCGCCAGCGTCGCCGCCACCGTGGTGGCCTTGGAATCGTTGACGAACAGCACGCCGCCGATCTCGGCGACGCGCTCCATGCGATGCGGAAGGCCCTGAAACGCCGCCAGCGCCGACAGCACGCGCACGTCGATGTCGGTCACGCTGGCCGTCAGTGCGAGCGCTGCCAGCGCGTTCTGCACGTTGTGGCGTCCGACCAACGCCAGCGCCGACGCAGGCAGCAGCGGCTTCGCTCCGCGCGACAGCCAGGCCTCGCCGGCGTGCGCGATCAATCCCCAATCGTCGGCAGACGGCGGCGCATCGGCGCCGAAGGTCTGCACGGCACGTCCGCGCGCGCGCATGGCGAGCGAGCGCGGGTCGTCGCGATTGAGTATCTGCAACCCATCGCCGGAAAAGATGCGCGCCTTGGCGGCGGCGTACTCATGCATTCCCGCGTAGCGGTCGAGATGATTCTCCGACACATTGAGGACGCACGCCGCGCTCGCCGACAGGTGCGACGTCGTCTCCAGCTGGAAGCTCGACAGCTCGACCACGAACACGTCGGGCCACGGCGCGCCCGCCTCGTGTGGCGCCAGCGCTTCGAGCACCGGCTCGCCGATGTTTCCGATAACCTCCACCGAGCGCCCGGCGGCGGCGAGCAGCGCGCCCGCCAGCGTCGCGACCGTGGTCTTGCCGTTTGAACCGGTGACCGCGAGCACTTTCTGTGTCGGGACGAGCGCGCGCGCGAAGAGCTCGATGTCTCCCACCAGCTCGATGCCGCGCGCTACCGCCGCGGCGATCGCCACCTGATGAACGCTCACGCCCGGGCTGCTCACGATCAGGTCGGCGTCCGCGAACGTGGCGTCGGTAAACGCGCCGCGCAGCAGCGTCACGGCGGGAAGCTCTGCAGCGAGCTTCTCCGCGGCCGGCGGCTGCGCGCGCGTATCGGCCACCCGCACCGATGCGCCATGGCGCGCGAGGTAGCGCGCGGCGGAGAGCCCCGTGATGCCCAGCCCCAGCACGACAGCGCGGCGGTTCTGAAGGTTCATGGCTAGCGCAGCTTCAACGTCGACAGCCCGAACAAAACGAGCAGCATCGTGATGATCCAAAAGCGAACCACGACCTGGTTCTCCTTCCACCCCTTGAGCTCGTAGTGATGATGCAGCGGTGCCATCCGGAACACGCGCCGCCCCGTCGCCTTGAACGACGCGACCTGGATCACCACCGACAGCGTCTCGACGACGAACACCCCGCCCATGATGAAAAGCACGATCTCCTGGCGCACGATGATCGCCACCACGCCGAGCGCCGCACCGAGCGCGAGTGCGCCGACGTCGCCCATGAAAACCTCGGCGGGATAGGCGTTGAACCAGAGAAAGCCCAGCCCGGCGCCCGCGATCGCACCGCACACCACCGCGAGTTCCCCTGCGCCCGGGATATGGGGAAGGAACAGGTACGTGGAGTAGTCGGCGCGGCCCGTCACGTACGCGAACACGCCGAGCGCGGCGCCGACCATGACCGTCGGCATGATCGCCAGGCCGTCGAGACCGTCGGTGAGATTGACCGCGTTGCTCGAGCCCACGATCACGCAGTACGACAGGACGATGAATCCCCACACGCCGAGCGGATAGCTCACGGTCTTGAAGAACGGCACGATCAGGTCCGCCTTGGGCGGCAGGTCAAGGTTGAAGCCACTGGCGAGCCACGCGTTGAACAGCCCGAAGAACTGCGTGTTCGACGGCGCCGACACGGAAAAGGCGAGATAGATCGCCGCGATGAGCCCGATGATCGACTGCAGGATGAACTTGGCGCGCGCCGACAGACCCTTGGGATTACGATGCACGACCTTGCGGTAGTCGTCGACCCATCCGATCGCGCCGAAGCCGATGGTCACGATCAGCACCAGCCAGATGAAGCGGTTGCGCAGGTCCGCCCACAGCAGCGTGGTGATCACGATCGACACGAGGATCAGCGCGCCGCCCATCGTCGGCGTGCCGGCCTTGGTGAGGTGCGTCTGCGGGCCATCGTCGCGGACCGCCTGCCCGATCTTGTACAGCGCGAGCTTACGGATCATGCGCGGGCCGAGCACGAAGGAGATCACCAGCGCCGTCATCGTCGCCAGCACCGCGCGCAGAGTGATGTAGCTGAACACGTTGAAGGTGCGCACTTCCGTCGAGATCCAGGTGGCGAGAGCGAGCAGCATCAGTGCGCCGCCATCGCGGTTCCGGTCAGCGCCTGCACGACGCGCTCCATCTTCATGAAGCGCGACCCCTTGACCAGCAGCGTGCGTCCGGGCACGGGGCGCAACGCGAGGATGAGCTCGTCGACGCTGGCGAAGTGCTCGCCCCCCTCGCCGAAGGCTGCCACCGCGTGCTGCGCGAGGTCGCCCGCCGCGTACAACCTGTCCACGCCCGCCGCGCGGGCGTACGCGCCGACCTCGCGATGGAAGGTGACCCCCTGCTCGCCGACTTCGCCCATGTCCCCCAGCACCAGCCAGCGCGGCGACGCTGCGCGAGCGAGCACGGCAATCGCCGCCCGCACCGAATCCGGATTCGCGTTGTAGGTGTCGTCGATGACCACCGCCTCGTCGGCGAGCTCGATCGCGCGCAGGCGGCCCGACAAGGGACGAAACGCCGACAGCGCTTCGGCGGCGTCGCTGAGCGTCGCGCCGGCTGCCGTCGCGGCGGCGATGGCGGCCAGCGCGTTGGCGACGCTGTGCCGTCCGAGAGCGCGCAGGTCGAAGCCGATCGAGCCCTCGGGTGTCGTGACGTCGACGTGTGCGCCCCATGTCTCGCCGCGGTAGCGTGCAGTGACCGAGGCTGCGGCGCGCATTCCGAAATCGCGCAGCGCGATCGAAGCGCCTTCGGCATTGCGCCGTACGATGACTTCGTGCCAGAAGGGTCCGTAGTCGTCGTCGCCGTTGACCACCGCGACGCCGCGCTCGGGCAGCGCATTGATCAGCGCCGCGTGCTCGGCGGCGACGTCGGCGACGCTTTTCATGAACTCCTGGTGCTCGCGCTGCGCGTTGTTGATCACGCCGATGGTGGCCTGCGCGATGGCTGCAAGCCGAGCGGTCTCGCCGGAATGATTCATTCCTATCTCGATCACCGCCGCCGAGTGCATCGCGCGCAGACCGAGCACGGTAAGCGGCAGGCCGATCGCGTTGTTGAGATTGCCGGACGTTGCCAGAACGTGGCGCTCACCGTGCGCGACGCGCAGGATCGCCGCGGTCATTTCCTTCACCGTGGTTTTGCCGTTGCTGCCGGCGATGCTCACCACCGGCAGCGTGAAGCGCCGCCGCCAAGTCGCGGCGAGATCGCCGAGCGCGCGCAGCGGATCGTCCACCGCGAGCAGGACCGCGTTCGGCAGGTCGACGCCCGGCGTGCCGATGCGATCGGCGGCGACGACCGCCGCCACGGCGCCGCGCTCCAGCGCACGCGTCACGTAATCGTGACCGTCGAAGCGCTCTCCCGACAGCGCGACGAACAACGCGCCCGCTTGAGCGGTGCGCGAGTCGGTGGTCACCGAATCGAACCAGGCGTTCTGCCCGTGGAGCATTCCTGCCATCGCCTGCGCCGCGGTGCGCGTATCCATCATCGCGCGATGCGCGCTGCGAGTGCGCGCGCGGCGTGGTCGATATCGAGAAAGGGGGCGCGCACTCCGGCGCGCTCCTGATAGGCTTCGTGCCCCTTGCCCGCGAGTAGGACGACGTCGGCTGCGCGCGCTTCGCCGATTGCGGAAGCGATCGCTGCCGCCCGATCGTGCTCGACGAGATAGCGGCGGTTGCCCGTGTCGCGGATGCCGTGGACGATCTCGCTGGCGATCGTTGCGGGATCTTCGTTGCGAGGGTTGTCACTGGTGACGATCACGCGGTCGCTGAGCGTGGCGGCGATGCGGCCCATTTCCGGGCGCTTGCCGCGATCGCGGTCGCCGCCGCAGCCGAACACGCAGATCAGCTCGCCCCCCGGTAGCACGGCCCCGCGCAGCGCGGTGAGCGCCTTGTCGAGCGCATCGGGTGAATGCGCGTAGTCGATGACCACCAGCGGCTCATCGCCTCCGCCGAGGCGTTGCATGCGTCCGGGCGGCGCTTCGACCTCCGCCAGCAAGGCCAGCGCCGGCTCGAGCGCGATGCCGCTCACCAGCAGCGTGCCAAGCACGCCGAGCATGTTGGAAGCGTTGAATTCCCCGACCAGGCGCGTGTTCAGCTCGCCGCGGCCCCATGGCGTTTCCACCGTGAACGCAAGTCCGCGCGGCGTCGATACAAGCCGCGATCCCTTCACGTCGGCGACCCCGAAGCCGTAGCTCAGCACCTTGCGGCCGCGGCTTCGCGCCGCGTCGAGCAGGCTGCGGCCGAATGCGTCGTCGGCGTTGATCACACTCACGCGCAAGCCGGGCGAGCTGAATAACTGCGCCTTGGCCGCGCCGTACGCCGCCATCGTGCCGTGGTAGTCCAGATGGTCGCGCGAGAGGTTGGTGAAAAGCGCCACCTCGAAGCACACCCCGTTGACGCGTCCCTGGTCGATGCCGTGCGACGAGACCTCCATCACGACCGCGTCGGTACCGGCGCGCTTGAACAGCGCGAGCATCTCGTGCAGCGCTGCCGCGTCGGGTGTCGTGTGCGTCGACGGACGTATCGACGTGCCGATCAAGCCGTTGCCGAGGGTGCCAAGGATCGCCGTGCGTCGTCCGGCGGCGTGCAGCGCGGCCGCGATCCAGTGCGCCGACGACGTCTTGCCGTTGGTTCCGGTGACCCCGACCATCCAAAGCTCGCGCGACGGATGCCCGTACACGACATCGGCGATCGCTCCCAGTCGCGCCTTGAGGTGCTCCAGCGGAAGATGCGGCAGCCTCCAGCCGTGGTCCCAGTTGAATCCTTGCGGGTCCCAGAGGATCGTCCCAGCGCCGCGGCTGATTGCGTCGACGATGAACGACCTGCCGTCGTATCGTGTCCCCGGATACGCCGCGAACGCGTCGCCGGCGCGCACGTCGCGGCTGTCGCTGGTGATGCGCGTGACCGGAATGCCCAGGCGCGCCAGCAGCGCCTCGGTCTCGGCATCGGCGCCGCTGCCGCCAAGTGCGTCGGCGGTCACGGGAGTACCTTCACGCTGCGCGCTCCGGCGCATTGGACACTGAGGCGCTCGGGGCGGCGGGGTTGGGTTCCGGCGCTCAATGGAGTACCTGCGCGCTGCGCGCTCCGGTATTCGCGCTCGGGGCGGCCCGTCGCGCTCATGTCTCTTCCTTGACGTCGTAGCCTTCGGGCGGCACGACGACGTTGTTCACTGGCGCATCGGTGGGCACCGACAGCATGCGCAAAGCGGCGCCCATCACGCTGCTGAACACCGGCGCGGCAACCGCGCCGCCGTAGTATTGCCCGGCGGAAGGCTGGTCGATCATCACCGCGACGATCAGACGAGGGTTCGACACCGGGGCGAATCCGACGAACGACGCGACGTACTGATCTTCCGAATACTTGGTCCCGTCGAGCTTGTGCGCGGTGCCGGTCTTGCCTGCGACGCGGTAGCCTGCGACCTGCGCCTTCGGTGCCGTTCCGCCGGGAAGCACGACCATTTCCAGCATGTGGCGCACGGCGCGCGCGGTTTCGGGTGTGATGACCGGCCGCCCCGCCACCGCGCCGTCGACCTTGAGCAGCGACACCGGCTTTAACTCGCCCTCATGGGTGAACACCGTGTACGCGCGGGCAAGCTGCACGAGGTTCACCGATATCCCATGTCCGTAGGCGATGGTGGCCTGCTCGATGGGCCGCCAGCTCTTCGCCGGCCGCAAGCGCCCACCGACCTCGCCTGGAAATCCGGTGTGCGGCGGCGTCCCGAAGCCCGCTTCGGAAAGCGTCTGCCACATGGTCGATGGTGGCAGCGACAGCGCGATCTTGGCGGCGCCGACGTTTGACGATTTCTGGATGACCTGCTCGACGGTGAGCGTACCCTCGCGGTGCGCGTCGTGGATCGTCGCGCCGCCGATGGTCAGCGTCCCGGGCGCGGTGTCAATCAGCGTCGACGGCGTGACTTTCCCGGCGTCGAGCGCTGCGGCAATGGTGAACGGCTTCATCGACGAGCCCGGCTCGAAGGTGTCGGTCAACGCACGATTGCGCATCTTGCTGCGCACCGTGCGCGCGCGATTGTTCGGGTTGTAGACCGGCCAGTTGGCGAGCGCGACGATCTCGCCGGTTTGCGCATCGAGCACCGCGATCGCGCCGGCCTGCGCCTTGTTGAGCTCGATCGCGGCCTTGAGCTCGCGATACGCGAGGTATTGCAGCCGGCTGTCGATCGACAGTGCCAGGTCGCGTCCTTCCTGCGGCGCGCGGATGCTGGCCACGTCTTCGACGATGTCGCCGCGGCGATTGATGATCACGCGCCGATTGCCCGGCTTGCCCCCCAGCCAGGATTGCTGCGCGAGCTCCATGCCTTCCTGCCCCACGTCGCGGTCGCCGGTAAAGCCGACGATCTGGCTCATCACGTCGCCGCCGGGGTAGTAGCGCCAGTATTCGGTCTCGTCGTGGATACCCTTGATCTGCATCGCGGCGATGCGCTCGGCCACGTCGGGAGCGACCGGGCGCTTGAGATAGATGAAATCGCCGGCGGCGGCGATGCGGCGCGTCAACTCTGACGGCGGTATCTCCAGCGCGGCGGCGAGCGCGCGCAGCTGTTCCGGTGTCGCGTCGATCTTGTCCGGCCACGCCCACACCGCCTTGACCGGCGTGCTGATCGCCAGCGGCTCACCCAGGCGGTCGACGATGCGGCCGCGATGCGCGGGGACTTCGAGGTCGCGGCTGTAGCGCGAGCTTCCCTGCGCCTGCAGGAACGAGTTGTCGACGCGTTGCAGGTACAGCGACCGCGCGAGCAGCAGTGCGAACAGGAACAGCAGCGCGCCGAACACGACGCTCGCGCGCAACGCGGGGAGCGGCGGCGCCGCAACGATCGCGCGCCTCATCGTCCCACCTCGCGCCGCACCTCGCGCCTCACCTCGTCCATGACTTCGACGCGGCCGGCGTCGGGCATTTGCATGCGAAGCTGTTCGCGCGCGACCTTTTCCACGCGCGCCGGCATTGCCCACGTCGACTGCTCGATCTGCAGCTGGCCGTACTCGACCTCGTAGGCGCGCGAGCGCGCCTGCTCGCGTTCCAGATCCACGAACAGCGTGCGCGCCTGATGCCGCGACGTCACCAGTGACAATGCGCACATCACCACGACGACGAGCAGAATCGCGTTGAGGCGTTCCATCACGACAACACCGCCGACGTTCGCTGCGCGATGCGCAGGATCGCGCTGCGCGCACGAGGATTGGCCGCGACTTCGTCGTCGCTGGCGCGCACTGCGCGCCCGACCCTGACCAGCGGAGGCTCGGGCAACGCCCGGGTGGCGATCGCCAGCCGCGCGAGCCGCGCATCGGCGCCGAACGGTTCGCTATGCCTGCGCATGAACTGCTTGACGATCCGGTCTTCCAGCGAGTGAAAGCTGATCACCGCCAGGCGTCCGCCGTTGCGCAGCCTGGGCAGGATGCGATCGAGGGTCAGCGACAATTCCTGAAGCTCCTGATTGATGAAAATCCGTATAGCCTGGAATGTCCGCGTGGCCGGATCCTGACTCCAATCACCGCGCCCGCGCGCGCCGACGGCTTCTGCCACGATCGCGGCCAGTTGCCGCGTGCGTGCGATGGGCTGGTGCGCGCGACCCGTAACAATCGCTCTTGCAATCTGTTGAGCAAACCGTTCTTCACCATAGTCCGCGATCACTCCCTTCAGTTCACGTTCCGAAACCGTGGCGAGCCATTCCGCCGCGCTGGGCGCGCGCGAGGGGTCCATGCGCATGTCGAGCGGGCCGTCGCCTCGCAAGGAGAATCCGCGCCGCGGCTCGTCGATCTGCGCGGACGAAACGCCGAGGTCGAGCAGGACGCCGTCGACCTGTTCGACACCCTCCGTGTCGAGCACGTCCGGCAACTGCGAGAACCATGCGCGGTGAAAGTGCAGGCGCGGGTCGGACCAGCTTCGTGCCGCTGCTTCGGCGTCGGGGTCGCGATCGATCGCAAGCACGATGCCGTTCGGTCCCAGCGCCGACAAAAGGCGGCGGCTGTGCCCGCCGCGTCCGAATGTGGCATCGACGTAGATTCCGTCGCAGCGGATCGCCAGCGCGCTGGTTGCTTGCTCGAGCAGGACCGGGACATGGCTCGCATCGGTCATCAGAGCGAAAAGCCGTCGAGCTCCGGCGGCAGCCCGTCGGCTGGGAGACCGATCGCCTGCGCGGTCTGCTCGGTCCACCGGGACTCGTCCCACAACTCGAACTTGTTGCCTTGACCGACGAGCACGACGTGCTTGTCGAGCGACGCGTACTGGCGCAATGCGGGCGGGACGAGGATGCGACCCGCGCTGTCGAGCTCGACGTCGTCGGCGTGGCCGACGAGAAGCCTCTGCAGATGCCGGATGCGCTCGTTGAAGCTCGACAGCGCCATGAGGCGCGTCTGGATCGGTTCCCACTGGCTCAGGGGATAGACGAGCACGCAGTGCGACGGATCGGCGGTGAGCACCAGCCTTCCCTCGTTGGCGTCTCCGAGTGCGTGGCGATGCTTGGCCGGGATGGCGAGGCGCCCTTTGTTATCAAGTGCGAGATGGGTGACGCCTCGAAACACTGCCGATCCTCCCCGACATGTGGGCATGGGGTGAGCGCCCACTTCGTCCCACTTTTTCCCACCACGCGCCACTATATTCAAAGATTTTCGGGCGGTCAATAGAAATCCGGTTTGCTAACAATGACTTAGCGCGTTTGTTGTACACATGAGTTAAAGCCCGCATAAATAGATACTTACGCATGAATGTGAAAGTGAAATGGCGAAATGGGGCGGAACAATGCAGCAAAGCTGGCCAATCGGACTAGGTCAACACAGGCACGCTGAACGGCGCTATGTCCGCATCATCAAATACGCCCAGGGATCGTGATCTTCAGCAGGTCGCGCCCTGTGCCCACGAACCGTTACATTTTCCAGTCCACATTGCGCGGCGCCCGCCGGTATGCTCAATGGGTGCGAGGCAACGAAGCGCGGCGCGCAACAGGGGCGCGCCGCACGAAATCAGGGAGGCACCATGCAAATACGAACCTGCGCGCGCAAGGCGATGCTCTGCGTTGCGCTCCCGATCATTGCAGCCTCGCTGGGCACCGGAGCGTCCGCGGACGTTGTCAGCCAGGCGCAGAGTTACGCCGACGCCGTTCGCCTTCTCGACCAGAGCACCTTCGGCGCAACGCCGGCGCTGATTAATCACGTGATGCAGGTTGGCACGCAGGCGTTTCTCGACGAGCAGTACGCCGCGCCAGCCAGCCAGTACCCGGTAATCAAGTACGTCCCGGCGGGAAAGCAGGTCACCTTCTGTCCGACAGACCCCGATCCGCAGTGCGGCCGCGATTACTACTCGCTGTTCCTGGTGCAGAACGCGTTTTTCACCAACGCACTGCGCAATCCCGACCAGCTCAGACAGCGGGTCGCATTCGCGCTGTCGCAAATCCTCGTCACGTCCGGCCTCTCGACGAACGAAGCCTATGCAATGGCGCGCTACCAGCAGATCTTTCTCGACAATGCATTCGGCAACTACGAGCAGATCCTGACGCGCGTCACGCTGTCGCCGGTGATGGGCGAGTACCTGAACATGGTCAACAACGACAAGCCGTCGGCCAACATCAACCCGAACGAGAACTACGCGCGTGAACTGCTGCAGCTGTTTACCGTCGGTGTTTGGCAACTCAACCCGGATGGCACGCTCAAGCAGGATGCGAACGCTCGCCCGGTCCCGACGTATGGCCAGGACGAGATCGAAGGCTTCGCGCATGTTTTCACCGGCTGGACGTATCCGCCGCTTCCCGGAGCGCCCGCGCGCACGCACAACCCGAAGAACTTCCTCGCCGACATGGCGCCGGTCGATTCCAACCATGACAAGGGCGCCAAGATGCTGCTCAACGGGGCGACGCTCCCCGCGGGAGGCAACATCCAGGCGGATCTGACGGCTGCGATCCGCAATGTGTTCCTCCACCCCAACGTCGGGCCGTTCATCGGAAAGCAGCTGATCCAGAAGCTCGTCACGGGCGATCCGAGCGCGCAATACGTCGGTCGAGTCTCCGCCGCATTCAACGACAACGGCGCTGGCGTTCGCGGCGACCTGCGGGCGGTGGTGAACGCGATTCTCACCGACCCCCAGGCGCGCGGGTACGTCAAAGTCGAGAGCGGATACGGCAAGCTGCGCGAGCCCGTGTTGTTTCTCACCGCAACGGCGCGCGCGCTTTCTGCGCAAAGCGACGGCGTCTACCTGGCGCAGCAAAGCGGGCAGCTCGGCCAGCCGCTATTCTATCCGGCGTCGGTGTTCAACTACTACCCGCCGACCTACACGCTTCCCGACTCGCCGCAGCTCGCCGCCGAGTTCGCGATCCAGAATTCGAGCACCGCGATCAACCGGTTCAATTTCGCCAACACGCTGTCCTTCGGGACCATCGCGCCGATCGCCACACTGCCCGGCGCGATCGGCACCATTCCCGACTGGGGCGCGCTCTCGTCGGTCGCCGCCGACGCCCGCGCGCTGCTCGACTACCTCAGCGCGACCATGATGCATGGCACGATGTCCGCGCAGATGCGAGCCGCGATCACACCGGCGATCAATGCAGTTCCGTCAAGCAACCCGCAAACCCGCGCGAAGACCGCGTTCTATCTCGTGGTGACTTCGTCCGAATATCAGGTGGAGCGCTGATCATGACCAGAACATTGCAGAGTCGTCGCGACTTCCTGCGCAGTCTCGCCGCGCTGTCCAGCGCCGGCCTCGCCTCGCGTCTCGGCGGCCTCGACATCGTGACCGGCGCCAACGCGCAGCAGGCGCCCGGTTACAAGGCGCTCGTGTGCGTGTTCCTGTTCGGCGGCAACGACGGCAACAACACCGTCGTGCCGATCGACAACGCCGGCTACGGTCAGTACGCGGCGGTGCGCACGGTGGCGTCGGGCATCAACCTGGCGCAAGGGTCGCTGCTTCCCATCCAGCCTGCAAACATCGGCACGCCGTTCGGCCTGCATCCCGCGCTAGGCGCGCTGCAGGCGCTGTTCGACCAGCGCAAGCTCGCGGTGCTCGCCAATGTCGGCACGCTGGTCCAGCCGGTCACCAAGACGCAATATGCCGCCGGCCTTCGCCCGCTGTCGCTGTATTCGCACTCCGACCAGCAGGCGCAGTGGCAAAGCAGCATCTCGGATACAGTGGCCGGCACGGGATGGGGCGGCAGAATCGCCGACAAGACGGCGGCGCTCAACACGTCGACCGGATTTCCCGTAATCACGTCGCTTAATGGAACGGTGCTCTTCACCACCGGGCAGACGACTTCGCCGCTCGCCATTCCGGCGTCGGGCTCGTTCGCGCTCTCCGGCTACAGCTCGAGCGCCGCCAGCGTCGCACGGCTGGCGGCGGTCAGGCAGCTCCTCGCGCTGGAGTCCACCAGCGTGCTCGTCGATGGCGCCAACGATATCGGCTCGCAGGCACTCAATCTTTCGTCGACGGTCAACCCCATTCTCGCCAACGCGAATTCGACTATCGCGCCGTTCTTCGCGAACGTGAAGACAGGTACGGGCAACCAGCTGTTCCAGGTCGCGAAAATGATCGAGGCACGTGCCACGACCGGAGCGCAGCGACAGATATTTTTCGTCAGCCTCGGAAGCTTCGATACGCATGGCGACCAGGCCAACCGGCAGCAGACGCTATTCGCGGAGCTGGCGCCTGCGCTCAAGGCGTTCTACGACGCGACCGTCGCGCTCGGAGTAGGCAGCCAGGTCACGACATTCACGCTGTCCGACTTCGGCCGTACGTTCCAGCCGGCGTCCGGCGGCGGCACCGATCATGCGTGGGGCAATCACCACTTCATCATCGGCGATGCGGTGCGCGGTGGTTCGTTCTACGGTCAGTATCCGCAACTCGTGCTTGGCGGCCCCAACGACGCCGAAAGCGAAGGTCGGTGGCTGCCGACCACCGCGGTCGATCAATACGGCGCGACGCTGGCGAAGTGGTTCGGTGTTGCGCCCGCTGACGTCAACGTCGCGTTTCCCAACCTCGCGAGGTTTGCGACCGGCGACCTGGGCTTCCTGGGATGACCTGACCTGTGGGTGCCGGCACTGCACCCGCGCGGGTGGGACCAATGGCGCGCCCGACAGGAGCCTGTTTTCCCTCTAGAAACAGTCAATTTCATCGATAATATACCCCTGTTAATACCCCCGCCGGACAGACGCCTGTGCCCGGCGGCGATCGGCGGAGACATACTTCGCTGACCCCCCATCGGCTGGACGGTCGTCGGGCGAGGAAAGTGTGATTCCGGGTTGGCCGTGCTCCTTTGGACATACGACGCACGCAGGCGCAATTCAAAATT
>JBDTZQ010000187.1:0-5269 GCA_040005035.1 Betaproteobacteria bacterium | reverse complement strand
ACTTCGGCATCATCATGCTGGTCAACCTCGGCATCGGCCTGGTCACGCCACCGGTGGGGTCGGTGCTGTTCGTCGGCTGCGCAGTTGCCAAGCTTTCGATCGAGGAGGTCACGAGCAAGATCTGGCCGTTTTATGGGGCCATGTTCATCGTGCTTATGTTGGTTACCTATATCCCGGCGATCTCGCTGTGGCTGCCTCATCTCATGCTGAACTGATCCCGACACGATCCCGCGCCGGGTACGACGATTGGCACGCGGCGCGCGCCTCCCTGATCCGGAAATCGTCGCCTGCGCCAGCGTCCGATGACAATTCGCAAGCGTGCTACTTGCCGAAATTCGCGCTCACGCACAGAGCGCGAACGCCGATCTTTTGAACGAGAGAACTGCGAAACCGCTAACACGATATTGGCCGCATCTCACTTCCAATATCTCGTTGCACGTGATTCATTTGCTGCGTGATTTTGGTCGGGGTGAGAGGATTTGAACCTCCGACATCTTGCTCCCAAAGCAAGCGCGCTACCGGGCTGCGCTACACCCCGACGAGCGCGGATTATGCCATCCGCGTGGCCCCTGCACCATCAGGACGCGCTGCGGCCGAGCACGGCGTTTTCCCATACCTTGTGCACGACTATACTGGCGAACGAAGGTCTCCTTCGTCGCGTGCCCCTGCCCGCGGCAATCCACCATCACCCAAAGGAACCCTCATGGCAACCACCCGCAATGTGGCCGTATTCGTCGGCAGCCTGCGCAAGGAATCGTTCAACCGCAAGCTCGCCAACGCGCTGATCGAGATGGCTCCCGAGCCGCTCAAGCTCGAGATCGTCGAGATCGGCAACCTGCCTCTCTACAACCAGGACGATGACGCCAATCCCCCCGCCACATCGGCCGCTTTCAAGCAGCGCGTGCAGCAGGCGGATGCGGTGCTGTTCATCACACCCGAGTACAACCGCTCGTTTCCGGGCGTGCTCAAGAATGCGATCGACATTGCATCGCGCCCCTACGGCAAGAGCGCGTGGAGCGGCAAGCCCGGAGGCGTGATCAGCGTCTCGCCCGGCGCGATGGGCGCGTTCGGCGCCAACCATGCGCTGCGCCAGTCGCTGGTCTTTCTCAATGTTCCGGCGATGCCGCAGCCCGAGGCGTATATCGGCAACGCTGCCGGGCTGTTCGACGACAAGGGTTCGTTGACCAACGATTCAACGAAGGAGTTCCTGCAGAAGTTCCTGACTGCGTTCGCCAAGTGGATCGAGGCGAACGCGGCACACTGACGGGTACGCGGCGGCGCCACAGGAGCAACTACCGCTTGCGCGGCGCCGGTCACGCCGCGTTCAGCGCGCGAAGCTTCGGATTACCTCGATCGACTCGTCGATGGCGCGCTGGCCATCGCCCGATTCGATCGCGTGATGGACGCAGCCATGCAGATGACCTTCCAGCAGCTGCAGCGCGAGCGCGTCGAGCGCCGCGCGCACCGCGCTCACCTGGGTGATGACGTCGATGCAGTAGCGATCCTCGTCGACCATCCTGGCGATGCCGCGCACCTGCCCTTCGATCCGATTGAGGCGCGCGGCGAGCGCCGCGCGATCGTTGCGCGGCACCCGCGGGTGCTTGTGCGTCGACGTCGCCCCCGGCTCAGGCCTTGTCCGCGCGCGCTTGCGCGCGGCGGCGCCCTTGGTTCCCTCAGTTGCATTAATCGCGGACGTCAAAGCCGGCGCCTTCGATTGCGGTCCGAATCGCGCCGGCGCCGGTGCGCGCCGGATCGAAGTCCACCTCGGCCGAGGCGGTTTTCAGATCAACGCGCGCATCCGCCACGCCGTCGACCGCCTTGAGCACGCGGGTGACGCTGGCGACGCATCCGCCGCACGTCATGCCGCCGACTTTCAATGCGAGTGTTTCCACTTTCGATTCCATTTGCAGTCTCCTTTCAAAAGGATGGTCGCCAGCGCTTGAGCAGCAGCGCATTGGCGACCACCGAAAGCGAGCTCGCCGCCATCGCCGCTCCCGCGATTACGGGATTGAGCAATCCGAATGCGGCGAGCGGAATGCCGAGCACGTTGTAGGCGAACGCGAAAAACAGGTTCTGCCGAATCTTGGAAAGCGTCGCGCGTGAGAGCAGGATCGCATCGACGACCGCGTTCAGGTCGTTGCGCACGACGGTGATGTCGGCTTGCTCGACTGCGACATCCGACCCCGCGCCCATCGCGAAGCTGACGTCCGCGGAGGCGAGCGCGGGCGCGTCGTTCACGCCATCGCCTACCATGCCGACCGTGACGCCGCGGGACTGTGTCTTGCGGTCCACCACGAACTGCGCCTTGTCCGCGGGCCACACGCCTGCGTGAACCTCGCCGATGCCGACCTGCGCCGCGACCTCGCGCGCCGCACGCTCGTTGTCGCCGGTGAGCATGATCACGTCGATGCCGGCGAACTTGAGGCGCGCCACCGCCTGCCGTGACGACGCGCGTACACGATCGGTGAGTGCGATGATCCCGATCGCGGCGTCGCCTCGCGCGACGACGACCCGCGTGCAATCGTCGATATCGAGCTCCGCGCCAAGCTCCGGAGGCAGGACCAAGCCGCTTTGTCCGAAAAACGCCGGGGAGCCCACGGCGACCGCCGCGCCATCGAGCCAGGCGCGTGCGCCGCCGCCGGGCACCGACTGGAAATCCTGCGTCGAGCGGACCACGATGCCTTCCGCGGCCGCAGCCGCGAGAATGGCCGTCGCCAGCGGATGCGTGGCGGACTGCTCGACCGCGGCGGCGACGCTCAAGACGTCGCGTCGTGTCGAAGCGCCTGCTGTGATCACCGAGACGACCACCGGCGCACCCTCGGTGAGCGTGCCGGTCTTGTCGACGATCAGCACGTCGAGCTTGCCGGCGTGCTCGAGCGCGGCGGCGTTGCGCACCAGCGCGCCGCGCTGCGCGCCGATCCCGACGCCGACCATCACTGCGGTGGGCGTCGCCAGCCCGAGAGCGCACGGGCACGCGATCACCAACACCGCCACCGCGTTGACCAGCGCCGCGACGACGTCGCCGATGAGCCACCACGTCATGCCGAGGGTCACTACGGCGATCGCAACGACGACCGGAACGAATATGCCGGCGACCTGATCGGCGAGACGCTGGATCGGCGCCTTGGAGCCCTGCGCCTGCGCGAGCACGCGCAGGATACCGGCGAGCATCGTCGACGCACCCACGCCCGTCGCCTCGAAGGTCAGCGCGCCATACTGGTTGAGCGTTCCCGCGTAGACCTTGTCGCCGGCAGCCTTGTCCAGGAGACGGCTTTCTCCGGTCAGCATGGCCTCGTCGACACTCGACCCGCCGGAGACCACCACGCCGTCGACGGCGACGCGCTCGCCGGCGCGCACCAGGACGCGCTCGCCCGGCACGATCTCATCCACGGCGACGCTCACGACGGCGCCGCCCCGCTCAACTTGCGCGACCCGCGGTTGCAGGCGCAACAGGCTGTCCATCGCCGCCGAAGTGCGCTCGCGCGCGCGCACCTCGAGAAGCTTGCCGAGCAGCACGAGCGTGATCACCGCCGCGCCCGCCTCGAAGTAAACGTGCTGCGAATGCAATCCCAGCAGGGTCACGACCGCGCTCATGCCCCAGGCCATCGACGTGCCCAGCGCGATGAGCACGTCCATGTTGGCGCCGCCGCCGCGCAGCGAATGCCACGCGCCAGCGTAGAAGCGGCGTCCGAGCCAGAACTGGACCGGCGTCGCGAGCAGCAGCTGCACCCAGCGCGGCAGCCACACTTCGTGCGAAGAGGCGGCAAGCGGATGCGCCAGCATCGGCAGCATCTGCGCGAGCAGGGGAAGCGTGAGCGCCGCGGCGAGCACCACGTCCCGCTTGAGCTCCGCGTACCGGGCGTCGCGACGCGCCTGCTCCGAGGCACGGTGCAGCGCCGAGTCGTCACGCAGCGATGCGCCGTAGCCCGCTCGTTGAACCGCGGCGAGCAGCGCGTTCAGGTCGACCTTGGCAGGGTCGTAGGCCGCGCTGGCGATCTCGGTAGCGAAGTTCACGCTCGCCGTGACGCCGGGCACAGCGTTGAGCGCCTTTTCGATCCTCGCGGCACACGCCGCGCAGGTCATGCCTTCGAGCGCGAGCTGGACGCGACGTCGTGACGAGGGGGCGGCGGCCCGATCGGGGGCGGACGCGGGATGCGCGTGCAGCGAGCTTTCCATAGTTGACGCATAATACCCCCTAGGGGTATTCATTGTCAACTATCAGAAAGGGATTCGTCCCGTCAGCATGTCCCGGAACATCACCCAGTCGCCGGCCAAGCTGTACAGCGGATGCGAGAACGTGGCGGGACGGTTGTGCTCGAAGAAGAAATGCCCGACCCACGCGAAGCCGTAGCCGCACAGCGGCGCCGCGAGCAGCCACCATGCGTTGCGTGTGACGATCGCCGCGAGCAGGCAGCCCAGCACCAGCGACGAGCCGACGAAGTGCAGCCGGCGCGTGGCGGCGCTGGTGTGCTCTCCGAGGTAGTACGGGTAGAACTCGCCGAACGACCGGAACTCGCGCTTCATCGTCTTGTTGCCGCGCGTGCTCAGCTTTCGCGCTTGAGCTGCGGAAACAGGATCACGTCGCGAATCGACGTGCTGCCGGTGAGCAGCATGACCAGCCGGTCGATGCCGATCCCCTCCCCGGCGGTCGGCGGCAACCCATACTCGAGCGCGCGGATGTAGTCGGCGTCGAAGTGCATCGCCTCCTCGTCGCCGGCCTCCTTGGCCGCAGCCTGCGCGGCGAAACGCGCCGCCTGGTCCTCGGGGTCGTTAAGCTCCGAGAACCCGTTGGCGATCTCGCGTCCGGTGATGAACAGCTCGAAGCGGTCGGTGACCGCGGGGTCGGCGTCGCTGGCGCGCGCCAGCGGGCTCACGTCGGTCGGATGCGCGACGATGAAGGTCGGCTGCACCAGCTTCCCCTCGGTCGTGGCCTCGAACAGCTTGAGCTGCAGCATGCCCAGCCCGTCGCTGGCCAGGGCGTCGACGCCGAGCGCCGCAAGCGCGCGTCTCAGATAATCCGGTCGCGCGAGATCGGCCGCGGTGTGACCATCGTTGTACTTGGCGATCGCCTCGGCCATGGTGAGCCGGTCGAAGGTTTTGCCCAGGTCGATCGCGGCGCCTTGGTACTCGATCGTGGCGCTCCCGCCGACCGCGAGCGCAACTTCGTGCAGCAGCGTCTCGGTGAGGTGCATCAGGTAGCGATAATCCTGATACGCCTCGTAGAACTCGAGCATCGTGAATTCGGGATTGTGTCGCGTCGAGATGCCTT
>JBDTZQ010000052.1:0-17873 GCA_040005035.1 Betaproteobacteria bacterium | reverse complement strand
GGCCGCCCCGAGCACGAATACCGCAGCGCGCAGCGCGGAGGTTTCCGATGAGCGCGAAGGGCCGCCCCGAGCACGAATACCGCAGCGCGCAGCGCGGAGGTTTCCGATGAGCGCCGTGGATCCCGTCGATGCCGAGATGATGGCGCGCGCTCTGGTGCTCGCCGAGCGCGGCATGTATACGACCACGCCGAATCCGCGCGTTGGCTGCGTCATCGCCCGCGGCGCGATGGTGCTTGGCGAGGGATGGCACGAGCGCTCGGGTGAGGCGCATGCTGAGGTGCATGCGCTGGAAGATGCGCGCGCCCGCGGCAACGATCCCACTGGCGCCACCGCGTACGTCACGCTCGAGCCGTGCAATCACCACGGGCGCACGCCGCCGTGCACCGACGCGCTGCTCGCCGCCGGCATCGGGCGCGTGGTCGCGGCGATGCGCGATCCCAATCCCGAGGCGGCTCGCGGTGCCGATCGTCTGCGTGCGGCGGGCGTCGAAGTCGCACTGGGTGTTCTCGAACAGCGCTCGCGCGATCTCAATCCGGGATGGATCAAGCGCATGCGCAGCGCACGGCCCTGGGTTCGCCTCAAGATCGCCGCGAGCATCGATGGACGCACGGCGCTCGCCGGCGGCGCCAGTCAGTGGATTACCGGCGAAACCGCTCGCCAGGACGCGCACCAGTGGCGCGCCCGCGCGTGCGCCATCCTCACCGGCGCAGGCACCGTCCTGCACGACGATCCGCAATTGACGGTGCGGGGGGTCGACACGGTGCGCCAGCCGCTCAAGGTCGTTGTCGATCGTCACGCCGAGATTCCCGCGACAGCGCGCGTTTTTGCGAGCGGCGAGGTATTGGTGTTCACGGCCGTGCAGCCGAAGGCGCGCTGGCCGGCCAACGTCGAGACCCGCGTGCTCCCGGACAGCGATGGTCGGATCGACTTGGGCGCCATGCTCGACGTGCTCGGCGCGCGCGGCGTCAACGAACTGCACGTGGAGGCCGGGGCTCGACTCAACGGTGCGCTGATCGCGGCGTTGCTGGTCGACGAGCTCCTGCTCTATGTCGCGCCGTGCCTGCTCGGGGATCCGGCGCCCGGCATGATCGACCTCAAGGCACCGCTGGCGCGTCTGGACGATCGTATTCGCCTGAAGTTGCGCGACGTCGCGGCAGTCGGCGAGGACTGGCGCATCGTCGCCGCCCTGGCCGGAAAGGACGAATGATGTTCGGCGGGATCGTGGAAGCCGTCGGACGTATCGCCTCGGTGTCGCCCGGCGGCGGCGGCATTCGAATGCACGTCGACTCCCAACGCCTGGATCGCAGTGGGTTGTCCATCGGTGACAGCATTGCGGTGGACGGCTGTTGCCTCACGATCGTCGGCATGGACGGCAGCGTGCTGGCGTTCGACGTGTCGGCCGAAACGCTGGCGTGCATCGCGGGGTTCGGTCAAGGCCGCGACGTCAATCTCGAGAGAGCGCTGCGTCTGGGCGATCGCATCGATGGCCATCTGTTGCAGGGTCACGTCGACGGAGTCGGAACGGTCGTCCGATTCGAGCCCGCGCCAGGGGACGTACGCAGCGTACTGCTCGAGATCGAGGCGCCAGCGTCCCTGGCGCGCCTCATCGCGACCAAGGGATCGATCGCAGTGAACGGAGTGAGCCTCACCTCGAATCGCGTCGAGGGCCGGCGCTTTTTCGTAAATCTCATTCCGCACACGCTGGCCGAGACGACGCTGGGCAGTCTGGCTGCCGGCGCACGCCTCAATCTCGAGGTTGACCTGCTGGCGCGTTACGTCGCGCGGCTGGCGCAGGCATCCGCCGACGCTTGATCAGCGCGCCGCCGAGCGCCCCGCGTTCGGTTGATGCAGCTGGCGCATGCTGAATATGAACTCGAGCACGACCCAATAGCGCACAGCCACGCCGTCGATTTCGGCGGGGAGCAACACCGCGCCGTCGAGCGCGTCACGCACCGTCGGCGCGAAGAGCGGATCCTCCGGCGTCAGAGTCGTCTCGAGAATCTTGCCGTCGGCGTCGACGACGAGCAGTGCTGCGATCCGGGCCTCGCGCCATGCGCGAGCCGCGCGCGGCGGGTACGCCATGACTAGAGGCGCCTTCAGCCGCGCCGGGGTGCTGATGCGCTGTGGAAAGCGCTGCGCAAGTCGCAGCGCCGTCGTTCGGCCGAGCGCGTCGGGATTGTTTGCGGCGCCGACGGCGATGTCTCCGGGCGGCGCGGGTGCGTCGTCGGGCACGGCGTCGGGTGTCGGTTCGCTCGGACTGGGGGTTCCCGTGAGCGCCGCCGCGGGCGGGCGCGGATCACTGCGCGCTGCGGGAACGGGTGTCTCGGGCGTCGTCGCCGGCCGGATGGCGATGGCGGCAGTCGATTCGGGTATCGCCGCGATGGCGGGCGGAACGACGTCGACGGGCGCGGGAGCCTCCGGCGTCGGCGGCTGGGGCCTGGTGAGGATCACCTGCACCGTTGCGGGCTCGCCGAGACGCGTCCACACGGGCGCGGGGTTGGGCAGCAGCAGCCCGGCGAAAATCATCAACGCCAGCCCGTGGATCAATGCCGAGACCGCAAACGACGTCCATAGGCGGGCGCGTGTCAGCGAGGCGCTGCGCGGAGGAAGCATGAGAAGGGCGGCCGCGGACATGGCAGGGGTTCGATCCACCCCGTAAAAATACCGCGGCCGCCCCCGCTTGTGCGAGAGCGGCCGCTATTTCGAGGCTTCCTGGCCGTTTATTCGCCGAGCAGACGCCAGGTCATGCGGTGCCGGTTGAGCAGCGCCGGCGGTTTCGGCTTGATGATGATCGGCGGCTTGCCTGGGATCGGCGAGGTGATGACGATGCGTATCTCCGGCGTACCTGCGGCCGACTGCAGCGAAACGATCTCGATACCGACACCGCCATCGGCGATCGGGAAGCTTTCGATCACCGTACCACCGCCATCTTCCAGCTGCGATTTGCCGGTCGCGTAATCGCGGGCGTAGACATCCGCCTGCAATCCGCTCAGGCATGGATCCGGGCTCGCCGACGTGCCGATGTAGACGATGAGCGAAACCGCGGCCTGAATCGGAACCACGATGCGCTGGCCGACGGGCAGGTCGTCGAACCATCCCTTGTCCGGCTTATTGGTCAGCCCGAAGTCGGTGGCAATCGTGCTCGGGAGCGGAAGCATGCCGGTCGTCGTGCGCGAGATCGGCGTGCCGGGCAGCGCCCATGGTGCGTCCGCGGTCCCGTCACGGAACGCGTACAGCGTCTGCACCTGCGTATTGCTGAGGTCGCTGTCGTCGTACATCTTGCCGGTACCGACGAACACCCACCGATCGACGCCGTTGCTGATGTCGATCTCGATCTGCGGCGGCGTCGTCACCGGTTGCGCGACGCCAAGATCATCGACGAGCGTTCCAAGTTGGCCGACGGTCCAGTTGTTGGAATTGGCATCAGACACGTCGAATCGCCAGAAATTGCCCAGCAGGTCCGCCGCGTAGAGCTGTTCCGCCAACTGGTTGTGGTAGTCCTTCGTATATCCAGCCGGATGCGCCAGCCCGGCGGGCGTACCCGGCGTTCCAGCGCCTGTCGACATGGTCTTCAGCAACGTACCATCGCTCGCGCGAACGAAGTACAGCTTGCCCACGCCGCTTGGGTTGTTGTACCCGCCCGCCAGGATCACTACCCACGCCCCGTTGAATGCGCGCGTCTTGGCGATCATGGGCTTGCCGTAGCTGTAGCCGAGGTCGGAAGGCTTGAACTCCCACAGCACCTTCCCGGCGGCGGCCGTTTCGTTGGTGATCGCCGAGGGATCGGTGACGTCGAGCGCGTAGTACTCCTGCCCGCCCTTGCCCAGTCCGCCGACGAGAATCGAGCGCCAATCCTGGCCGCCGGTGTGCGCGGCAAAGTTCACATCGACGATCTTCGGCGTCGAATCAACGTAGAAGTGATGCTTGAACGGCGGCAGCGCGCCATCCTGCAAGGCAAGCGCTCCCAGTCCGGCCCTGAAGTCGCCGCCCGCAGTTCCGCCGCGATAGAGGACGCTGGGGATGAAAGCCCACGTTTCATTGCCGGTGGCGTCGTCGAACACGTGCAGCATGCCGTCGTTGCCGCCCGCGTAGATACGGGCCGCGCGCGAGGCGAATGTCGTCCTGAACGAGCTGTACCCCGGATCATCGCTGTCGCGATACGGTGCATTGGGCTTGCCCAGGTACACGGCACCCGAGTCTGCGAAGTCACCGAGCGCGGTTCCCCGCACGCGGAACTGGTTGAGCCTGGACCCTTCCCGCGCCCTGTTGCCACGCAGGAACTCGAGCACCGCCTGCTGGCGCGCCACGGGCTTGCTAGGCGCCAGCGAGTCGCGCTGGTTGGCCCCGAGGCTCGCCCAGAGGAAGGGCACCCCTGTTCCAGTCTGGTTGACCGTAACGATGTTACGTTCGGTAAACCATGGCGTGTCCCTGATGCCGACGATCACCTGAAGCTGCGCGTCGAGCTGCGTCGCGGCGTTCCAGGCCTGCGAGATGAACAGCCCTGTCGTCGGGTCGATTTGCTGCTTCTGCAGGAAACCGCCCCACCCCGGGTCGAAGCCGAGCTTGTAGATGAAGTTCGCGTTCGGTCCCAGGTTGACGCTACGGAAGCCGACACCGGCACGCACTCCGGACTGGTTGGCGATCTGCGCGAGAATGCGCCCGATCCCAAGCTTGACTTCGTCGGCCGACTGCGCATTGACGAAGTCGCCGCGCCCGTTGATGGCCGCGTGCCACAGATCATCCACGCCCGAATTGTCGGGCTTGTAGACCGTCGGCGACGGCTTCGGCCATTGCAGCGTTCCTGCCCGCAACTGGTTCTCTGTGACGGACTGGTTGGTGGCGTTGAGCTTGCCCGACGTTCCCAGCGAGATCGCGGCGAAGTTCTGGTGTTGCCAGCTCGCCGGGTCCGCTGTGCTCGTCGGGACAGTATTCCCGGCCTGCAGACCGGATGTCCTCAGGTCCGTCACCCAGTAATAGGTCGCGTAATCCGATAGCGAATTCGATGCGGATCCCAGCGGATCCTCGCGGAAGGGCGGCGGCCATGGCGCGCCCGTGGTGAGACCCACGACCGGCGCGGGCAGCGCCGGGACCAGGTTGTCCTGGTTTCCGTAGACGATCACCGGCAGCGCGCTCTGGTTGGTGAACCCGTCGGTGAAGAACATGTGGTAGTTCTTCTGGCAGGCGAGCGTGATCGGATCGCTCGAGCCGGCGAGTTGCGGGTGGGTCCCGTTCTTGAAGTATTCGCCGATGCGCACGATCGCGTTCAGCGAAGGTGTTTCCTGGCCAAGAGGAATCTGGACGCCGAAGAGCTGCGTGAACCACGCCGCTTTTTGCGCGGCCGAGAAGTCGTTGATGTTGACGAACGACGTCAGCTTGTACAGGTTGTGGAAGCCAACGCGATATTTGGCGTCGAGCTCCTTGAAGGTCAGCGACGTGACCGACTTCACCGCCTGGATGCGCGTCCGGTAGTACGTGAACCAGTTGGCGTAATTGGTCATTTCCGATACATCCGGCGTCGCGCCATCGAAGTCCCGGGTGATGGTCTGTACTTCGCCAAGGTCGTCGGTCCACGTATGCGTATAAGTGGCCGTCGCGCGTTTGGCGATATCGAGATCGATGCGCTGGAATCCCGGTATTGCGTAGTTGTCGGTTCCCGCGACCTGGCCGAACTTGTAGAAGCGCGGGAACGCATGCGTCGTGTCAGACGCCTCCTGACACGAACCGCCGACCGGCGTTCCATATCCCAGCCACTTGTCACCCGCGGTGGCGATCTGCTTGTCGCACCACTCCAGCGCCGTCTTGTAATAGTGCCGCGGCACGAACGCATAACGAGGAGAAGGCGTGCACGCATTCGGTCCGGTGCCCGCCGCAACAGGCGTATTGAACCGCGTGTCGGGATAGTTGTACGGCGCCGCACTGACCACCCCGTACTGCTTGTTGTTGTGCCGGCAAACCAAGCCGAGGGTGTTCGCATCCTCGAGCAGGCTCATGCCCGAGGTGATCGACACCTGATCGATGAAGCTGGTCTTGTCGCCTGTTCCGTCGGTCCCGGCGAACGTGATGGTATGCGGGCCGGCTGCCGCGATGCTGAAGCCGAACGCGAAGGAGTTGAAGTAGAAGTCGGCGGTGGGCGTGATCGGCGAGCCGAGCGGCACACCATCCAGGTACACGATAATCGGCTGGAAGGCTCCCGCAGGCACGCTGTACGGGCGTCGAGCCGCCTGGAACGTAATCCGATACGAGCCCGGGTTCATGCTGATGGTCTGCGAGAACGAGCCCGCGCCTTGAATGAACGCCGTCTGATACAGATCGTTGCTCGGGTATGCGCCAAACGCGCTGTAGTAGCGCTGGATACCGCTGCCGCCGCCCCACGACCAGCTCGCGCCACCGGGCGCGTACTGATAATTGCCTATGACCGGTGTTTCGAAGTTGCCGTTCGGAACGGCGACGCTGACCGTTGTGCTGCCGGCGACCAGGTCGCTGCAGACTGCGCTCGCTGCCGCGGTCGGCTGCGGCGGGCACTGCGCGTCGGACGTGCAGGTCGCCCCGCTCAACGAACATTGGCCGTCGTTTATGACATTCGGGCAGTAGGTGTAGTCGTACCACGGCGGGAAGAAGCCGTGGATGCAGGCGAGATTGGTGATGCTGCAGGTGCCGCCCTGACGCGGGCAATAGGCTGGCTGGGTGCACGTCGGATACGGCCACACCGAGACGTCGCAGACAGGGTCGTACGTTGTGCCTGTGCACGCCTCGCCGGTGATGTTGCATGTGCTGCTCGTCCCAGGACAGGCGGCGTCGGACAGGCAGGCGGTGCCGCTGGTGCTGCAGGTTCCCGGAATCGGGTTGCAATTGAGGTTGGTGGTGCACGCCGTGGGGACGATCGAGCATGTCCCGGGAACGATCGGGCACTCGCCATTGTTGTGGCACACGCCGGGGACGATCGAGCACTGCCCCGCGCCGGCGCAATCGCCATTGACTGTACATGCCTGCGCGTCGAGGTTGCAGGCGCCGGGCACCGTCGGACAATCATTGTTGATCACGCAGGCGGCCGCGGTCACCGTGCACTGGCCGCCCACCGGCGGACACTGAGGATCGGTGAAGCAGGCGGCTCCGGATAGCGTGCACTGTCCGGGCTGCGTCGGGCACTGCGCATTGGTCGTGCAGATATTGTTGATGATCGTGCACCGACCCTCGTCAGGGCACTGGGCGTTGTTCATGCATGCGCTGCCATCGTTGCTGCAGGTGCCGGCAACCGGGGGGCACTGCGCGTTGCTGGTGCAGGCGTTTCCGTTGTTGCTGCAGGCGCCGAGGTCCGGGCAATTGGCGTTCGTCGTGCAGGACGTGGGCACCACCGAGCACGTACCCGGCGTATTGGGGCATTGCGCATTGCTCGTGCACAGGGCGTTGCTGACAGTGCACGTCCCCTCGTTCGGACATTGTCCGTTGTTCAGGCACGGCTGACCGCCGATGCTGCACTGACCGGCGATCGCGGGGCACTGAGTCTGATTCGCGCACGGCTGTCCGTTGTTGCTGCACTGTCCTTCCTGCGGGCAATCGCCGCTGACGAAGCAGCTGCCGCCGGTGACGGCACAATTACCCGGCGTGTTCGGACACTGCGCGTTGCTGGTGCAGACCAGGTTGGAATTCGTGCAGCGCCCCGAGTCGGCACACTGCGCGTTGCTCGTACAAATATTCCCGGTGTTGGCGCAAAGCCCCGGAAGTTGCGGGCACTGCGCAACGGTCTGGCAGGCGTTACCGACCGAACTGCATCGGCCGAGATTCGGGCAGTCGGTCGCGACCGCGCAGCTCGTTCCGCTGACCGAGCAGTTCCCTTGCAGCGGAGCGCAGTCGGTGTTGACGTTGCACGCGTTCCCGCTGACGCTGCACTGACGCGTACCCGGACAGTCGGTATTGCTCTGGCACGGGCCCGCGGTAAGGCTGCACACGCCGGGCGGGCACACGTTTTCGAGGTGGCATTCGCTACATTCGGGGCCGTTGCACGGGCATCCTGGCGGCATCCAAACGATCTGACACTGATCCGGCGGCGGGAGGTTGCATACCTCCCCGATCGTGTTGCACGTCTGCGCCTGCACGTTGTCGCAGGTTTGCGGAACGACGTTGTCGCAGGTCTGATTGATCAGTCCGTTGCACGACTGCGGCGTGATGTTGCCGCAGGTCTGGAATATGGGGTTGTTGCAGGCCTGAGGCGCGACGTTGTCGCAGGTGGGAAACTGGGCGTTATTGCACGTCTGCGCCTGGAAATTGTCGCAGGATTGATTCACCGCGCCATTGCAGGTTTGCGACGCGATATTGTCGCAGGTGGGATTTTGTGCTCCGCCGCAGGTTTGCGCCGTGATGTTGTCGCAGGTCTGGTTGCCGATATTGCCGCAGGTCTGGGGCTGTTGCCCGGCGCACGTCTGCGGCTGGGCGCCATTGCAGGTCTGCGGGTTGATGTTGTTGCAGACCTGGGTCTGCGCGTTGTTGCAGGTCTGCGGCTGGATGCCGACGCACGTTTCCTGCGTGCCGCCGCCGCACGTCTGGCTGACGACGTTCTGGCAGGTCTGCGGTTGAACCGAAGGTGGAGGATTGGAGCAGGTTTGCGGCTGCAGAGGCCCGTAGTTGGGCCACAGGGAGCTGGTCTGGTCGCACCAGAGGATGTTGTCGTTCTGGTAGAAGTTTTTGGTGTCGCGGCCGCTCGGTGCAGTCCACGCGGCGAGCAGCGCGCGCGTCGTGGCATCGACCTTCGAGTACGCGATCGACAGCGCGGTCGTCGCGCCGGCTGCCGGGTTGATTCCCGGCGGCGCCCAAGGGTAGGCGTAGTCGCCGTCGGTGCTCGCGGCAAGCGACGAGATCGCCGATGCGCCCGTGCCGTTGGTCCTGCAGTGCACCGGATCATTGGCGAGTCCCTGCGTCCAATCCGAGTTGCACCACATGCCGATGGTAACCGGCGCGGTGAGGTCGACATACCGGATCGTCGTCGCCCACGGATCCGCCGGCACCTTGGTCCAGTTGATCGTGTTCGCGGCGCTCATCTGCGGGTAAGGCGAGCCGTCGTCGTACGACGGCGGGTCGTAGTTCAGCCGCGGGTTGTAGTAGCTGTGATTGAGCTCGGTGTTGTGCACCGGCGCGGGCCACAGCGTCCAGTACTCGTACGGCTTGCCCGCCAGCGGTGACTTGAGTGGGCCCGGAGGACCGGGGTAACGCTCGATGCCCGGCACGGGTCCGGGATCGATGCCGCCGCTGCAAGTCGAGGTCGCAAGGATGCTCGTTTCGCATCCGGCGCCCGGACCACTAGTGTCGAACGCGGCGTTATACGCCGGGAACGGGAAGCCGAACTGCTCGTAAATGAAGCCGGGCGTGACGTACTTGCCGTGTCCGATCAGCGAAAGGTCGATGTTATTGTCGAAACGGCCGCAGGCGGCGTTCATGTTGCCGGTGATGTCGCGGCAGTAATTCGAGATCGCGCCATCCGGCAGGAAGTCGTAGAGCATCGACGTCGAATCGTCGATGGTAAGCATGATGTTGGGTTTGGCAGAGTTCTGCACGTTCAGCGGCTGGTCGCCGAGTGCGGTCAGCGCCGCGTAGCTGGTGCTCATCATGGGCCCGAGCCCGATCATGGCGGCCAGGAAGCTGGCAAGCCAGCGGCGCCATTTCGCGACGGAGTTTCGGTGGGCCATGATCGTGTCCTTGGTCGCGCTCGGGTTATTTCAGGGTTGCTTGCAAGAATGATGCCGTGTTCTGCGGTCCGTCGACCCGGATGGTCACGCGATAGAAGGGCGATCCGGGAAAGGTAAACGCTTCGTCGCCGATCGTCGTTCCCGGACTGGGCTTGGGAGGGATCAAGTCGCACGTGGCGACCGTCGCCGGCCCTGCAGCGGTACACATGCGCTCGATCACGTAGCGAATCTCGGTTTGCTGACCTGTCGCACTGTCATTGGCGGTCAGGACGGCGAAGGGGTACACGCTCTTTTTCTGCAGCTTCGCGGGAATTCCGCGTCCGTCCTCGCCGGCCTGGCGCGATGCGTAGTAGTTCTCACCGGCAAAGTCCGCGGTAAGGTCGGCGATGCGTACCGCGCTGGCGATGTCGGCATCCTTGAACAGCGCCGCGGCGGCCTTTTCCACTCCGAGGTTGCCCGGCAGGATCGACGCCATGCGGAACGACAGGTTGCCGATGACCGCATTGGTCGTGTCGACCGAACGCACCAGCGCGATCGCAGCCAGGCTGAGCGCGACCATTACGATCAGCGCGATGAACATGACCACGCCCTGCTGCCGGCCGCGCGGCGCCGAAGCGACGCCCCTGTGAGTTTGACGAAGTGATTTCATGACACCGGATTCCAGATCGGATTGCGAAGCGGGACCGTCGTTTCGTAGACGCGATACCTATAGTTGCCGCCGGCCGCGTTGATGGTGCCGGTGCGCTGCACCGCGCCGTCGAACAGCGTCCAGGTGTAGTTGCCCGCACTTTTGTCCCATTGCTCTCCGCGCACGACGATGCCGATGCGCACCGCGCGGATCTTCGAAAGCTGCGAGATGTTCGCGGCGAGGACGTTGGCGTCGCTCCACTGTCCCGTGGCCGCGGTCCAGGTTACTCCGCCGACGCCGTTGTCGATGCCGTAGACCGCCTTGAGGTTGACGATGTTGGAGGCGATGGGATTCGGGGCCGCGGCGGCCGGGGAGCCGTCCGCGGCCCACAGTTGCGTGCTGCGCAGGACCCCTCCGGCGACGTCGTAAGCCATGCGCTGGTTCGAACTCTTCGGGCCGAGGTTAAGCAGCTGCGAGTCGGTGCTGAATCCGACGGCCGCGCCGGTATGCGACACGGTGACCATGCCGTTGACGTCGGGCGCCGTGACGCCGAGAACGCGCGAGATCGCGCAGTCGCCGGCGAGCGAAATCGCCAGCACGAGGTCGCCGGTCTTGAAACCGAGGGGGCTCTGCACGGCGTAGTCGGCGCCTGCGGCCGCGCTGGCCAGGAACGGCGCCGGCGCTACCAGGCGCTGCGCCTGGCTGTAGTTGATCACCATCGCGTCGGGCACGTCATCGGCGGCGCCGTCGCTGATCAGGACCGGAATGGGCCGGAACGTCGTCGCCGGATTGACGGTGGCGGGACACGTGCCGAGTTCCTTCATCGCGAAGGCCATGCCGTTGTTGGCGTTGGCCAGCTCGATGTTGAGCATGAACGAGGACAGGAGCCCGTTCTGCTGCGCGTCGCCCACGCTTGTCGTGTTGCGCTTGATGCCTTCGGCCGCGGCGAACACCTGGTATATGACCAGCACCGCGATCATGCCGATCACGATGCCGACCATGATTTCGATCAGGCTGAAGCCGCGTTGCGATTTGTCTGTACGCATGAGGTGGCGCTCAGTTTTGTCCGACGACGCCGGTCGTCGTGTACCGGTGCTCGGTCGTGTCGCCGGGCAGCGTCCAGAAAATCGTCACGCGAACGACGCTGCTCGTTGTCGACGGGGGGGAGGGGATCGAGGCGTCGTTGACCAGCACCTCGGGGTCGGTGGTCATCATGGCGCCGAGCGCGGGCGCGACCTTGAGCGTCTTGAAATTGAGGTACTCGGCGCCCCCCGGACTGCGGTAGTTGGTCTGCAGCGTATTCTGGTTGGCCGTCCACATCTGCGAGATCAGACCGTTGGCGAGGTAGACCGCCTCGGCGCGGTACTCGGAATCGTTGGTGAAGCGGATCGCCTGCGCCTGCAGGCCGACGATGCCGAGAATGCCGAACGAGAAGATCAGGATGCCGATCAGCGCCTCGAGCAGGTAGGCGCCTTTTTGCCGACCTGGCGGCCTCCGGGACTGACGTGCCGGGCGAGAAGTATTCATGTCGCGGGGCAGAAACGAGCGTCGTTGCTGGCCACAATCGGATCAGGGTCGCACAACTTGATACCGCTTGCGGTCACTGGATTGACGACGACCCGCAGGATGCGTGGCGTGGTGACATTGGTGTTCGTGATCTCCACCCACTTGATGCGAGCGCTCGCGTCGAGGTTGTCGACGATGCGACCCAGGCCGTTGAACGTGATCTTGGTCGCTCCGTTGGGCGCGGTCGAGGGCGTCGTCTTGCACGCACCGTCGGCATACGTGTACGAATCGACGACGTCGTAGCCATTGGTCTCGTCATTGAGCTTCGAAACCTGCCAGCCACCACTACACGGCGTCGGATCCAATATGAATTGAACGAGCGTATTCGCACGCACCGCCTCGCCCTGCGCACGGCGCACGCCTGTGAGCGTGTTCTCGGCGCCGTTGCGGATCTGCATGTTGCCCATGAACTCGGCGTACTGCGGACCCGCGATCATGATCAGAAACGCGAAGACCGACAAAGCGATCATCAGCTCGATGAGGGTAAAGCCGAGGGACTTTTGCGTCACGGCGAATATCTCAGCTGCAGGAGCCGTCGCGGCGCAAGATCCAGCAGGTGGCGCTGGTCACTCCCCACGCACCCGTCCCGGTTGTCCTCTTGAGGTTCGCCTGGTCGATCGAGTAAGTGAACCCCGACATGCCCTCGGTCGCTTTTCCAGAAGCCGTGCATGTGAACGCGGCCGCGGTGGGGGCAGTCGTGCAGCAGTCGAGATCGAAACCTTTGAGAGGCGCTCCCGCCGCGGTCTGGATCTTGCCGCAGGATCCGGCGACATCGGCGTAGGTCCGGTTGTCCAGGAAGGATTGCTCGAAGCGCGTCCTCGCGTCCGACAAACCCGTGGTCGCCTCGATGATCTTGCCTCGCTTGATATAGTCCGCGTAATTGGGCAGTGCGATGGCGGCAAGAATTGCGACGATCGCAACGACGATCATCACCTCGATCATCGTGAACCCGTCAGCGCAGTGCGCGCGCCCGTACGGCGCGGTAAGCGCGGACGTAATCGAATGCTTCGTCGAAACAGCCACGGTGTTTCCCCTTTTTTGCCCAATGCATAGTATGGCCCGGCAAAGCGCTAGGCAACGCAAGCCGATTAGAGGTATCGCCAACGGAACAGACGGTTACGGCGCGCTTGCCGATGTGCGCGATGTGCCGTCGGACGCGCGTCAGGGGTGCCGTAAAACGCGCTTGTTGTGCAGTGCAATCGCGCTACGCGCAGCGGTCACGGGTTTTTTCCATCCGGGCGCGTCCGCTGTTCGCCAGCACGACCTTGATCGCGTTCTGACCCGGCTTGCACACGACAAAGGTACCCATCTGCAAGGCGCCGCTCAACAGCCGCGCGTGCCCGAGGCTGGTATAGGACACGTAGTCGGCGACAGGTCGGTTCGCCGCGAGGGTGATCTGCGCCGGCGCGGCGCCTTCGCGCCGGATGATCTGCTGCTCGTCGTCGATCTCGCCATCGCGATTTTCGTCGACGAACATGACCCAGCCCGCCTCCCACCCGGCACGGTCGTCGCAACGCCGGCCGTTCGAGCTCTTGCAGACGTTGACGCGGTAGCCGTGCTTGATCGCTTCGCTTCGGGCGAGGTCGAGGGTCTCGGTAAGCAAGCGGGCATGGTTGGCAAGCTGCTGCGACGCCATCCAGTCGCCGTAGGCCGCAGGCGCAAGCGCCAGCAGGGCGCCGAGGAGCGCCACCGAGACGATGAGCTCGATGAGCGTGAAGCCGCGGCTGGGGCCGCGCAGCACTGCGTGGAAAAAATTGTCCATGGCCTCTCCGGAAGCGCCCGGTCAGGCCGGGCAAGCGAGGCCCATGCTAGGGCTGGAGGCGGCCGTTGAAACTTGGACTCGTGGCCTAAGTCATTGGTCGGATTGACATTGCATGGTCGTGCTCGGCCCGCCAGCGGCGGACGCTCGCCGGTCCGGCGTGCAATAATCGACGTTCGGGCGGATACCTGGGCCGCCGCAGTCCGCCGAGTGCGTCGCCGTATGGCATCCAAACCGAAATTCTCGTGGAGCGACCCCTTGCTCCTCGACGAGCAGCTGCAGCCCGAGGAGCGCATGGTGCGGGAGACTGCGCATGCCTACGCGCAGGAGAAGCTGCTTCCACGCGTCACCGAATCGTTTCGGCACGAGCGCACCGATCCGGAAATCTTTCGCGAGATGGGAGCGCTGGGGATGCTCGGAGCGACGCTTCCCGAGACGTACGGCGGGGCAGGGCTCAATTACGTCTGCTACGGGCTGATCGCCCGCGAGATCGAACGCGTCGATTCGGGCTATCGCTCGATGATGAGCGTGCAAAGCTCGCTGGTCATCCATCCCATCCACGTATTCGGAACCGAGGAGTTGCGGCGCAAGTATCTCCCCCGGCTCGCCAGCGGAGAATGGATCGGCTGCTTCGGCCTGACCGAGCCCGACCACGGCTCGGATCCGGGATCGATGGTCACCAGGGCAAGGAGCGTCGAGGGCGGCTACCGTCTGTCGGGCGCCAAGATGTGGATTTCCAACGCACCGATCGCCGACGTATTCGTCGTGTGGGCCAAGACCGACGACGGAATCATCCGCGGGTTCGTGCTCGACAAGGGAATGCGGGGCTTGAGCGCGCCCAAGATCGAAGGCAAGTTCAGTCTGCGCACGTCGGTGACCGGCGAGATCGTGCTCGACGACGTTTTCTGTCCGGCGCACAACCTGTTGCCGGGGGTCGAGGGCCTGGCAGGCCCGTTCGGATGTCTCAACAGCGCGCGCTATGGCATCGCCTGGGGCGCACTCGGCGCGGCTGAATTCTGCTGGCACGCGGCGCGCCAGTACACGCTCGACCGCCAGCAGTTCGGCCGGCCGCTGGCGGCCAACCAGCTCATCCAGAAAAAGCTCGCCGACATGCAGACCGAGATCACCTTGGGCCTGCAGGGCTGCCTCCGGCTCGGGCGCCTGAAGGACGAGGGCAAGGCCGCCTCCGAGATCACCTCGATCATGAAACGCAATTCGTGCGGCAAGGCGCTGGACATCGCGCGCATGGCGCGCGACATGCATGGCGGCAACGGCATCGTCGACGAGTTCCACGTGATCCGCCACGTGCTCAACCTGGAGACCGTGAACACCTACGAGGGCACGCACGACGTGCACGCGCTCATTCTCGGCCGCGCGCAGACCGGCATCTCCGCGTTCAGTTGACTCCGTGAAGCTCTACAACTATTTCCGTTCCTCGGCGGCGTATCGCGTGCGCATCGCGCTCGCGCTCAAGGGCCTCGCTTACGAATACATCTCCGTGCATCTCACCCGCGGCGAGCAACGCGCCGCGGAATACGTCGCGATCAACCCGCAGTCGCTGGTGCCGCTTCTGGAGGACGGCGACGTGCGGATATCGCAATCGCTGGCGATCATCGAATACCTCGAGGAGCGCCACCCTTCGCCGCCGTTGCTGCCGGCGACGCCCGAGGCGCGCGCGCGCGTGCGCGCTATCGCGCTCGCCATCGCCTGCGACATCCATCCGCTCAACAACCTGCGCGTGCTGCAGTACCTCGGCAAGGTGCTCGGCGTCGACGAAAAGGCGAAGAACGCCTGGTACTGTCATTGGGTCGAGGCGGGCCTGAGCGCGCTCGAGACGCAACTTTCGAGCGACGGGGCGACGGGGATGTTCTGCCACGGCGACACGCCCACGCTCGCCGATGTCTGTCTGGTACCCCAGCTTGCCAACGCGCGCCGCTACAAGGTTGCGCTCGATGCCTGTCCGACGCTGGTGCGCATCGACGAGCGTTGCCGCGCGCTTCCCGCGTTCGCCGCCGCGGCGCCGGAGCACCAACCCGACGCGGAGTAGCCGCGCGCTTTTTTCAGGAGTTCAAATGAAACACGCCATTCCCGTCTGGGATGCGCCGGTGGTGCCTGTTGCCGGCGGCGATCTCGCGTACCCGGTCCGGCACATCTATTGCGTCGGCCGCAACTACGCCGAGCACACCAAGGAAATGGGCGGCGACACCAAGGAGCCGCCGTTCTTTTTCACCAAGCCTGCCGATGCGGTCGTGCCGGTGGTTCCGCCGGCGATCGGCGAGATCGCGTATCCATTGGCGACCAAGAACTTCCACCACGAGATCGAGCTCGTCGTCGCGATCGGCGCGCGCGGCGTCATGGTCGCGCCCGAAAACGCGGAAGCGCTGATCTACGGCTACGCGGTGGGGCTCGACATGACGCGGCGCGACCTGCAGGCGCAGATGCGCGAGATCAAGCGACCGTGGGATATCGGCAAATCGTTCGCGCAGGCGGCGCCGATCGGTCCGATCCATCCGGTCTCCGCCGTCGGCCATCCGCGGCGCGGGCGGATCAGCGTCGAGGTGAACGGCACGGTGAAGCAGCAAGGCGACCTCTCGGAGATGATCTGGGACGTGCCGCACATGCTGCATTTCCTTTCGCAGTATTACGAGCTGCTGCCGGGCGACCTGGTATTCACCGGAACGCCCGCGGGCGTGGCGGCCGTCGTGCCCGGTGACACGATGGTGGGTCGTATCGAGTCGCTGGGCGAGCTCAAGGTGCGCGTCGTCGCACCCGCTGTTCGCTGATGAACGCGCTCTCGGCGGAATTCGTCGAGCGCGAGTACAACAACCGGGCAGCGTTCCCGGACCATCCGCAATGGTTCGCGCGCTGGGCCGCCGACAGCGCGCAATCGCGCCGCCAACTCGACGGGCGGCTGGACGTGCGTTACGGCACGGGAGCGCGCCAGACCATCGACCTGTTTCCGGCGGCAGCGCCACGCGGCGCTCTCTTGTTCATCCACGGCGGTTACTGGCGTTCGCTCGACAAGAGCGACCATTCGTTCATCGCCGATCCGTGGGTCGAGCGCGGCATCGGGGTCGCGGTGATGAACTACGACCTGTGTCCCGGGGTGAGCATTCCACGCATCGTCGAGGAGGCGCGCGACGCCGTCGCCTGGCTCGCCGCCAACGGCGCACGGTACGCAATGCCGACCGACCGCCTGCTGCTGGCGGGACATTCGGCCGGAGGACACCTCGTGGCGAGCCTCCTCGCCGGGCGGTGGCCGGATGCGGCAGGCTCGCAATCGATCTGCGGCGCGGTATCGATCAGCGGAGTGTTCGACCTGGAGCCGCTACTGCTGTCGTCGATGAACGCCGATCTGCGGCTCGACATAGCGACGGCGCGCGCGATGAGCCCGGTCCACCATCCTCCTCGCGTCGCGACGCCGCTCCTGCTCGCGGTCGGCGCTGACGAGACCCGCGAGTTCATCCGCCAGACCACGTCGATGTGGGAGGCATGGCCGCAGAACCGCCCCGTCGGGATGACCGGACCGCTGATCGTTCCTCATCGCCACCATTTCAGCGTGGCCAGCGACTTGGCGGTGGCGGAAAGCGCGTTGTTTGGCGCCGCGTTGCGATTGTTCGGAGAGTAATGCGTCGTCGCTCACAGGAGTGCCGGCTGCCTCGGGAATTCGATCGGCAGCGGTATAATGCAGATCCATCGAGCCGCTTAGAGACGTCTCCATGAGCATCCCCCGGTTGCACTCCGTCGATTCCGCACTGGTTCCCTCCGACAACCCGCAGGCGGCGAGTCCGATCACCGAGATCATCGGCGATCTGAGTGCCGGCAAGATGGTCATCCTGGTCGACGAGGAGGACCGGGAGAACGAGGGCGACCTCGTCGTCGTCGCCGACGCGATCACTGCGGAAATCGTCAACTTCATGGCGCGCTTCGGCCGCGGCCTGATCTGCATGCCGATCACCGAGCAGCGTGCCGCGCAGCTCCGGCTCGCGCCGATGACACCGGTGAACCGCTCGGTGCACGGAACCAATTTCACGGTTTCGATCGAAGCCGCCGCGGGTGTGACGACAGGTATTTCCGCCGCCGATCGGGCGCATACCATCCGCGTCGCCTGCGCACCGGGCGCGAGCGCCAGCGACATCGTCCAGCCAGGCCATGTGTTTCCCCTGGTCGCGCACGCCGGCGAGGTGCTGGCGCGCGCCGGCCACACCGAGGCGTGCTGCGACCTGGCGCAGCTCGCTGGGTG
>JBDTZQ010000186.1:0-5304 GCA_040005035.1 Betaproteobacteria bacterium | reverse complement strand
TTCCACACGCTGTTCTGGCCGGCGATGCTCAAGTTCGCCGGCGCGCCGTACAAGGTGCCCGACAACGTCTATGTGCACGGCTTCCTCACCGCGCTCGGCGAGAAGATGTCGAAGTCGCGCGGCACCGGCATCAGTCCGGACTTCTATCTGGAGCTGGGGCTCAACTCCGAATGGCTGCGCTACTACATCGCGGCCAAGCTCAACGACCGCGTCGAAGACATCGACTTCAATCCCGATGACTTCGTGGCGCGCGTCAACAGCGACCTGATCGGGAAGTACGTCAACATCGCCAGCCGCGCCGCCAAATTCATCACCGAGCACTTCGACGGCGCGCTGGCGCTGAATCCGGACGATGCCACGCTGTTGAAGCAGACGTTCGACGCCGCACAGGAATCCGCCGCGGCGCGCTACGACGCGCGACAGTACTCGCAGCTGATACGCGACGCGATGACCATGGCCGACCGCATCAACGAGGCCTTCGACCAGGCCAAGCCATGGGCGATGGCGAAGAATGCGACGCGGCGCGACGAGCTGCAGGCGATCTGCTCGCGCGCCCTGCACGGCTTCAAATTCCTGAGCGTGGTTCTGGCGCCGGTGCTGCCGGCGCTCGCTTCCCGCGTGGCGCGCGAGCTGTTCGGGCTCGATCGCGATTTCGTCTGGTCCGATGCGATTGCGCCACCCGTTCGCATCCGGCCATTCACGCACTTGATGGCGCGCATCGATCCCAGGCAGGTCGATGCGCTGATCGAGGGGCCTGTTGCGAGCAAGCCTACGCGGGCGTCGGCTGCGCCTTCGTCGGTGCGCCCCGCGGCACCGCCTGCTTCGCCCGCGACCGCAAGCACGATCGCGGCCGCGCCGACTGCGGCGGCGCTGTCCATCGACGACTTCTCCAAGGTCGAGCTGCGCATCGCACGCATCGTCAATGCCGAACACGTCGAGGGCGCCGACAAGCTCCTGAAGCTCACGCTCGACGTCGGCGAGGCGCGCCACCGGACCGTGTTCGCGGGCATCAAGTCGGCCTACGAGCCCGCGGCCCTCATCGGACGCCTCACCCCGATGGTCGCCAACCTGGCACCCCGGAAGATGAAATTCGGCCTGTCCGAGGGCATGGTGCTGGCGGCGTCCGGCGACGGCCCCGGCATTTTCCTGCTAACCCCCGACTCGGGCGCCTCGCCGGGCATGCGCGTTAAGTAGAGCAGCGGGCCTTGAAAAGTGTTTTCCGGGGTCCATCTAGGAGGTGTACGCGGCGCAAGACCGCCGCCCAACCTTCAGGAGAAGAGTGCAATGAGCCGCATGATCAGCTACAGCCCGCTGGATCGGGTGTTGGACCGCGCCTTCGGGCCGTCATTCGTGTTTAACGGCGAAAGCAACGCCGCCGATGGCAGCATCAAGCTCGACGTCGTCGAGACGCCGGAAGCCTTCGTCGTCAAGGCCGAGCTTCCCGGCATCGCCAAGGACAAGATCGAGGTGAACGTCGAGGATCGCAACGTCACCATCGGCGCGGAGTTCCGCGACGAAGTCGACGCCAACGGCAAGTCGCTGTGGCAGGAACGCAGCTTCGGCAAGACCAGCCGTTCGATTCGTTTGCCTGAGTCGGTGGATGCGAACGCCGCGATCGCGACGCACGTCGATGGCGTGCTGCAATTGACGCTGCCGAAGATCGCCAAGACCAACGCCCGGCAAATCACCATTCAGTAAGTTCGCGACGTCGGTACCAGACGTCGGAAAAAGCGCGGCTCGTGGCCGCGCTTTTTTCGTGTGCCGTAGTTCGCAGGGTCAGTCGCGCTACCCCAGCAGGTCGACGGCCTTCCGGGCGCGTCCCGGGCGCGGCGCGTCGCCCGCGCGCGGCACCCGCCGCGCCTCGTGCCGTTCCAGCGCCGGCTTGAGGTAACGGCCCGTGTAGCTGCCTGAAACAGAGGCGGCCGCGACCTGTTCGGGCGTGCCTTCGGCCACGATGCATCCTCCGCCGGCGCCGCCCTCCGGACCGAGGTCGATGATCCAATCCGCCGTCTTGATGACATCGAGATTGTGCTCGATGACCACCACCGTGTTGCCGTGGTCGCGCAGCCGGTGCAACACCGTGAGCAGCATCTCGATATCGTGGAAATGCAGACCCGTCGTCGGCTCGTCGAGGATGTACAGGGTGCGGCCGGTGTCGCGCTTGGAAAGCTCGAGTCCCAGCTTGACGCGCTGCGCCTCGCCGCCCGACAGCGTGGTCGCCGACTGTCCGAGCGTGATGTAGCCCAGGCCGACGTCGAGCAACGTGCGCAGCTTTCGCGCCACCACCGGCACCGGCTCGAAAAACGCGAACGCCTGCTCGACGGTGAGCGAGAGCACGTCGTGGATGTTCTTGCCCTTGTACTGGATCTCCAGCGTCTCGCGGTTGTAGCGCTGGCCGTGGCACACGTCGCACGGCACGTAGACGTCGGGCAGGAAGTGCATCTCGACCTTGATCAGGCCATCGCCCTGGCACGCCTCGCATCGCCCGCCCTTGACGTTGAACGAGAAGCGACCGGGCCCGTAGCCGCGCTCGCGCGACTCCTTCACCTGCGCGAACAGCTCGCGGATCGGCGTGAACAGGCCGGTGTACGTCGCCGGGTTCGATCGCGGCGTGCGACCGATCGGGCTCTGGTCGACGTTGATCACCTTGTCGTAGAACTCGAGCCCGTGGATCTCGCCATGCACCGCGGGTTCGGTCGTGCTGCTGTAGAGGTGCCGCGCCACCGCGTGATACAGCGTGTCGTTGATCAGCGTCGACTTGCCCGACCCCGACACGCCCGTGACGCATACGAACAGTCCCACCGGCAGCTTGAGCGTCACGTTCTTGAGATTGTTTCCGGTCGCCCCAGTCACCGTGAGCACGCGCTTGGGATCGGCACGGTGGCGCCGCTCGGGCATCGGGATCTGCCTGTGCCCGGCGAGATACTGGCCGGTGAGCGAATGCGCGGCGTGACGAATCTCCTCGGGCGTGCCCTGCGCCACGATCTGTCCGCCGTGCTCGCCCGCACCCGGCCCCATGTCGACCACGTGATCCGCGGACAGGATGGCATCGGTGTCGTGCTCGACGACGATGACGCTGTTGCCGAGGTCGCGCAGGTGCTTGAGCGTCTCGAGCAGGCGGTCGTTGTCGCGCTGGTGCAGCCCGATCGACGGCTCGTCGAGCACGTACATCACCCCGGTGAGGCCCGATCCGATCTGCGAGGCGAGACGTATGCGCTGCGCCTCGCCGCCGGAGAGCGTCTCCGCCGAGCGGTCGAGCGAAAGATAATCCAGGCCGACGTTGTTGAGGAACTGCAGCCGGCTGACGATCTCCTTGACGATCTTGTCGGCGATCGCCTGGCGCTGTCCCTCGAGGCGCAGTTCGGAGAAGAACTCGCCTGCCTCCTTAAGCGGAAAATTGCTGATCTCGAAGATCGCGCGCTCGTTGCCCGGCGGGCCGACCTTGACGTTACGCGCCTCGCGGCGCAGGCGCGTGCCATCGCATTCCGGGCACGGCTTGGAGTTGAGATACTTGGCGAGCTCCTCGCGCACCATCATCGAGTCGGTCTCGCGATAACGCCGCTCGAGGTTGGGAATGATGCCCTCGAAAGCGTGCTCGCGCACCGTCGGCTTGCCGCGGTCGGACAGATACGTGAAGGCGATCTTTTCCTTCTCGCTGCCGTACAGGACCATCTGCTGGATCTTCTCGGGAAGCTTGGCGAACGGCTTGTCGAGGTCAAACGCGTAGTGCTTGGCCAGGCTCTGCAGCATCTGGAAGTAGAACTGGTTGCGGCGGTCCCAGCCCTTGATCGTCCCGGAGGCGAGCGAGAGCTGCGGAAACGCCACCACGCGCTTGGGATCGAAAAAGCTGATCGCGCCCAGTCCGTCGCAGCGCGGGCACGCGCCCATCGGGTTGTTGAACGAGAACAGCCGGGGCTCGAGCTCGGCGAGCGAGTAGCTGCAGATGGGGCAGGCGAACTTGGCCGAATACAGATGCTCGACGCCGCTGTCCATCTCCACCGCGATGGCGCGGCCGTCGCCGTGACGAAGCGCCGTCTCGAACGATTCGGCGAGGCGCTGCTTGAGATCGGGTCGGATGCGCAGCCGGTCGACCACCACCTCGATCGTGTGCTTCTGGTTCTTGGTCATTTTCGGCAGCGCATCGATCTCGTAGACCTTGCCGTCGACGCGCACACGGACGAAGCCCTTGGCGCGCAGCTCCGCGAAGAGGTCGGCCTGCTCGCCCTTGCGGTTGACCACCGCCGGCGAGAGCACCATCAGCTTGGTCTCCTCGGGCATCGTGAGCACCGCATCGACCATCTGCGAGATCGTCATCGACATGAGCTTCTGCTCGGGATGATCGGGACAATACGGCTCACCCACGCGCGCGAAGAGCAAGCGCAGGTAGTCGTGAATCTCGGTCACCGTTCCCACGGTCGAGCGCGGGTTGTGCGACGTCGCTTTCTGTTCGATGGAGATCGCCGGCGACAGGCCTTCGATCAGGTCGACGTCCGGCTTTTCCATGAGCTGCAGGAATTGGCGCGCGTACGCCGACAGCGATTCGACATAGCGCCGCTGCCCCTCCGCATAGAGCGTGTCGAAGGCCAGCGAGCTCTTGCCCGAGCCGGACAGTCCGGTGATGACGATCAGCCGGTGACGCGGCAGATCGAGGTTGACGTTCTTGAGGTTGTGCGTTCTTGCGCCGCGAATGCGGATATATTCCATGGTGCTCCGAATGATCCCGAATTTATCCGAGTGAGCAGGCCGCTCGCCAAGGCGTCGCCGATCGGGACTACATGGGGGCAACGGCGGCAAGGGCAACCTGCTAATATACTCCTTTCCGCGCGGCGTTTCTAAGCCGGAAAACGTCGAAATACACGATCACGAGAGCGCGCTTCGTCCATACGTCTGATTCACGACGCAAGGGAAGCGGAATAGCATCGGATCACTCCACGTTGCCGCAGGAAATGCGGGGGGACAGACCATGGCATCAGTGAACAAGGTGATTCTCGTCGGCAATCTCGGGCGCGACCCGGAGACGCGCTATACCGCCGGCGGCGACCCGATCACCAACGTGTCGATCGCGACGACCGACACCTGGAAGGACAAGGCCGGCGAGAAGCAGGAAAAAACCGAGTGGCATCGCGTCGCCTTTTTCGGAAAGCTCGCCGAGATCGCCGGCGAATACCTCAAGAAAGGCAGCCAGGTCTACGTCGAGGGCCGTCTGCAGACGCGAAAGTGGCAGGACAAGGACGGGCAGGACAAGTACTCCACCGAGATCGTCGCCGATCGCATGCAGATGCTCGGCAGTCGCGCGGGCGGCGG
>JBDTZQ010000185.1:0-5335 GCA_040005035.1 Betaproteobacteria bacterium | reverse complement strand
GGTCGCGCCAGACGATGACGTTGACCATGCCGGTCTCGTCCTCGAGCGTGACGAACGTCACGCCGCTCGCCGTCCCCGGACGCTGGCGGCCCGTCACCAATCCGGTGACGCGCGTCAGCCGTCCATGCGGCATCGTCTTGAGCTCGGCCGCGGTGACCATGCGCTGGCGCCGCAGGCGCTCGCGCAGCAACGCCAGCGGGTGTCGGCCAAGCGTCAATCCCAGACTCGAATAGTCGGCGACCAAGTCCTCTCCTTCGCTCGGCTCGGCAAGGTGCGCGACGGTTTCGACGATGGGTGAGCCTGTCAGCAGCGCGCGTGGCCTTTCGATCCCGCTCACATCCCACAAGGCGTTGCGGCGGTGTCCGGAGAGCGCCGCCAATGCACCTGCGGCGGCCAGCGCGCGCATGTCGTGCGCGTTGAGCGTGGCACGATCCGCCAGGTCGTCGACATCGCTGAAGCGGGCTTGGGCGCGCGCCGCCACCAGGCGCGTGGCCGCCTCGTCGGAGAGCCCCTTGACCAGGCCCAGGCCGAGGCGCAGGGCGGGTTGCTCCCTCACCCCTGCCCCTCTCCCGGGGAGAGAGGGGTCTTCTTCTAGCGTGCACTCGACGTCACTGATTTGCACATCGGCCGGCAGGATGACTACGCCGTGCGCGCGCGCGTCCTGCGTGAGTTGCGAGGGCGAATAGAAGCCCATCGGCTGCGAGTTGAGCAGCGCACAGGTGAACGTCGCCGGCTCATGGTGCTTGATCCACGCCGAAATGTAGACCAGCAGCGCGAAGCTCGCCGAGTGCGATTCGGGAAAGCCGTATTCGCCGAAGCCCAGGATCTGCTTGTAGATCTGCTGCGCGAATTCGTCGTCGTAGCCGTTGGCGCGCATGCCTTCGCGCAAACGCTGCTCGAATGGCTGCAATCCGCCCTTGCGCTTCCACGCTGCCATCGAGCGGCGAAGCTGGTCGGATTCGCCAGGGGTGAAGTTGGCGGCGATCACGGCGAGCTGCATCACCTGCTCCTGAAAGATCGGCACGCCCATCGTGCGCTCGAGCACCGGACGCACGTCCTCCTTCGGATAGATGACGGGCTCGAGCCCCTGTCGCCGGCGAAGGTACGGATGCACCATGCCGCCCTGGATGGGGCCCGGGCGCACGATCGCGACCTCGATCACCAGGTCGTAGTAGGTGCGCGGGCGAAGTCGCGGCAGCATCGCCATCTGCGCGCGCGATTCGATCTGGAACACGCCGACGGTGTCGCCGCGGCAGATCATGTCGTACACGCCCGCATCGGCCTGGGGAATGTCGGTCATGGCGAAGGGTTTTGCATAACGCCCCGACAACAGATCGAGCGCACGGCGGATCGCCGAGAGCATGCCCAGCGCCAGCACGTCGACCTTGAGCAGCCCGAGCGCGTCGAGGTCGTCCTTGTCCCACTCGATCACGGTGCGCTCGGGCATCGACGCGTTTTCCACCGGCACGAGCTCGGAGAGCGGACCCTGCGAGATCACGAAGCCGCCGGTGTGCTGCGACAGATGACGTGGAAAGCCCAGCAGCGTCGTCACCAGCGTGAACAGATGCTGGATCACCGCGCTGGCCGGATCGAACCCCGCTTCGACGAGCCTTGCCGGCAGCTCGTTGCGGTTGTCCCACCACGCCATCGACTTGGCCAGCCGGTCGACCTGGTTCAAGTCGAGGCCGAGCGCCTTGCCGACGTCGCGCAACGCCGAGCGCGGCCGGTAGCAGATCACCGTCGCGGTGAGCGCGGCACGCTCGCGCCCGTATTTCCGGTAGATGTACTGGATGACCTCTTCGCGACGCTGGTGCTCGAAGTCGACGTCGATATCGGGCGGCTCGTTGCGCTCGCGCGAGATGAAGCGCTCGAACAGCACCTCCATGCACGAAGGATCGACCGCGGTGATGCCCAGGCAATAGCACACCACCGAGTTGGCCGCCGAGCCGCGCCCCTGGCACAGGATCTTGTTGTCCCGGGCGAACTTCACCACGTCGTACACCGTCAGGAAAAACGGCTCGTAGCGACGCTCGGCGATCAGTGCCAGCTCGTGCTCGATGAGCTTGCGCACCTTGGCACGCTGCGCTTCCGAGACGCGCTCCGGCGAAACGCGCTGCGCGAAGCCTTCCTCGGTGAGGCGGCGCAGATACGTGGTCGGCGTTTCGCCCGGCGGCACGATCTCCTGCGGATACTCGTAGCGCAGCTCGTCGAGCGAAAAACGGCAGCGTCCGGCGATGACCAGCGTCTGCCCGAGCCACGCCGGAGGATAGATGCGCTCGAGTGTGGATAGCGGCCGCAGGTGGCGCTCTGCGTTGGGAAGCAGCGCATGCCCAGCCTGCGCCACCGTGGTCTTGTGGCGGATCGCGGTCAGCGTGTCCTGCAGCGCGCGGCGCTCGCGCACGTGCATGTGCACGTCGCCCGATGCGGCGATCGGCAACCCCAGCGCGTCGGCGATGGCGAGCAAACGTTCGCAGCGCGCCGCGTCGTCGGCGTCGAGCAGCCGCTCGCCGGCGATCCACAGCGCATCGGGAAAACGAGTCGCCAGCCAGCGCGCCTCGTCGATCTCGGGAAGGCGTGCGGGCAGCCACAGCGCGAGGCATCCGGCGACGCCGTTCGCGACATCGGCGCGGGTGAGGCGGTAGCTGCCCTTGACCGCGTTGCGGCGTCCCGTGGTGATGAGCGCGGCGAGACGGCCGTAGCTCGCGCGATCGGTGGCGAGCAGGACGAAGCGCAGCCTGTCGTCGAGGCGAAACTCGCTGCCGACGATCAGCGGCAGTGCGCATTTTTTCGCTTCGACGTGCGCGCGCACCACGCCGGCAAGCGAGCATTCGTCAGTGATCGCCAGCGCAGCGTAGCCCAGCTCATGAGCCTGCGCCACCAGCTCCTCCGGATGCGAGGCGCCGCGCTGGAAGGTGAAGTTGGAAAGACAGTGCAGCTCGGCGTAGGTCATGATGGATGTCATTCCGAGGCACGCGACGCGTGCCGAGGAGTCTGCTTAGGCAAGGCGGCCAGCGGATTCCTCACTCGCGTTCGGAATGACATCTTCGAGGGGACGACGTCAGGCGAACACGCCGTGCACGAACCAGCGGCCGCCGCGGTCACGGTAAAGCCACAGCGTCTCGCCCTGCTCGTCACGGCCGACGAAATAATCGCGGCCGATCTCGCCGCCGTCCCACCATCCGCTTTCGATGCGCTCGGGACCGCTCAACAGGCGCAGCTGCGCGGACGCAGGTTCGCCCTCGAGCGCGCGCGGCTCAGTCATCAGCCATAATGGTCGCGTCGTCGGCGAAGGCAACGCGTCCGGCGACATCGCTCCTTTCGGACACGACGACAACTTCGGCGACGGTGATGCGTTCGGCAACGCCGCGTCGATGCGTCGCTTCGCGAGGGCTGCCGGAGTCGTCGTCATCGACAGCGTCGCCGAGCCCCATGCCTGGGCCCGCTCGGGACGGTGATCGGCGTGCATCGCCAACGATCGCACGGCGTCTTCGCCCAGCCGTGCGCGCAGCCGCTCGACGAGTTGCGCGCCGGCCTCGCCCTCCTTGTTCACCGCCGCGAAAAAGTCTCCCTCCTTCGCTGCCAGCGGCGCGGTCTCCTCGCTGACCAGCCGGAGCGCTTCCACGCGCGAAGGCAGGCTTTCGCGTCCCAGTCGCTCGCGCAGCACGTTCATGATGTGCTCGACGCGGCGGGTGGCGCTAAGCCCCTGCACGATCGACGTCGGCGGAGCATCGTCGTGCACGAGATCGCAGCGCAGGCGCGTGACGCCAGCGCCGCGTCCCTGCAGGAACCCGGCAAGCTCGACGACCAGCCGTTTGACCGCGAACAGGAGCGCTTCCGTCTCGCTGACCGGCGACGGCAATTCGATCTGACCTTCGTAGCGCTCGGGGGCGACGAACAGTGCACGCGCATCGGGCAAGCGGCCGTGCGCGCGATCGATCTCGTCGAGCAGCCATTGACCGAAGCGGCGCGCGACGCCGTCGCGGGGCAGCGCGCGCACATCGCCCAAGGTGCGCGCCCCCAGGCCAGACAGCGTTTCGATCACGTCGCGGGCGCGGCCGCGCTCGGCCAGCAGCGCGATGGGCAGATCGTCCAGCGCTGCGGCGAAAGCGGCGGCGAGCGCGGCGCTGCTCGCGATCGTCACGCGCCGACCGGCGCGTGCGAACAGGCTCGCCGCCAGCGGCGTGGGTGCGATGGCGATCGTCGCGGGAAATCCCAGCACGCCCAGGCCGCCGTGGATGCGTTCGTGCAGCGCCTGCAATCCGCCGAAATAGTTGAGGCAGCCGGAAATTTCGAGGAGCACGCAGGCGGGCGGCTCGATGCTGATCGTCGGGGTCCATTGCCCCGCCCACAACGCGATGTTCGAAAGCGCGAGCGCTTCAGCGCGCTCGTCACGCAGGTGGATCGACAGCTCGCCATCGAGCGCCAGCGCCGCGGCAATCGACATGCCGGCGACGATTCCCCGCCGCTGCGCGGCGCGGTTGGCGCAGATGACATCGGGTCGATGGCTCACGCTGCTGACCACCGTGCCGCGCCCGCGCGCGTCGGCGCGCGCGAAAACGTGCAGGGGAAGATCGGGGAAATGCAGGCAGGTCCAGAGCATGGAAGTTCATCTCGGCCCTACCCTGCCGCTGCCGCTACCGCTACCGCTACCGCGATCGGCCACATCGGCCGTTGCCGGCAGTCCGGACTTCGGGGATTTGCGCACCGTCCGCGGATCCGGAGGAGGCACCCGCCTGACCTCGTCGGCATGCGACAACGCGCGGTTCCAGATGCGTGCCTGCGGACCCCCGACGGCATGCCGGCGACTGAACGCCGGCATGCGCACGAGAGCGATCCTGTCGGGGCGACGCCATGCCGGCGAAGATTGCGCGGGTAGCTTCTCCTGCGCGGGAACAGGCACCGGCGCGAGGACTACCGCAGCAGGTGCCGAGACATCGAGCGCGAGCGGCCGCGAAAGAACGCCTCCACGCCGCTTGAACAGATCGATTTCAAGCCGCGGCCCGCCCAGGGTAGCGCTGGCGGTGAGCCGCAGACGCAAAGGCGCGGGCGAGGCGTGCGCGGCGCGCGCAGTGCTGGCCATCACGAAGGCCGCCGCGTCCCCCTCCTGCGCTGCCAGCTGCAGCCGGCGCAGGCGCTGGTCGCCCATGCTCCGGGGCCAGAACAGCAGCGCCCCCGCGCAGTTGGCGCGCAGCACCTGCTCCGCGGCCCACCAGCGATGCTTTTCCTCGTCGCTGGCGACGACGACGACGCGCCGCGGGTCGATGCCGCAACCGGCGAAGGCAGGGGCATATGGGATGTGCGGAGGGGCCACCAGCGCGACCCAGCCGCCGGCGTC
>JBDTZQ010000184.1:0-5361 GCA_040005035.1 Betaproteobacteria bacterium | reverse complement strand
GCGTCGCCGCGAAGCCCGACGAAGGCCGGGTTGAACGCAGGAACATATTGCGCCAGCAGCGCTGGCGTGTCGCGCTCGGGATCGACCGTCACGAACAGCACCTGAACGCGCGCGGCATCCGCGCCCAGCGTCTGCATGACCGCGGCGAGCTCGGAGAGCGTGGTCGGGCACGCGTCCGGACATTGCGTGTATCCGAAAAAGAGAACCACGACCTTGCCGCGGAAGTCCTGCAGCGTACGCTGCGCTCCCTGCGCGTCAGTCAGCCTGAAGTCCTTGCCGAAGGCGCTGCCGGTGACGTCGGATCCCATGAACTTCGGAGAGGCCGGCGCACCGCACGCCGCGACGAACGCGGCGAGAAGCGCGATGGCGACGCGGTTGCGCACGACAGCTCGCCTCATCGCAAATAATGATCGACGAGCAGCGCCGAGAACAGCGCCGTCAGATATACGATCGAGTAGCGGAAGGTGGCCCGCGCCAGCGGATCGCTGTAGCGGCGGTACAGCGCCACCGCGTAGCGCAGGAACACGCCACCGAGCACGACCGCGCTGGCGAGGTAGACCCATCCACTCATGCGTATCGCGAAAGGCAGCAGGCTGACCGCGAACAGCACGCAGGTGTAGAGCACTATCTGCAGTCGCGTGAACTCGCCGCCGTGCGTGACCGGCAGCATCGGCAGGCCCGCCTTGGCGTACTCCTTGGCGCGGTAGAGCGCGAGCGCCCAGAAGTGCGGCGGCGTCCACACGAAGATAATCAGGAACAGGAGCAGCGCCTCGGGCGGAACCTCGTTGGCGACGGCGGCCCACCCCAGCACCGGCGGCATCGCGCCCGAGGCGCCGCCGATGACGATGTTCTGCGGCGTCGCCGGCTTGAGCAGCACGGTGTAGACGATGGCGTAGCCGAGGAAGGTGCCGAGCGTGAGCCACATCGTCAACGCATTCACCATCACGTAGAGCACGCCCAACCCGGCCGAACCGACGATGCCCGCGAAAAGCAGCGTCTGCATCGACGTGAGTTCGCCGCGCGGCAGCGGGCGCGTACGCGTCCTCGCCATCTTCGCGTCGATTTTCTGCTCGATCAGGCAGTTGATCGCCGCCGCCGATCCCGCCACCAGAGCGATCCCGATCGTTGCGAACAGCACGGGCAGCGCGGGGGGCAGTCCCGGCATGGCCAGGAACATGCCGATCATCGCCGTGAACACGATCAGCGACACCACGCGCGGCTTGGTGAGCGCGAGGAACTGGCGCAGCCGGTGCTGCGGAAAAACCAGTGTGGTTGTCATGGGCTCGTCGTCGCCGGTCACACGGCGCCGCAGGGCGGCGCGCTCGCCGCGGTGCATCCGCGGCCGCAACCTGCGCAGCTGTCCGTCGCATATTTTAGCATTTCGGGCTCGGCTGCTTCACCGATCTGCGAGGCGCGAAGCAACCTGCCCAGGTCCGACGCAAGGCGCTTGATGTCGGCGTCGGCGCGATAGCGCAGCACCAGATTGCCGCGGGGATCCATAAGCAGGATGGTCGGCTGCCATTCGAGCCCAACTCGGGGCAGCAACGGCAGACGAGCGAGAGACTGCGGCGGGGCGCGCGCGATACTCAGGCCCGGGTGCGAGCGCACGAGATCGTCGGGCGGCGCCGCCGCGTCCGCAGGGCTCAACCACACGCGCGCCACGCGGTCCTGTTCGCGGCCCTGGATCGTGCGCGCCTGCCGCGTCGCGTAGAGCGCTTGCCGACACGCTTCACTGCACGCGTCGCGCGTGACCACCATGAGCACCCACTGCCCTCTCAGATCGGCCAGCGCGAAGGGAGCTCCGCCCTCGCGCACGCCATCGATGGGTGGTGCAGCGGCGGTGCCGAGCAGCTCGCCGTAGTTGACGCGCTTGTCGGGAGTGAACCAGAAATACGTGACATACGAGGCGATGATGGGCGACACGGCGAACAGCGCCATGAGCAGCAGGATGCGCCTGCCCTTGCGCCGGTCGGGGCGCGGAGTCGTCGTCATCGGCGCAGGCGCCAGTTCAGCGCGACCCACAGAACGCAGCCCAGAACCGCGAATGAATACCACTGCACCATGTAGCTGCGATGCTGCTCGATGCCGAAATCGGGCGGCGCCCAATCGCGCACGAGCCCATCGGCGCCGGCCTGCGTCTGTTCGATGACGAAGGGCAGCAGCTGTAACCCGCTGGAGGCAGCGATGCGCGCGATGTCGAGGTTCTCGCGCAAGGGTCCCGTCGCGGCGTCGGGGCGCAGCTCGAGATAGCGCGCCGGCGGCGTGTTGATGCGTCCGACAACCGTGACCTCGCCCACGGGAGGCGGCGCGGGCGGCAGCTCGGTGCGCCGCGCGGTGCCGGCTATCCAGCCGCGATCGACCAGCACGTGGCGGCCGCCGGCTAGCCTTAGCGGAGTGACTACGTCGTAGCCAACGCGTCCGCCATGGACCTTGTTGTCGATGTATACCTGTGCCGCCGCATCGAACACGCCTGCCACCCGCACGTTGCGGTAACGCAGCTGCGCAGCATCGCTGCTATCGTCCAGGCTTGCCAGTGGCTGTCGCGACGCGAGCTCGTACTGCGCGCGCAGCGCTTCCTTCTCGGCGGCGCGATGCCGCTGCCAATTGCCGAGGCCGACCGTGAGCAGCACGAGCACCACGAGGGCAAGCGTCGGCCACAACGTGGGACGGAACCGTCGATGCGCCAGAAATGTCCCAAGGGCATTGGGCATCGGTCTATGCTTCAGGCGGCAAGGAGCGGCCCAGGACCGAGGGTCGTGGCCGCTGCGCTCTGGGAAAAGAAATTGATCAAGACCATTGTCATCGTCGCATTGCTGTTGATCGTCGCCAGCCTCGGCACGGCGCTCTACTACCTCTATCACGACCGCGGAGAGAGCAAGCGCATGGTGAAGGCTCTGGCGATCCGCGTCGCGTTGTCGGCCAGTCTGATCGTTTTCCTGGTGGTGAGCTATAAGCTGGGCTGGATCGGCGAGCACGGCCTGCGCTGACAGGAAGCCAATGAAAAAGCCGCGCGGTCGCCCGCGCGGCTTTTTCCGTCCCTCTTCCCGCTACAACCAGTAGACCAACACGAAGAGCAGCAGCCAGACGACGTCGACGAAGTGCCAGTACCACGCCGCGGCCTCGAACGCGAAATGATGCTGCGCGTCGAAGTGCCCGCGGAAGACGCGAAGCAGCATCACCGTGAGCATGATCGCGCCGATGGTGACGTGGAATCCGTGGAAGCCCGTCAACATGAAGAACGTCGAGCCGTACACGCCCGTAGACAGTTTGAGGTTGAGCTCGCTGTACGCGTGCGTGTACTCGAACGCCTGGAACCCGAGAAAGGTGAATCCGAGCACGATGGTGATGAACAGCCAGAACTTGAGCGCTCCGCGATTGCTTTCCTTGAGCGCGTGGTGGGCGATCGTCAGCGTGCCGCCCGAGCTCACCAGAATGATGGTGTTGAGCAGCGGGATGCCGATCGCGCCCATCGGCGAGAAGGCCTCGGTGAGGTACGGGCCGTTGGTCGGCCACATCGCGGTGTAGTTGGGCCACAGCAGCTTGCTATCCATGTCGCCCAGGCCCGGCACCGACAGGTTGCGGATGTAGAACAGCGCGCCGAAGAACGCGGCGAAGAACATCACTTCGGAAAAGATGAACCAGCTCATTCCCCAGCGGAACGACAGGTCCACCTTCTTGTTGTAGAGGTGCCGCCCCGACTCGTCGATGACGCGTCCGAACCATCCGAACATCATCGTCACCAGCACCGCGAAGCCGGCGAGGACCAGCCAGGGTCCGACCGCGTAGGCGTTGAACCACGTCGCGGCACCGACGGCCATGAGCAGCAGCGCGCACGAGCCCGTGATCGGCCAGTGCGAGGGCTGCGGCACGTAGTAATACGGTTCTGCGTGGGGCGTCGTGCTCATGACCTGGCTCCTGGTGGCTCCGGAACGCGAAGCTCGCGCGCCTGCGCCTGGTTGCCTTCGACTTCGAAGAATGTGTAGGAAAGCGTGATCGTGGTGACGTCGGCCGGAAGCCGGGCGTCGATGACGAATACCACCGGCATCTGGCGCTTTTCGCCGGCAGCGAAGGTTTGCTTGGCAAAGCAGAAGCAGTCGAGCTTGCGGAAGTACTCGCCGGCGCGCTGCGGGCCGTAACTCGGAACGGCCTGGCCCGTCATCGGCCGGTTGCTGGTGTTCTCGATCTCGTAGAGCACCTGCGTCAGCTCGCCGGGATGCACGTTGACCACCGGCGTCAGCGGCCTGAACTTCCACGGCAGCTTGTTCAGGTTGGCGTCGAATTCGAGGCGCACCGTGCGGGTCGCATCCACCTGAGAATTCTCGACCTTGTCGGCGACGGCGATGTCGCGCAGGCCCGTCGCCTTGCAGATCTGGTCGTAGAACGGGACCAGCGCGTAGCCGAAGGCGAACATGGCCACCACGACCACGGCGAGCCGGGCGACCAGCGCACGATTCGACGCTCGCGCAGGCGGCGTTGTCGAGCGGTCGTCGGTGCTATTCATCGCGCGCCTCATCTTGCACCCCCGCCCGCCCGCGAAACACGTTGCGACCGATGGCGACAAACAGGAATCCGATCACGGCGAAGCCGAGCACGCTCATCCCGACGGTGGGTTCGCCGGCGTATTGCGCGAGGATGATGCCGCCGAAGAACACGACCGCGATCGAGCCCAGGATCAGCGCGGTGCGGACGCTGGCGGCGCGCTTCATGTCGTTATCGGGAGTGTCCACGGCGTGGCGATCGTCGCGGTCAGGCGACCTGCGGCGGCGTTTCGAAGGTGTGGTACGGCACCGGCGAAGGCAGCGTCCACTCGAGCGTGTCCGCGCCTTCCCACGGTCGGGCCGGTGCGGCGGCGCCGCTGCGGATCGCGCTCACGACGATGTAGAGGAACAGGATCTGCGACAAGCCGAAGCCGAATGCGCCGATCGTCGCTATCTCGTTGAAATCGGTGAACTGCACCGCGTAGTCCGGAACGCGGCGCGGCATGCCCGCGAGCCCGAGGAAGTGCATCGGGAAAAAGGTGATGTTGAAAAAGATCATCGACAGCCAGAAGTGCCACTTGCCCAGCGTCTCGTTGTACATCCGGCCCGACCACTTCGGCAGCCAGAAGTAGACGCCGCCGAAGAACGCGAACAGCGAGCCGGCGACGAGCACGTAATGGAAATGCGCGACCACGTAGTAGGTGTCCTGCAGCTGGATGTCGACCGGCGTGATCGCCAGCACCAGCCCGGTGAAGCCGCCCATGGTGAACAGGAAGATGAAGCCGATCGCGAACAGCATCGGCGTCTCGAAGGTCATCGAGCCCTTCCACATCGTCGCGATCCAGTTGAACACCTTCACGCCGGTGGGCACCGCGATCAGCAT
>JBDTZQ010000051.1:0-18210 GCA_040005035.1 Betaproteobacteria bacterium | reverse complement strand
CCAGCGTGCGGGAAGTCGTGCTGCACACGTCCCGGCTCGACGATGTCGTGGCGGACCTGGAAATCGAGGCACTGTGGCACGCCGGCGACGGCAACAACGTGGTTTACCGCTTCAGTGTTCGCGCCGACCATCGTGAACTCCTCTGCGGGCGCGTCGCCGTCGTGCTCGACATCGACCGAATGGCGCGCGACCGGGCGGAAGGCAAGGCATGAGGCGGGCCTTGGTCACCGGCGGCAGCGGTGGCATCGGGGCGGCCGTCTGCCGCCGTCTCGCAGCCGACGGCTGCCATGTGTTCGTTCACGCTAACTCCAATCCGGCTGCGGCGCAGCGCGTCGCCGAGGAGATTCGGGCCGCCGGAGGCTCTGCCGAGGTGGTCGCTTTTGACGTCACCGACGCGCAGGCGACGAAGAGCGCACTCGAGGCGATCCTTGTCCAAGGCACCATCCAGATACTTGTCAACAATGCCGGCATCCACGATGACGCCGTTTTCCCCGCCATGCGTGCCGAGCAGTGGCATCGCGTCATCGACGTCTCGCTGCACGGATTTTTCAACGTCACGCAGCCGCTGACGATGCCGATGATCAGGGGACGCTGGGGACGGATCATCAACGTGTCGTCGGTTGCCGCGATTGCCGGCAATCGCGGCCAGGTGAATTACTCGTCGGCCAAGGGGGCGCTCAATGCGGCAACCAAGTCGTTGTCGATCGAACTCGCCAGTCGCGGCATCACCGTCAACGCAGTGGCGCCGGGCATCATCGCAACGACGATGAGCGACGGCAAGCTGGAAGCCGGGATCGTCGAGCGGATGGTGCCGATGAAACGGGTGGGACAGCCCGCCGAGGTCGCCGAACTCGTCGCCTTCCTCGCGTCCGACGGCGCGGCCTACATCACCGGTCAGGTCATTTCGATCAACGGCGGAATGCTCTGACCTCCAGCTTAGCTGTCCGCCGTCCACGGCTACTGCGCCGAGCGGTCAGAGTCCGGCAAGTCTGCGCGCCAGGAGCCGCGGCAGCCTCAGCAAGAAGCCGAAGTAAAGCCGCGTATGCATCCAGGTGAGCAGCGCGTTGTCGCGCAGATAGTTGAAGTGTGAAACACCGCCTTCTTCCGCGCTGAAATACCTGACGGGTGCCGGCAGGTTGACCGGCTTGACGCCCATCCACGACAGGCGCACTACCACCTCCGGGTCGAAATCGAAGCGCCGCATGAACCGCCCACGATGCATCACCTGACGTAACGGGGCGATTGGATAGACGCGGAACCCGAACAGCGAGTCGCCGATGCCCGCCCACAATGTCTCGAGGTTGGCCCACCAATTTGAGATCTGCCGGCCTTTGACCCGCAGCGCCGGGGCTCTCTCATCGAACACCGGTCGGCCGAGGATCATGCAGTTCGGCTCGCGCATCGAAGCCGCCATGAATTCCGGAATTAGCTCGGCCGGATGCTGCCCGTCCGAATCCATCGCAAGCGCGTGCGTATAGCCACGCTCCGCCGCGAGGTCGAGCCCGCGGAGCACGGCGGCGCCTTTGCCCATGTTGTGAGCGTGAACGATGATGGAAAGCCCTACGTCCTGCTCGGCCATCCGTTGCAGTTCCTCCGCGCTGCCATCGGTGCTGCCATCAACGATTACCCAGACCGGGTTCCAGCAACGGCGTGCCGCGCGCACTGTCTCGAAGACCTTGGGCCCCGGGTTATAGCTGGGAATGAGGATGAGATGGGTGCGTGACCGGGTGTCCATCGTCGTCTTGCCTGCATCTCGGGTAGTGCTTCATGTGCGGCGCCACGCCCGGAACCGAGGCTGCCGGTAGCCACGACTGTAACATCGAGTCGCGGGAAAGCTGTTCGGCGAAGTACTGCTCGAGTTGCCCGACGAACTCGCGCGTTTTTGCGGGTGAATCGAAGCGCTTTCCGAGGCGGATGCGGTAGGTGATTGGCAGCGCGGGCTTGCGGAACAAGGGCCAGCCCTTGCTGAGGTACGGCGAATCAGTGTCGATGAACACGGTCTGTACCGGCACGTTGGCGTGCCGGGCGATGATGCCGATGCTGCCGTTGAACGTGTTGACCGGCGAGCGCGTGGTTCGGGTTCCCTCAGGGAAGACGAGCAGATGGGTTCCCCGCCGCAGCGACGCGATGCTACGGTGGATCATGCCGTGCGAAGTGTCGTTGCGAATGTATCCGGCGAGGCGAGCACCGGCGCCGAGAAAGAGGTTGCGCATCAGCTCCGCCTTCATGATGCAGGTAACCGGAAGCCGCGAAATCACCAGGACTGCGTCGATGAGGCCGGGGTGGTTGGGCGCAATGATCATCGGCGGCTCTCCGCGCAATGCATCGAGTGCGGAGAGGTCGACGCGGTAGGCACGCGTCAGCGCGAGCGTACTGACGTAGATGCGAAAGCCGATCGTGATGGCCCACCGGCCCACTGTCCTTGCCCACGCCTCGGGGAGTAACGCTGACAGAACGATCGCGGCCGGGGTCCAGACGAGACAAAGAAGGCCAAGAAAGATCAGCCCAAAATACAGGGCGACGTATTCGTAGACCGTGTGAATCGGGCTGAGCAAATGGTGCCGCACGATCCGCTCAGTCCTTCGCACTGACCCATTGCGAGGATTCCGCGAATATCCACGCTATGGCAACGCCCGCGGCGAAATAGCCTCGGGTCCTGACCAAGGGACTGTCCACGAATGAAGCGCCGGCCAAGCTGTCATAGCGGACAAAACCGCCGACCCAGTAGCGCGGAAATCGCTTCGACACTGCCGCGAGAAACTCCATCCCGTTGTACCCTGCCGGGGCATCGTAGGCTGGGCGCGAAGGTGTTGCGTACGCCGGCGCCACCGAATAGAAATAGCCATGAATGCGGCTGTCGCCGTATGCCGGGCTTGCAAACAGGCCCAGATTCCAGCCGGCCATGCCGCCGACGTTTTCGATGTCCAGATTGAGCCTGGGCGAAAACAGCCACCCGATGTATTTAGGGGAGCGTTGCACCGTGAACGCGAAGCGTAGCGGCAGTCGCAGCGTCAGTTTCATTCCAGCCGCAGTGTCTGTCCACAGCGTGACGTCGACAGCGGGCCCCAACTCTACTGTCGGTTTCAGATCCGGCATCCCTTGGCGCGCGTCGTTGTCGTTGCTGTCGACAGGAAAGGACGCACCGACACTGCCGTGGAGCTTGACGTTTTCGCTCTGGAGAAAGACGCCGCGAACGCCGTCGCGGTCCGCCTTCAGGAAGTCTCCGCGATAGATCACGTATGGTATCGGCAGCACGTAGTTGCGCGTCTGGTCCGAGCCGCGATAGTCGGGGAAGGCCAGCGCGGTAGCGCCGACGCCGACTTCCCACAGAGGCTTATCTTCGGCCTGAACTGCCGATGCGGCCGGGCAGAGGCAAAGGCACGCGACCGAGGCGGCCACGCAAGGTTTCCGGAGGGTGATCGGCATGAGAACCACCATACTGCGGCAGTTGACGGTCGAACGCCAGTCGTCGACAGCGGGGCTCCGCCTTTGTACATCGTCGTCACTTCGTTTCGCACTGTGTAACTGTAGACAACCAGCTACTCCGTATGTCGCAAAGCGAAATTTGACGAGAACTCCGCTTTACCTGCTGGCTGCCAAGGCAGAAAATGATCTTCGGGACACCCACGAGGCGATCCGAAACCTCGGGTCTGCCTCCTCCGAATAGCGTGCGTCCGCACGTCAGTCGGTCGCAATCTGAGGAAACGCTCATGAATACCAGACAGCTGCTCACGTGCGTGACGCTCGGTACAGCAATTTTGATGAGTGCGTCATCGCTTGCCGCAGAGGTTGACAAATCCATCGCCAGTTGCCTCAATGCGTGGGGCACGCATCCTTTCGGCAAGAGCCCGAGGTACAAGACTCTCGCCACCTCAGTGAAGGTCTTCGGCATCGGACACAACCCGACGGATACCGAGCGAACGGATGCGCCATCGCTAGTCTTGGTCAATCCGGGCGTCAACGTCATGGGCGGGACGACGTTTGAACTGTTGAACCCCAACGGATGGTATTGCTTCCGGTCGAATGTCAACGTGATGGGCGCGCTCGAGATCAGGGCTCATTGCAAGGCCCACTTGGCGTCGGCATCCGACGGAGCAACGGTGCTCGGGTCGAATTCGGACAACAAGAGCGTTACGGTGATGGGGTCGACGCGGGTAGAACTCGTTGGGTGCCCGTAGGAAAGGGTTGATGTCCGGTTGATCACCGAGGGCTGAATCTCCGCGGGGTCGGGTGGTGATCAATCAAGGGGCGACCCCGCGCGACGAAGAAAGTCCGCTCTGCGGGACCTTCTCGATCCGTGCAGGCTGCTCAGAAGGGGGCGGTGACCCGAGTGTTTGCGGGCAATGTCCCGCAAAGCAGAAGTTGCCTGCTGTTGACCTTTAAGTACGAGATGGTAGTGGCTGGGGAGGTAGGGATCGAACCTACGAATGCCGGAATCAAAATCCGGTGCCTTACCACTTGGCGACTCCCCAAGGGAAAACGTCGGTCAGGCGAAACACCACAAAGGATGGCGGGCAATCGATCGCGCAACAAAACCTGCGATGCCGCCCGGCATTCTGGAAAGTGCCCGTTGCGCGGCATCCTCGGTGGCAAAGGCGGCAAATACGCACGCCCCCGACCCCGTCATCCGCGCGTCCGAACCTGGAGCCTCCCGCGCGAGCGCATCGAGACAACGGGCGACGTCCGGGAACCGCGCTGCCGCAGCGCCGTACAGATCGTTGCGGCCATATCCTTCGGAAAAGACTGGTATTTTCGCGGACTCGCTGTTTCGTGTCAATTCGGGCGCGGCGAAGATCTCGCGCGTCGACACCGCGACGGACGGCGTCAGCACGGTGTACCACGTCGGCGCCATCGTCATCGCGCAAAGTTGCTCACCGATGCCGCGCGCATGCGCGGTCTCGCCGAAAACGAAGAACGGCACATCGGCGCCTAGCTCGAGTGCGATGGACATCAACGCCTGACGCGAAAGCGCGAGCGCCCATAGGCGGTTGAGACCGAGCAGCACGGTGGCCGCGTCGGAGCTGCCTCCGCCTAGCCCTCCGCCAATCGGCAGGCGCTTGGTCACCTCGACGCTGGCGCCGCGCGCGGCGCCACTTCGCGCCTGCAGCAGTCGCGCCGCGCGAATCGCCAGGTCGTCGTCCACCGCGATGCCGTTGCCGGCGCCTTCGCGCACGATCGAGCCATCGTCGCGCGCGGCCAGCGAGATCGTGTCGCCGCGCGAGAGCAGGACGAACAGCGAGTCCAAGGTGTGCAAGCCGTCGGCGCGCCGGCCGGTGACGTGGAGGAATGCGTTGAGCTTGCCCGGCGCCGGCAGCCTGAGCGCGTGCCGCGGACTCACTGGCGCCTCATTTGCCCTCATGAGCCAACCTCACTTTGACCTCACAGCCATGCGTCAACAGCCACGCGTACTTCGGTGTCCGGATACGACAGCGCCAAGCGGGCCGGTCGCATGCGACCGGAAGGATCGCGCACGAAGGGTTGATACACGACGGTCCAGCCGTCCTGACGCAGCAGCGCGGGGGCGCCGTCGGCTCCCCATTCAACCTCGAATGCCGCGCCCGGGCGCGGGACGCCCTGTATCCAGTAGCCCAGTCCCTCGATCGGCAGCGCCCACTCGAGCGAGCGCGACATCAGCGTTGCCCAGTCCGGCGCGCTCGTCGCGCTTCCGTCCGCGAGGCGCAGCGACACCGCGCCGGGCGCACCCGAAAGCCGCGCGAGCGTCTGTCCCAGCGGAGAAGCCAGGTCGATCTCGTCGCGCTCGCCTTGGTGCAGCCAGCGGAAGTTGGCAGTCAGCGCCTGCGCGCCATGGCGCAGCGAAACGCGTCCGGAAGCCTCGAATTTTTCTTGCGCGGGCACAAACGCGCCGCGCGCACGAACGGAACTCGCGGCGACGTCGGACAACGCCGCACAACCGGATATCGCGAGGAGCACCGCCAGTGCCGCGGCCCCGGCCATGGACCGCGCCACGCGAATCACGGCGCGCGCGATGACAGGATCAAGCGGAACGCCTACGGACCGAAGCGGCGAACGGTTTCGAGCAGCAACGCGTTGTCGGGCGTCTGCTTGAGCTGTGACTGCCAGATTTCCTTCGCGCGCGCCCGCTCGCCCTTCGCCCAGAGCACCTCTCCAAGGTGGGCGGCGATTTCCGGATCGGAGCGGTCAGCCAGCGCGCGCCGCAGGAATTTTTCGGAATCTTCGAGATTGCCCAGCCGGTACTGCGCCCATCCCATGCTGTCGAGGATGGACGGATCCGCAGGCGCGAGGGCGAGCGCCTGCTCGATCAGCTTCAGGCCTTCGGCGGTCCTCTGCGTGCGATCGACGAGCGTGTAGCCGAGCGCGTTGAGCGCCTGCGCGTTGTCGGGCTTGAGTGCAATGACTTCGCCGAGGCGTTTTTCCACTTCATCGAGCCGGTCGAGCTTTTCGGCGACCATGGCGATGTCGTAGAGGAGCTCCGCCGACTCGGGAAAGGTGACCAGCGCAGCGGTAAGGACCGCATACGCGCCTTGGTTGTCCCCGGCATCGCGAAGAAGCTGCGAATCGGCCTGCGCGCGCTCGATACGCTGGTCGCGACCTTCGGGATTGAGATCCGACAGGAAATTGCGCGCACCCTTGACGTCGCCTTTCTTGGCGATGAGGGCGGCGATGCGCAGCTGCGCGATCCAGGCGCGCTCGCCGTCGGTGATCTTCGAGTACAGCGCTATCGCGTCGTCGTACCGACGTGTCTCCTCGGCGACTTGCGCCAGATAGAACGTCACCACGCCCGGATCGCCGAAGCCCGCACTCTGCAGCGACGAGAACACCCGCTGGGCGGTCGCGTAATCCTTCATCTGCAGCGAGAGCGCGCCCACCGCGAACTGGAGCTCCTTGTCGGAGGGCTCGGCCGTCGACAGGCGCTGGAACACCTCGCGCGCCTCGGCGAAACGCTTTTGCTCCACGTAGAGTTGCGCGAGCGCAACGCTCGCTGGGCGCGACTGCGGGACCCCGGAGAGAAATCCGTTGAGGAAGCCGATGGCACCCTCGGGAGAAGTCTTGGCGAGGATGTCGCTCTTCACCAGCGCCGCGCGCTCCCAGCCGGGGCGCAGTTCGAGCGCGCGGTCGGCGGCTCGCACCGAAACCGCCACGATCTCCAGGTCGGTCAGGCCGCTGTTGTACCCAGCCAGCGCGATGGCGAACTGTGCTTCGGGCACGCTCGGGTACGGCTTGGCGAGCTCGACCACGAGTCGATAGACGACGGTCTTGTCGTTCTGCCCGGCGAGAGCTTGGTTGAGCTGCAGAAACGCATCGCCCTGGGTCCCGTTGGCCGCGGCTTCCGCGAGAACGTGCTCGAGCTCCGCCTTGAGCTCGTTGCCGGCGCCGGATTGCGTAAGTGTCGCCACCATTTGCCGCGCGCGATCGGCGTTCGGGTCCAGCGCCTGCCACAGTTTCGCCGCATCCAGAGCGAGGCTGCGCTGACGCGCGAACAGCGCCACTTCGGTGGCGCGGCGGGCGAGCCTGGGTTCCTTGGATTCGCGTGCAGCCTCGAAGTAGGCGCGGGCGGCCAGCGCCGCGTCGCCTCGCTGCAGTGCAATATCGCCGACCAGTATCCGATACAGCAGTTCAGCCGAGAGGCGCGATTCCGCGGCTGGTGTATCCGGCTCGGGCGCTGCGCCGGTCCCCGGCAACTGCGCGTGCGCCGCGCCTGCCGCGATTACGCCGAGCGCAAGGAAAATCGCGATGCGGAGTGATTTGAGCCGATGGAACGGTAGCACGTGGCGCGTCGCTTTCTGTTGTCAGGTGCGGGCAAGTGCGCTTGCCGGTTCGACACAAATCTTAGGGTATATTGGGCAGAGCAACAAACGCCGCCTGTCCCCCCGCTTACCGATGCCCGAACTTCCCGAAGTCGAAACCACGCGGCGCGGTCTGGCGCCTCACGTGGAACGGCAGAAAGTGACGGCCGTGCGGATCTACGACCGTCGCCTGCGCTGGCCGGTTCCCCCCCGCCTCGCCACATTGTTGGTCGGCAAGACCATCGACAAAATCGACAGGCGGAGTAAGTACCTGCTCTTTCACACAACCTCCGGGACGCTCATTGTCCATTTTGGGATGACGGGCAGCCTCCGCATCTACGAGCGCGCGCCGGCCCGCCGCCGGCACGATCACCTCGACATCACCTTCGCGAACGGTGCGCTGATGCGCTACCACGATCCGCGTCGCTTCGGCGCGGTGTTGTGGTCGCCGTCGCACCTTTCCCATCCGCTGCTCGCCGCGCTCGGTCCCGAGCCGCTCGAACCCGGTTTCACCGGCGAATCGTTGCACGACGCGCTGCGCAAGCGAACCGGGCCGATCAAGCCTGCGCTCATGAACAGCACGGTCGTCGTCGGCGTCGGGAACATCTATGCCAGCGAGGCGCTGTTCCGCGCAGGCATACGGCCGACGCGCCAGGCCAACAGGCTGTCGCGGGCAAGCTGCGCGCGGATCGTCAGTTCAATCCGCGACACCCTCAACGACGCCGTCACACGCGGCGGCAGCACGCTGCGCGACTACGTCGGCAGCAACGGGGAACCCGGCGAATCGCAGTTCCACCATTTCGTCTACGGCCGCGCCGGAAAGCCGTGCCGCGTGTGCGGCACGCCGATCCGTGCTGCGCGCCAGGCCGGCAGGGCGACGACCTACTGCGCGAAGTGCCAGCGCTAGCCAGGCGTGCGGCCTGTTTTTGGCCTGCTTTGTGCTAGAGTCATTTCGCCTCATGACACAGGGACGTCGCGCCGCGAAATTTTCGCGCGGCGCCCGCTCATTCCGCCGAGGGAGGCGGGGAGAATGATGCAGTCCAAAGACCTCGCAGCGCGCTTTGAAGCCTACAGCGACTGGCGGCGGCGGCTTTCGTCCGGAATTTCCCGCCTGCACGACTGGCTTTCGCAGCAGGAGCTCGCCGACGCCAACGCCGACCTTGCCATCCAGCACCTGCTCGAGCGGCTTCACCAGGACAAGCTCGTCGTCGCGTTCGTCGCGGAGTTCTCGCGCGGCAAGTCGGAGCTGATCAACGCGATCTTCTTCGCCGACTTCGGGCAACGCCTGTTGCCGTCCGCGGCAGGCCGCACGACCATGTGTCCCACCGAGCTCCTGTACGACTCGACGCGGCCGCCCTCTATCCGGCTGCTGCCGATCGAAACGCGCGCCCGCGGCGGCAGCGTCGTCGAATTCAAGAACTACGCCGATGAGTGGGTGACCTTGCCGCTGGACATGTCGTCGGCGGACAAGATGACCGAAGTCCTCTCGCAGGTTTCGCAGATCAAGCGCGTGCCCGTGGCCCTCGCCCGCAAGTACGGGCTGCACGACGATGGCGACGTCCTGACGATGAAGCCGGGCATCGATGAGCGCTCCGTCGAGATCCCGTGCTGGCGTCACGCGGTCATCAATTTCCCGCACCCGCTCCTTCAGCAGGGCCTGGTGATCCTGGACACGCCGGGCCTGAACGCAATCGGCACCGAGCCCGAGCTCACCCTCAATCTCCTGCCCAACGCGCACGCCATCCTGTTCATCCTGTCGGCAGACGCAGGGGTTACCAAGACCGATATCGAGGTATGGAGCAACCACCTCGTCGGGGAGAACCCATCGAGCAGGGAAGGGCGCCTGGTCATTCTCAACAAGATCGACGGGCTGTGGGACGATCTTCGCACGCCGGACGAGATCGACGCCGAGATCGCGCGGCAGGTGCGCACCAGCGCGCAGCTCCTCGAGTTGCCGCCGGCGCAGGTATTTCCCGTTTCCGCGCAAAAGGGATTGCTCGCCAAGGTCAATGGCGACGACGCGCTGCTGGCGCGCAGCCGCCTGCCGCAACTCGAGCTCGCGCTGTCGAAGGAGCTCATCCCCGCCAAGCGTCACATCGTCGGGTCGGCGACCCGCGCCGAGATCCGCACCCTGGCAGCGTCGATGCGCACGATCCTCGACAGCCGCACCGTCGGCATCCGCGAGCAGCTTGCCGAGCTGCGCGGGCTGCGCGGCAAGAACCAGGATGTCGTCGAGCACATGATGGAGCGCATCCAGCAGGAGAAGGACCTGTTCGAACGCGGCATGCAGCGCTACACCGCGCTGCGCACGGTCTTCACGCAACACACGAATGCGCTCTACGAGTCGATCGGCCTGGAGACGCTGCGCGGCGCCGCCGGCGAGACGCGCAAGCGCATCGAGGCGAGCCCCTTCACCAAGGGCGTGCGCTCGGCGATGAACGACTTTTTCGCGACCATCCACGAGAGCCTGGACAAGAGCGGGCACAAGACCGCCGAAATCCACGAGATGATGCAGGCGATGTACGCGCGCTTCGCCAGCGAGCACGGGCTCGAGGCGTTCACGCCGCCGCCGTTCTCGATGCTCAAGTACCAGAAGGAAGTCGAGCGGCTGGAGCGCGCCTACAACGTGCACTTCAACACGCTGTGGAACATGGTGAGCAAGGCCAAGTTCACGCTGATGAAGCGCTTTTTCGAGACGGTCGCGATACGCGTCAAGCACGTCTACGACATCGCCAACCGCGATCTGGACAGCTGGCTGAAAACGGTCATGGCGCCGCTCGAAACCCAGGTGCGCGAGCATCACATGCAGCTTCGGCGGCGCCTCGAGAGCGTCAAGCGCATCCACCGCGCCAGCGACGAACTGGAGGAGCGCGTCAGCGAGCTCGAGCAGGCGGAGTCGGCGGTGCGCGCGCAGATCGATCTGCTCGGCGCCGAGGTTGCCGCGATCGACGTGGTGATCGACCAGCCCGAGCTCGTTCCACAGGCCGCCAACGCGGCGTAAGCCTCGCTACGTTTCGCGGGCGGGCTCGGCGGGCGGCGCCTTGGCCGCCATCAGCGATTCGTACTTGAGCAGCAGCTGCCCGCGGGTCTCGACGTGCGCGGGATCGAGCGGGATGCAATCCACCGGGCAGACCTCGACGCACTGCGGCGCATCGAAGTGGCCGACACATTCCGTGCACTTGTTCGGGTCGATGACGTAGATCTCTGCGCCCTGCGAGATCGCCGAGTTGGGGCACTCCGGCTCGCAAACGTCGCAGTTGATGCATTCGTCGGTGATCAGGAGCGCCATGACCGGGTCTTCACGCGCGCGATTCCGCGGCGACTTTCGCCTTGAGCTCCGCTTCGACCGCCGGGTGCACGAACTTGCTCACGTCGCCGCCGAAGCGTGCGATCTCGCGCACGATGGTCGAGGACATGAACAGGTATTGCTCCGCCGGAGTGAGGAACAGCGTCTCCACCTCCGGGTAGAGATTGCGGTTCATTCCGGCCATCTGGAACTCGTACTCGAAATCCGAGACGGCGCGCAGTCCGCGCATGATCACCCGTGCCCCGACCGAGTGCACGAAGTCCATGAGCAATCCCGAAAATCCGGCCACTTCGACGTTGCCGAACTCGGCGAGCACTTCGCGCGTCACCCGGATGCGCTCCTGCGCGGTGAACATCGGCCGCTTGCTCTCGCTGTCGGCGACGCCGACGATCACGCGGTCGAAGAGCTTCGCGGCGCGACGCACGAGGTCTTCGTGGCCGCGAGTGAAGGGGTCGAAGGTTCCGGGATAGACGACGGTCAGCATGCGGGTTGCTCGGTGGCTTCGATTTTGCGCAGCAGATGATAATGCACCTGCCCGGCCCTGTCGCTGCGCGCGACTCCCAATCCGCCAGTGGCGTCGACGGGGGCGCGCGCCTCCGCGTAGATCACACCGTCGCGTGAGAGCCTCGACGCAGCCGCGGGAAGCAACGCGCCCCAGAGGTCGAGATCGAAGGGCGGGTCGAGGAAGATGACGTCGAAGCAGCGCGGCTCGCGCGCGAGGAACGCCAGCGCATCTGCACGATGGGTTTCCAGCGCATGCGTTCCGAGCGTGGCGCCGGTGCCGGCGAGCGCGCGCACCAGTGAAGCATTGCGGTCCACCGCCACGGCGAGCGATGCGCCTCGCGAGAGGGCTTCCAGCGTGAGCGCCCCGCTGCCGGCGAAAAGATCGAGCGTGGTCAGTCCGTCGAGCTCCTGGCCCAGCCAGTTGAACAGCGTCTCGCGCACGCGGTCGGGCGTCGGACGCACACCGGCTTCGGCGGGAAAGCGCACGCGTCTGCCGCGCCATTGGCCGCCAATGATCCGAACCTGATTCTGGAGAGGCAAGAGCGAGCGCGAGCGAGGTGGCATGCGACGAAGCGTAGAATTATAGCTTCGCGTCGCATTGCGCCTCTCTCACTCGCTTCGCACCGTGTTCGATCTGTTCAAGCGCAAGCCCGACACCGACACCCGATCCTGGAGCGAACGGCTCAAGCAGGGACTCGGCCGCACGCGCGAAGTGCTCACCCGGCCGATCACGTTGCCGCTCGGCCGAAAAACCCTTGGCGACGATGCGATCGAGGAGCTCGAAACGGCGCTGCTCGAAGCCGACGTCGGCGTCGCCGCGACGTCGCATCTGCTTGCCGACATGCGGCAGCGCTGGTTGCGCGCAGACGCCGGCGCGGAGCCCCGTGCCGCGCTTCGCGAGTCGCTGACGAGCCTGCTGTCCCCGCTCGAGCAGCCGCTGCGCGTGGGGCCGCAGCGCCCGTTCGTGATCATGCTCGCGGGGGTCAACGGCGCGGGCAAGACCACGTCGATCGGCAAGCTCGCCAAGTATCTGCAGGGCCAGGGTCTGTCGGTCCTGCTGGCGGCCGGCGACACCTTTCGCGCCGCCGCGCGCGAGCAGCTCGAGGTGTGGGGCGAGCGCAACGGCGTGCGCGTGATCGCGCAGCAGGGTGGCGATCCGGCGGCAGTCATGTTCGACGCCATCACCGCGGCGCGCGCGCGCGGCATCGATGTCGTGCTGGCTGACACCGCCGGCCGCCTGCCCACGCAACTTCACCTGATGGAGGAGCTGAAGAAGATCCGACGCGTTATCGACAAGGCGTTGCCGGGCGCGCCGCACGAAACGCTGCTCGTCCTCGACGCCAACACCGGCCAGAACGCGCTGGCGCAGGTCGCCGCATTCGATGCGGCGCTCGGGCTGACCGGGCTCATCCTGACCAAGCTCGACGGGACCGCCAAAGGCGGCGTCGTCGCGGCGATCGCCAAGGCCTCTCCGGTGCCGCTCAAGCTCATCGGGGTGGGCGAGGGAGTGGACGACCTGCGCGAGTTCAAGGTGGCCGAGTTCGTTGACGCGCTGGTCGGCTAACCACGGAGTCGGTGCAGGCGAATAGTTATCAGGCTCATAGTGTTACCTTATCCCTACGCCGAGCATCGGGCCGCCGCGGGGGGAACTTCGGGGCTGCTTAGCACTCTGATGCATCGAGTGCTAAAATCGCCTCGAACTGGAGCAAGCCACCCATGACCACGACGCAGCTGGCTTTCCCCACTCCCGCCTCGCTGGGAAGCCTCGATCAGTACGTCCAGGCGGTCAACCGTTTCCCGCTGCTCACGGCCGAGCAGGAGACTGCGCTTGGCCGGAAGCTGCAACGCGACGACGACGTCGACGCGGCGCGCCAGCTTGTCCTTTCGCACCTGAGGCTCGTGGTCTCTGTGAGCCGCAACTACCTCGGCTACGGACTGCCGCAGGCAGACCTCATCCAGGAAGGCAACATCGGGCTCATGAAGGCGGTACGCCGCTTCGACCCCGAGCGCGGCGTGCGGCTGGTGTCCTTTGCGCTGCACTGGATTCGCGCCGAGATGCACGAGTACATCCTGCGCAACTGGAGGCTGGTCAAGATCGCCACGACCAAGGCCCAGCGCAAGCTATTTTTCAACCTGCGCAGCATGAAGCCGCGCGTGGGAACGCTGACGCCCACCGAGGCTCGCGACATCGCGCAGGCGCTGTCGGTCAAGCCCGAGGAGGTCGTCGAGATGGAAACGCGGCTTTCGGGACAGGACGTTGCGTTGGATCCGCAGTCCGGCGAGGAAGGCGAGACGATGACCCCGATCGCCTACCTCACGAACACCGAAGACGAGCCTGCGCAGATCCTCGAGCGTGTCGAGACCGCGCGCAACCGCAGCAACGGTCTGCGCGACGCGCTGGCCAAGCTCGACGACCGCAGCCGCGGCATCATCGAGGCCCGGTGGCTGCGCGAGACCGATCAGGCGACGCTGCAGGACCTCGCGGACCTCTACGGCGTGTCCGCGGAGCGCATTCGCCAGATCGAAAGCAAGGCGCTCAAGACGATGCGCGGGCAGTTCGCACTACAGTAACCCGGGCGACCTGCTGCAAACGACGCCGGCCGCGCGCCGGCGTTTTTTTGCTCAGAGCTCGACCTGCGTTCCCAGCTCCACGACCCGGTTCGTGGGGACGTTGAAATACTCGCTGGCCTTGGTCGCATTCTTGGACATCGACACGAACAATCGCTCCCGCCACAGCGCCATCCCGGGAGCGACGCTGGGAATGAGCGTCTCGCGCGAGACGAAGAACGACGTGTCCATGAGGTCGAAGGGGTGACCGCAGCGCGCGCATTCCTCGAGCAGCTCGGGGATGTCCTGGTCCTCGGTGAAGCCGAAGTAGGCTTCGATCAGCTCGAAACTCGCGCCAAGATCCTCGATGCGCACGCGATCCTTGCGGGCGACGACCGGAATGTCCCGCGTTTTCATGGTGAGCAACACGACGCGCTCGTGCAGCACCTTGTTGTGCTTGAGGTTGTGCAGCAGCGCGTGCGGGACGCGCGCCGCCATGTTCGTCAGGAAGACAGCGGTTCCGGGCACGCGTGTGGGCGGCGCCGCGGCGATCGACTCGATGAATGCGTCGAGCGGAATCGTCTCCTCGCGCAGCCGGTCGTACAGAATCGAGCGACCACGCTTCCACGTCGTGAGCAGCGTGAAGACGACGCCGCCGATGACGATGGGAAACCAGCCGCCGTCGGGAATCTTCAGCGCGTTCGAGGCAAGAAACGCCGCGTCGATGACGAGCAATGGAACTGCGATGCAGAGCGCGGCGTAGCGATTCCATCTCCATAGGCGCGTCAGGACCACGTAGATCAGCAGCGAGTCGATGAGCATCGCCAGCGTCACCGCGATGCCGTACGCGGCGGCGAGATTGCTCGACGTGCGGAAGCCGGCGACGAGCATGATGACCGCGGCGAGCAGCGTCCAGTTGATGAATGGCACGTAGATCTGGCCGATCTGGCGGTTCGACGTGTGGGTGACGGTCAGCCGCGGGCAATAGCCCATCTGGATCGCCTGCCGCGTCAGCGAGAACGCGCCCGAGATGACCGCCTGCGACGCGATCACGGTCGCGAACGTCGCGAGCACCACCATCGGAACGAGCGCCCACTCGGGCGCCAGACGGTAGAACGGGTTGTGGATCGCGTCGGGTTCCTGGATCAGCAGCGCACCCTGGCCGAAATAGTTCAGCACCAGCGCCGGAAGGACGAACAGCAGCCACGCGCGGCGAATCGGGCGCGCGCCGAAGTGGCCCATATCGGCGTACAGCGCCTCGGTGCCGGTGACCGCGAGGACGACGGCACCGAGCGCGAGAAACGCCGCCAGCGGGCTGCCCACGAAGAACTCGACGGCGTAGGCGGGATTGAGGGCCTTCAGCACTGCAGGCACGCGCACGATCTGGCCGATGCCCAGCGCCGCGATGGTCACGAACCATACGCACATCACCGGGCCGAACAGCACGCCCACGCGTGCGGTGCCGTGGCGCTGTATCGAGAACAATCCAACCAGGATGATGATGGTCACGGGAACCACCCAGGGCTTGAGCGCCGGCGCGACGACTTCCATGCCCTCCACCGCGGAAAGCACCGAGATCGCCGGCGTGATCATGCCGTCGCCGTAGAACATGGCGGCGCCGAAAATGCCGAACCCCACCAGCCACCAGCGCGCCCGTCCGTTGGCCAGCCCGCTCGACACCAGCGCGGTGAGCGCCATGATGCCGCCCTCGCCGCGATTGTCGGCGCGCATGATCAGCGTCACGTACTTGAGCGTCACGACGATCGTGATCGCCCAGAAGATGACCGAGAGGATCTGCAGGATATGCGCCTCAGTGAGCGCAAGCCCGTGCTGCTGGCTGAAGCATTCGCGCAGCGTGTAGAGAGGGCTGGTACCGATGTCCCCGAAGACCACGCCCATGGCGCCGACCACCAGAGTCGCCGTGTCCTTCCTGCCGGGCCCCCGCGCTTCCGTCCCGACGACCCCGCCGGGTATGGACGTCATGTCGCCTCGTCGCTGCGCCGGGCGAAGCGGATGTTGAGCTGCTTGAGCTTGCGGTACAGGTGCGTGCGCTCGAGCCCCGCGCGATCCGCGACGCGGCTCATGTTGCTCTGCTCCTTGCCGAGAAGCTGCTCGAAATATATGCGCTCGAATGCTTCGCGCGCTTCACGCAGCGGCATCTCGAAGAATCGCGCGGTCACCTCGGGTGCGATGGCGCTGGGTGGAGGCAGCGCCGTCTCCCCGAGCAGGCGGCGAACGTGCTCGCCGGTAATCTCGCTGTCGACGGTTAGCGCGAGGTTCGCGATGACGTTGTGCAGGTGCTCCATGTTGCCCGGCCAGTACGCCTGCGAGAGTGCGACTACCGCCGAGGCGTGCAACACGGCGGTCGTGCGCTGGCTGGCGGTGATCTCGCGCCAGAAGCGATCGACCAGCGCGGGAATATCCTCACGCCGCTGGCGCAGCGGCGGCAGCATCACCGCGCCGGAGGAGAGGCTCGCAAGCAGCGCGGGATCGAAGCGCCCTTCGGCGGCAAGGTTGCCGAGCTGCTCGCTGCTGGTGCACACGAGGACGGTGTTATGGCGCTCGAGCTTGCTCAGCACGAACGCCAGCCCCTTCTGCTCGGCCTTGGAATAGCCGCCAATTTCGGCGCAGTACAGCGTTCCCTCGTGCGCTTCCTCGAGGACTTGCAGAGGATTGGTCGCTAGGCGAGCACCGGTGAGGTGCTGCGCGAACGGCGTTTCGGGAAGTTGGAGCGCACGCGCGACGAGCTCGTGCCCGGCCCCCGGCTCGCCGATCAGAAGTACGGGGCGATTCGCGCGCAGCAGTTGCTCGAGCGCGCGCTCGACCTCGACGATCGGCGCGCTGCTGCCGACGGTCGGCAGCGACACGCGCCGCGGTCCCACGCTTGCGGAAGTCTTGAGCGCGCGCGTGATCGTCGAAAGCAGTTTTTGCAATCCGACGGGCTTCTCGAGGAAGTCGAAGGCGCCGATCTTCGTGGCCTCGACCGCAGTCTCGATGGTGCCGTGGCCCGACATCATCACCACCGGCATGGTGAGTTGGCCGCTCGCCGCCCACTCGCGCAGCAGCGTCACGCCGTCGGTGTCAGGCATCCAGATGTCGAGCAGTACGAGCGAAGGCTGCGAGCGCGAGCGATAGCTGCGCGCCTCCACCGCATTCTCGGCGAGACTTACCCGATACCCCTCGTCCTGCAGGATTTCCGACAAGAGTTCGCGGATGCCGACCTCATCGTCGACGATCAGTATTTCCTTCGGCTGCGCCATCACGTCCTGATTCCTTCCCGGGGGAAATACAGCGTCACCAGGGCACCCCGTGGCCGCCGATTCTCGAGCGTAACGCGGCCATGGTGCTCATCGACGATTTTTTTCACAATCGCGAGGCCGAGCCCTGTGCCTTTGGCCTTCGTTGTGACGTAGGGCTCGAATGCGTGCGACAGGACACCCTCCGGAAATCCGCTTCCCCGATCTCCAAAGGACAAAGCCAATTCGTCGCCGATGACCGCGATACCGACATCGTACGCGGGCGCGGCATCCTCCGCCTGCGCATCGATCGCATTCTGCAGCAAATTGTGAAATACCTGGCGAAGCCGCGTCGGTTCGCCCTGGATGACGGAGCTGTCGTCGACAAATTCCAGCGTCAGACCAGGGCGCAGATTTTCGTACAGGCCGAGCACATCGAGCAAGAGCGCCTTGACGTCCACCGGCTGCATGCGGCCCGGACGCGGCTGCCGCGCATAGATCGCGAAGTCATCCACCATCTGCTTCATCGCGGCGACCTGCGCGACAATCGTCTGCGTTCCCCGCAAAAGGATGTCGCCATCGCTGCCGGTCAACTTTCCGGAGAGCTTGGACGCGAGGCGCTCCGCCGAGAGCTGGATCGGCGTCAGCGGGTTCTTGATCTCGTGCGCGAGCCTCCGCGCCACTTCCGCCCACGCGGCGCCACGCTGCGCCTCGGAGAGCTCGGTGACGTCGTCGAACACCACCACGGATCCGGGCGCCACGGCGCCAGGCAGCTTCGAGCCACGCACCAGAAGGACGCGCATGTGGCCGCTGACCTCGATCTCGGCCTGGCGCTGCCACTGTCCGTCGC
>JBDTZQ010000183.1:0-5418 GCA_040005035.1 Betaproteobacteria bacterium | reverse complement strand
TGCTCGCGGCGCGCGAAGTCAAGAACATCGACGAGCTGACGCTGCTCAACATGGCGGCGGCGATGGTCGACGGCGTCTACCAGGACATCGCCGAGGCGCTCAAGCCCGGCATCAAGGAATCCGAGATCGTCGCGCTCGCGACCGCGCGCCTCTACGGCATGGGCTCGGATTGCGTCGAGGCGATCAACTCGATCTCCGGCGAGCGCTGCAGCCCGCATCCGCACAATTTCACCGACCGGCTGATCCGACCCGGCGACCAGGCGTTCTTCGACATCATCCAGTCGTTCATGGGCTATCGCACGTGCTACTACCGCACGTTCAACGTCGGGCGCGCCACGCCGTCGCAGCGCACCGCGTACCGCAAGGCGCGCGAGTGGATGGACCGCACCATCGACCTGCTCAAACCGGGCGTGGGCTCCGACAAGATCGCGCGCTCGCTGCCCAAGGCCAAGGACATCGGCTTCGCCAGCGAAATGGACGCGTTCGGGTTGAATTTCTGCCATGGCCTGGGGCTCGGCCTGCATGAGCGGCCGCTGATCTCGCGGCTCAATTCGCTCAAGGAACCTATCGAGCTCAAGGTGGGCATGGTGTTCGCGGTGGAGACCTATTGCCCGGCGAGCGATGGGATCTCGGCGGCTCGCATCGAGGAGGAGGTGATCCTCACGCCCTCGGGGCCGAAGATCATCTCGCTGTATCCGGCGGAAGAATTGCCAATCGCCAATCCGTACTAGCCGATGAAGGGTGAAGGAGTAAAGGGGTGAAGGAGCAAATCGGCTGGATTGGAATCGGCCGCATGGGTTACGAAATGGCCGCGCGGCTCGCCAAGAGTGGCGCCGACCTTACCGTGTGGAATCGCACGCGATCGAAGGCGGAACCTCTGGCGGCGCACGGCGCGAAGATTGCCGCGAGGCTCGTCGATCTGGCGCGTTGCGACATCGTTTTCTGCATGGTGTCGACGTGGGACGACGTGCGCGAGGTCATCGCCGGCGCCGATGGATTGCTGTCCGGGGCAAAGGCGCCGCGCATGATCGTCGAGTGCTCCTCGATCTCGCTCGAAGGATCGGCGGAGCTTCGGGCGCTGCTCGACGCGCGAGGGGTCGCGCTGCTCGCGGCGCCGGTCTCGGGAAACGCCAAAGTCATCAAGGCCGGCAAGCTCTCATTCGTGTGCTCCGGTCCGCGCAACACGTTCGATGAAGCGCTGCCGTATCTCAGAATGATCGCGCCGTCGGCAAGCTGGGTCGGCGAGGGCGAGCTCGCGCGCATCGTCAAGATCTGCCACAACGTGCTGCTCGGCGTGGTGACGCAGTCGCTCGCCGAGATCACGGTACTCGCGCAGAAGGCAGGCGTGCCGCGGCATGCGTTTCTCAATTTCATGAACCAGAGCGTGATGGGCTCGGTGTTCTCGCGCTACAAGACGCCGGCGTTCGTGAACCTCGACTTCAAGGTGACGTTTACGCCGGCGCTGCTGCGCAAGGATCTCGACCTGGGCCTCGACGCTGCGCGCCGCTTCGGCGTGCCGATGCCGCTGGCGGCGGCGACGCGCGACCGCGTGCAGACGCTCATCGGCCGCGGCATGACCGAGCAGGATTTCGCGATGCTGCTCGTGCTGCAGGCACTGGATTCGGGGATCGAGCTCGCCCCGGAGAACGTTGCCGTCGACGACGGCCTGTCCTGATCGCAGGAGATGACTATGGAAAAAAACGGACGCAAGTGGATGAGGTGGTTCGCCGGGGCCGTGGGCGCGTTTGTGATCGGCGCGACGCCGACGGTGTTCGCCCAGACGTGGCCGACGCGCGCGGTGCACGTCATCGTTCCGTTCACCGCCGGCAGCGCCACCGACATCCTGGCGCGCACTTTCGGCCAGAAGCTCTCCGAGATTTGGGCGCAGCCGGTCGTGATCGAAAATCGCCCGGGCGCCGGCGGCACCATCGGCGCCGCGGTCGTGGCCAAGTCCGCGCCCGACGGCTACACGCTGCTCGTGCATTCGGCGGCGCAGGCGTACAACGCGTCGATCTACGCGTCGCTGCCGTATGACACGGCCCGCGACTTCGTCGAGATCGCGCCGCTTGCCGGACAGCCCAACGTGCTGGTGGTGGCGCCCTCGACGGGACTCAAGTCGGTGAGTGAGCTCATCGCGCTCGCCAGGCAGAAGCCGGGAACGCTCAATTTCGGATCGGCGGGCACCGGCAGCGGCACGCACATCAACGCCGAGCAATTCAAGCTCGCCGCGGGGATCGACGTCGTGCACGTTCCGTACAAGGGAACGCCGGAAGCGCTCAACGACACACTGGCGGGACGCGTCACTTTTTTCTTTTCGCCCATCTCTGCGGCGCTGCCCAACGTGCGCGAAGGCAAGCTGATCGCGCTCGCTGTCAGCACGAGCAAGCGCTCCAGCGCGTTGCCCTCGGCACCGACGCTCGCCGAGGCAGGGCTGCCGGGGTTCGCCTACGTGCTGTGGGTCGGCCTGTTCGCGCCGGCGGGCACGCCGCCGGAGATCGTCGACAAGATCAGCCGCGACGTCGATCGCGTCGTGCAGACCGACGACGTGAAGCAGCGCCTCGCGACGCTCGGTGCCGAGCCGATGCCGATGACGCCGTCCGAATTCAGGAGCTTCGTGCGCAGGGAAATCGACGACTCCGCGAAGGTGATCAAGGCCGCGGGGATCACCGCGCAGTAGCCGCGCGAGCCACCCGGCGAGGGGCCCCGCGCAGCGGGGATCGACGGCACGGCGAGTCGCGGCAGGCGGGCGACAAGTCAGCGTCCCAAGTTCGCGCCATCGTGTGGAAGCCCGCGCGCGCGAGCCACCCGGCGAGGGGCCCCGCGCAGCGGGGATCGACGGCACGGCGAGTCGCGGCAGGCGGGCGACAAGTCAGCGTCCCAAGTTCGCGCCATCGCGTGGAAGCCCGCGCGCGCGAGCCACCCGGCGGGGGCCCCGCGCAGCGGGGATCGACGGCACGGCGAGTCGCGGCAGGGACGCCGACGCGTGTTCGGAACTCGCGTCAGAGATCTAAGAGGCGCCGCGCGGGTGCCGGTTGCGGTAGTGCCGTTGCCGGGTATCATTGACCGCCGCACCGGAGAACCGGGTGGGATTCACACAGGTGGCAAGGGGGATTCAACGCATGTCTTCGAGCACCGATCGGGAGGCGGGCGCGACTTTTCCGCGCCTGCTGGTGCAGCACGCGCGTGAACGCGGCGACCGGCCCGCGACCCGCGAAAAAGACCTCGGCATCTGGCAGACCTGGACGTGGTCGCAGGTCGCCGCCGACGTCCGCGCCATCGCCTGCGGTCTTGCCGCGCAAGGTTTCAGGCGCGGCATGCACCTGGCGGTCATCGGTGACAACCGGCCGCGCCTGTACTGGTCGATGCTCGCGGCGCAGTCGCTGGGTGGCGTTCCGGTGCCGATGTACCAGGACGCGCCGGCGGCGGAGTTCGTCTACGTGCTCAACGACGCCGAGATCGCATACGCGATCGTCGAGGACCAGGAGCAGGTCGACAAGATGCAGGAGTCGCAGTCGCAGGTGCCGACGCTCACGCATGTCTATTACGACGATCCGCGCGGATTGCGCAACTACACGCGCGTGACCGGCCTCGACGCGCTGATCGAAATCGGCCGCGAGTACGACCGTACGCATCCGCAGTTCTACGACGCCGAAGTCGCAAAAGGCGAGGCGGCCGACGTCTCGGTCATGCTGTACACATCGGGGACTACTGGAAAGCCCAAGGGCGTGCGCCAGACGCACGAAGCCTTCATCGTGTCGGCACAAGGCGGCGTCGCGTTCGACAAGCTCCACGCCGATGACAGCATGCTCTCGTACCTGCCGATGGCGTGGGTCGGCGATCACCTGTTTTCCTACGCGCAATGGCTGGTGGCCGGCTTCACGATCAACTGTCCCGAATCCGGCGAGACGGTGATGACCGACCTGCGCGAGATCGGTCCCACCTACTATTTCGCGCCGCCGCGCGTGTTCGAGAACCTGCTCACGCAGGTGATGATCCGAATGGAGGATGCCAGCGCGATCAAGCGCTGGCTGTTCTCGCACTTCACCGCCGTGGCGCGTCGCGTCGGTTCCGACCTGCTCGACGGCAAGGCGGTCGGCGCGATCGATCGCCTGCACTATGCGCTCGGCAATCTGACCATCTATGGACCGCTGCGCAACGTCCTGGGCATGAGCCGGATCCGCGTCGCGTACACCGCCGGCGCCGCCATCGGTCCCGACCTGTTCCGCTTTTACCGCTCGATCGGCATCAACCTCAAGCAGCTCTACGGATCGACCGAGACGTGCGCGTACGTGTGCCTTCAGCCCGACGGTGGCGTCAGGTTCGACACCGTGGGCGTCGCCGCGCCTAGGGTCGAGCTCAGAATCGGCGCCGACGGCGAGGTCCTGGTGCGCGGCCCGATGCTGCTCAAGGAATACTACAGGCGCGCCGATGCCACCGCCGAATCGATCGATGCGGAAGGGTATTTCCACACCGGCGACGCCGGCCTGATCGACAGCGCCGGCCAGCTCAAGATCATCGACCGCGCGCGCGATGTCGGCAAGCTCTCGGGCGGCGCGATGTTCGCGCCGAACTATCTCGAGAACAAGCTCAAGTTCTTTCCGCACATCAAGGAGGCGGTGGTCTTCGGCAACGCCCGCGACAGCGTGTGCGCTTTCATCAACATCGACCTGGGCTCGGTGGGCAACTGGGCTGAGCGCCGTGGAATCGCGTACTCCGGGTACACCGACCTCGCGGCCAAGCCTGAGGTGTACAAGCTCATCGGCGAGTGCGTCGAGAAGGTCAATGCCGAGCTGGCCGGCGAAGGGTCGCTCGGCGCGTCGCAGATCCACCGCTTCCTCATCCTGCACAAGGAGCTCGATCCCGACGACGACGAGCTCACGCGCACGCGCAAGGTGCGGCGCGGATTCATCGCCGAGAAGTACGCCGTGCTGATCGATGCGCTCTACGGCGGGAGGACATCGCAGCATATCGAGACGCAGATGCGCTTCGAGGATGGCCGCACCGGCAACGTCGCCGCCGACCTGAAGATCGACGAGGCGAGGACCTTTGCCGCGCCGGCGCTTGAGCCGGCGGCGTGACATGGCTCATGAGCACGGGTACGCGGGTGACCAGCACATGACCGGCGAGCGTGCCATCGGCGACGCCATACTCACGCTCGACGGCATCTCGCTGTCTTTCGGCGGCGTCAAGGCGCTCACCGGGATCAGCTTCGACGTGCGTGAGCATGAGATACGCGCCATCATCGGCCCGAACGGCGCTGGCAAGAGCTCGCTGCTCAACGTCATCAACGGCGTCTACCATCCGCAGGACGGCACGATCACCTTCCGCGGCAAGGTTCGCCGCGACATGAACACCCACGACGCCGCGGCGCACGGCATCGCGCGCACGTTCCAGAACATCGCGCTGTTCAAGAGCATG
>JBDTZQ010000050.1:0-18750 GCA_040005035.1 Betaproteobacteria bacterium | reverse complement strand
CGAGTTTCAGCCCGCCCGAAAAACGCTGGCGATCTGCCTCAGGAAGAGCGGCAAGAAGAAAGTTCTGACTTACTGCCCGTGAGTTTAGACGCGTACCTTTGCTTTCAATTTTCCCTCTATGCATTCACATCTTGTACGCGAACCGAAAAGGATAGTCCGTACGCTATCGCACACTATGAGGACCATCATTCGAGTTCGCGCCGGGCAGCGTCGGTGTGACGGCCGGGGTCGGTTACTGGCGTTGTCGGCAGCATGCTCGGAGTTGCTGGCGGCCAGCTGCTGATTCCGGCACTCGTCGTGCTCTACAGCACCCCGTCAAGTTGGCGGGAACGCTGTCGTTGCTCATCAGCACTTCGACATTGTCGCGGTGAGCGCGAATGCAAGAAACTGCTGAAAGGCCAGAGCGACTGCTGAAAGCAATTGGCCCGACAGCAACCGACCGCTGTTGCGGCGCAGTTACTGCGGGCCAATGGGCACTGCCCCACCCGTGCCCCACGGAGAAGCACTTGGTATGTCAGGTCGAGCCTAGGCCGTTGATTACGTGGTAGGCCGTGCCGGACTTGAACCGGCGACCAACGGATTAAAAGTCCGCTGCTCTACCAGCTGAGCTAACGACCCAAAGGGCGCGAATTATAGCCGCTCCGCCTTGTGCGCGCCATGCGGCCGGCGCGCCATACGGCAGCGCAAGGCCGCCGCGCCTTACTGCAGGTCGCGCGACAGGAACTTTGGCAGCGAAAGCACTTCGATCCCCTCGTCGCGCAGCGCCACGGTCTCCTCGGCCGACGCGTGGCCGCGGATGCTGCGCGCAGGCGCTTCCTCGTAGTGGATCTTGCGCGCTTCCTCGGGAAACGCGGTGCCGACGTCGACGCTCTGCTCGACCATCGTGCGCAGCATCTTGAGCACCTCGGCTTGCGCGTTCGCCGGAGCCGTCACCACCGTTTCCGACTCGGCCCGCGGCCGCCCAGGCGCGCTGGCGCGACCCACCTGGACATTCGCCGACGGCCGCCGCTCGATCACCGCATCGTCGCAAATCGGGCAGCGCACCATCGAGCGCTCGCGCTGCAGGGCGTAGTCATCCGCCGAGGCGAACCAGCCCTCGAAGCGGTGCTCCTGCGCGCATGCAAGCTCGTAGACGATCATGTCCTGTGGTCCGTTAGACCGAGGTGCCACCGCATCATGCCGCGGCCTCTATACGCCAATATTGGTACTTCAATGCTGACACGCAACCAGTGACGATGCCGCCCAGCGCCAGGAAAGACCCGAGCGCAAGGGTGGAAATGCCTGTCAAGCCTTGCCCGATGGTACATCCCAGCGCGGTGACACCGCCGAATCCCATTAACACGCCACCGGCGATATGGTTGACGAGATCCTCGATCGACGCGAAGCCCTCCCAGCGAAACGTGTGGGTAAAGAGCGCGACTGCGGCCGAGCCGGCGAGCATGCCCAGCACGCCGGCGATGCCGAAGGTGACGATGCGCGACTGATCGCTCCAAAGCATCAGAAGCTCGAGCAGGTAGGCGACGGGCGCGACGAACGAGAACGATTCAGCGCGGCCTGAATTGGTCGCGACGAACGCCTCCTCGAGCGTGCGCGGGTGCTCGGCGACATGCCCCACGTGCCCCGAGACGTACCATCCGCCGACGATGATCGCACCGATGACCACGCCGCCGGCGATCATCGCACCGGATGCCCGGAAGTCGCGGCTCGCCAGCACGAACGCGGCGACCAGCGCCGCCGCCACCAGCGGCACGATGATGCGCAGCGCCGCTGAGCCGCCGGTGAGTGCCGCGAGCACGCTCGACAGATCGGAGTGCGCCGCGCCGAATGCTGCGGTGTCGAAGCGCACGGGGTCGAGCGCGTTCACCCGCACCACCGCGAACAGGCCCTTGAGCGTCATGTAGGCGGAAATCGCGAGCACGATCAGGACCACCAGCGACTTAAGGTTCCCCGCGCCGATGCGAATCAGCGTCTTGCTGCCGCAGCCGGACGCGAGCGTCATGCCGAATCCGAACAGGAAACCTCCGGCCAGGCACGACAGCCACGACACGCGCGAGGTCGTGTAGATCGTCTTGCCGAAATCGACCTGGCCGGTCGCGTCGAGGAGCGCGACGCCGCCGATCGCCACTGCGATCGCCAGCATCCACATGCGCAGGCGCCGCCAGTCGCCGACGTGCACCACGTCGGTCAGCGCGCCCATCGTGCAGAAATTGACGCGGTTGGCGACCGCGCCGAACACGAACGCGAGCGCGAAGGCGAGCCCCGCGACCAGCGCGGGCGAAGGCGACGAGACGTCCATGGGAAGGGCGGATTATCGCACGCAGGGCTTCTAACCCCGGACGCAGGCGGGCTCCGTTCATAGAGGAGCGAGCGAACGACGCGTGCCCCAGTCTCAGGTGGGCGCGGAGGTCCAACCCAATGCCGCGCCGTGCGGCGTGTGCACGTAAAAGGAGCCGGTCATGTTGAAAGCCTGGAAAGTGTTGTCGCTGTTGCTCGCGGCCGTCTGCGCCGCGCCTACCGCCGCCTGCGCCGACTGGCCGTACCGGCCAAGCGCGCCACCAGTCACGTCCGGCCGCGTCGACGTGGAGATCTACGATCGCACCGAAGGTCGCCTGTTGCCGACGTACTACTTCGGCGGCCGTCGCTATGTCGTCGGCAAGCCCGGCAACGAATACGCCGTGCGCGTGCGCAACACCGGCCCCGGTCGCGCGCTCACCGTGATGAGCGTCGACGGCGTCAATGTCATCACCGGCGACACCGCCGCGCCGCTGCAGTCGGGATACGTGCTCGGCCCCGGCGAAAACGCCGACATCGCCGGATGGCGCAAGGACATGCAGCGCACCGCCGCGTTCTATTTCACCACGCTGCCCGATTCGTACGCGGCGCGCACCGGCCGCCCCGACAACGTCGGCGTGATCGGCGTCGCGGTGTTTCGCGAGCGCGAGCGCGTGCGTCCTCCCGTCATCGGGATGCTGCGCAAGGATGCCGCCGCCGACAGCCCGCAACGCGCCGAAGCCTCGCGCGAACGCGCAGCCGCTCCGGCGAGCGCGCCGATGGAGTCGAAATCGCAATCGCTGGACGCCGCACAAGCGGAAGCGAGGCAACAGCTCGGCACCGGCCACGGACGCGTCGAGAGCTCGCAAACGACATACACCGCGTTCGAGCGCGCCAGCGAGACGCCGTCGGAAACCATCGCGATCTACTACGACTCGTACCAGAACCTGCTCGCGATGGGCGTACCGGTCGGACAGCAACCGATCGCACGACTGCGGCCGAATCCTTTTCCGGCGCATTTCGTTCCCGATCCGCGCTAAGCGCACACCGTGCACCCCTCTCCCGCCGGGGAGAGGGGTCGCCTGCCAGCTTCCGGTTGTTCCCATTATGAGCGCGCGGCATACTGGGGTCGATGCCCTCCGCCGACGCGCCCCGCGACGAAGATCTCATGCTCGCCTACGCCGCCGGCGATGCGGCGGCATTCGATGCGCTGTACGCGCGTCACAAGGGCGGCGTGTATCGCTACCTGCTGCGCCAGTGCCGCCAGGGCGGCGTCGTCGACGAGATGTTCCAGGATGTGTGGATGAACCTGATTCGTGCCCGTGCCACGTACGTGCCCACCGCCAAGTTCACCACGTGGCTGTACCGGCTCGCGCACAACCGCCTCATCGACTACTACCGCGCCAGCGGCGTCGTGCACCTGGTGTCGGCTGACGACGAGGCCCATGCCGACGCCGTCGCCTCGCTTCCCGGCGACGCGACCGAAGAGCCCGAGCGCCGCGCCGAGACGCGCGAGCTCGGCGCGCGCCTCAAGGACGCGGTGGCAGCGCTGCCGGCTGCGCAGCGCGAGGCCTTCCTGCTGCAGCACGAAGGCGGTATGTCGCTCGCCGAGATCGCCGAGCTCACCGGCGCCGGCGTCGAGACGGTGAAAAGCCGTTTGCGCTACGCAACGAACAAGTTGCGATGCGACCTGTCGGACCTGATGGAACGTCAGTCGAGCGCCGCCGGGCCGCCCCAAGGCGCTCGCCCCCCTCAGGGGGGAGGTCGAGCAGCGACTTCGGGGGGAGACTCATGAGCCCGATGGGCCGCTCCCGAGGGCGCTCGCCCCCCTCAGGGGGGAGGTCGCGCAGCGACTTCGGGGGGAGACTCATGAGCCCGATGGGCCGCTCCCCAGGGCGAATTGCCCCAAAGCGCGTAGCGCGGAGGGTAGTCCAGTGAGCGACGTCGACGACAAGCTCAACGAGAAGCTCGCTCGCGCCTGGCGCGATGCCAGCCGCGAGGAGCCTCCCGCGGCGCTCGACGCGTCGTTGCGCGCTGCCGCGCGGCGCGCCGTGCAGGCGGGCCCGGGTCACGCGTCGCAAGAGCGCCACATGCGCTCGTGGCCGCTGGCGACGGCGGCGGTGCTGGCGGTGCTCTCGTTCGGCATCCTGCAGTTGACGCCGCCCGAGGAATTCACGCCGGGCATGGTCGCCGAAAACAACGTGAAGCCCTCGCTGGCGAGGCAAGCCGAGAAGGCAGCGTCCGGCGCGGAGCCGGCCGCTCGTTTGGATGAGCGTGCTGCCGCTGCGCCGCCGCCCGCGCTTGCCACCGCACCCCCCTCGACACCCACGGCGACGTCCGCACCCACCGCCCCGCCCGCGCCAGCATCGCCCTTCCCGGCCCCCTCCGCCTCTCGAATTGCGCCGTCCTATGCGCAGCCCGACGCGATGACCGGCTCCGCGACCGGCCGCGTCGCAGGACCGACGTCCTCACCACCTGCCGGCGCGGAGAAGAAGGTCTTGCGCGAAGCCGCACCCGGGGTCGACGCCGAACGCGACCGCGGCACCGCGCGTACGCAGTTCGCGCAAGCGCCCTCACCGACGCCCGCGCCGTCCCCATCCCCATCCGCACCGGCGGCCGCCACCGCTCCCGCGAAGGAGGAACTGGCGAAGGACAAGCCGAATCGCGTCGATGCGCTCGCTGCGCTCGAGGGGGGCCAGCACACCGAGCTCACCGCCGCGCGCTCACGGCTCGCAGCGAAGGACGACAAGGCGTTCGCGGCAGCGCCCGCGGCGAACGCCGGTGCCCCTGCGGCCACGCCGCCTGCCGCCCCTGCAGCGCGCCCGGATCCGTTTCCTGCCGCAGGCAGCGCGAATAACAAAGCGGTCGAGGTCGAGCCGCAGCCACCGGAGGAGCGTGCCAAGCTCCGTGCGAGCGCAGATTCGGCGGCCGCGCCGGCAGCGGCGGCGGCCGGCACCGCAAAGCCTCAAGCCAGCGCCGACACGCGGCGCGCCGAACAGATGCAGCAGTCCGCGGCGCCGGCGCCGCTGGCCAAGAGCGTCGTTCCCGCCGACGCGGTCAAGGACGCGCCGATCAAGCCGCCCGAGGAATGGATCAAGCTCATTCGCAAGCTCCGCAACGAAGGCCGCAACGACGACGCGGCTCGCGAGCTGGCGGCGTTTCGCGCCGCGTACAAGGAGCGAGCGGAGGCGCTGTTGCCGGCGGACCTGCGCGCCGGGGCGCGCTAGCTCGACTCTAGGAAGAAGTGCGACCCGCGACGCCGGCGCGTCCTTCGGCGCCGACGCGGCGCAGCAGCGCCTTGATCGGCGCAGGCAACGCCGCGCCGGTCGCGTCGGACAGCGGAAGCCACAGCAGCCCCGGCTGCTCGACGCGCGGCACGCGCCGCGCGACCACGCAGGGCCGCGGCGTGATGCGCAAACGGAAATGCGTGAACGCGTGCTCGATGTCGGGCAGCGCCGCGCGCATCGCGACCTCGGCGCCGAAGCGAGCGTGACACGCCTGCACCGGATCGTCGTCGAACGCGGCTTCGGGCAGGCTCCACAGTCCCGCCCAGATGCCGGTGGCGGGACGGCGCTCGACCAGAACACAGTCGTGATGCAGGATCAGCAGCACCGCGACGGTCCGCTGAGGCAGCGCTTTTTTCCGACGCGGTGCGGGCAGGACGTCGATGCGCGACTCGATGCGCGCGACGCAATCCGTCGCGACTGGGCAGACGTCGCAGCGCGGACGCAGGCGTAGACAGACCGTGGCGCCGTGGTCCATCAGCGCCTGCGTGTAGATCGCGATATCGCGCTCGGGCAACCGCGCCTCGGCGCATTCCCATAGATCGCGCTCGACGCCGGCTTCGCCAGGAAAGCCGGCGATCCCGGCATGGCGCGCCAGCACGCGCTTGACGTTGCCGTCCAGGATGGCGCCGCGCTCGTCGGCGGCGAAGGCGGCGATCGCCGCCGCCGTCGAGCGGCCGATGCCGGGCAGCGTCGCGAGCGTCGCGGCGTCGTGTGGAAAAACGCCGTGATGATCGGCGACGACCACCCGTGCGGCGCGATGCAGCAGATGCGCCCGCCGGTAGTAGCCCAGCCCGCTCCACAGCGCCAGCACATCTTCGAGCGGCGCCGCCGCCAGCGCGCGCACGTCCGCGAAGGCGGCGACGAAGCGCTGGTAATACGGGATCACCGTTGCCACCTGCGTTTGCTGCAGCATGATCTCGGAGAGCCAGATGCAGTAGGCGTCTCGGGTGTTCTGCCACGGCAGGTGGTGGCGGCCGTGCGCGCGCTGCCATGCGATCAGGCGCTCGGCGAACGCAAGCATCGACAGAACTTAGCGCCCGGCGAGGCGCTGGCGGGCCTTGCCCGCGGCTTCGGAGCCTGAGTACTTGGCGACGATCTCCTCGAGCGTGCGGCGCGCACCGGGCGCGTCGCCGAGCTCGAGCTGGCAGCTCGCGATGTTGAGCATCGCGTCGGGAATCTTCTGGCTGTCGGGATAGGTGGCGATGAGCTGGCGCTGCGTCGCGATGGCGCCGCGATAATCGCGCTGCGCGTACTGCGCGTTGCCGACCCAGTACAGTGCCGAGGGCGCGAGGGGGCTTCTCGGATACGTCTTGACGAAGCTCTGGAAGCTGGCGATGGCTGCGGCGTAGCTTCCGCTCTTGAACTGGTCGAGTGCGCTGTCGTAGACGCGCTGCTCGCTGGCGGCGTCCGGGGGTCGCGCCGCCCCCGTGGACGGTACCGCCGCGGCACCGCTTGCCGCCGCGCTGCCCGCCGCCGACCCGGCGCCCGCGTCCGGCGCGACGGCTGCGCCGGGACCGCCTTCGATCCTGCGCAGGCGGCTGTCGAGATCGAGATACAGATCGCGCTGGCGCTTTTGCGCTTGCTCGAGCTCGTAGGTTAGAACTTCGTACTGGCCGCGCAGGCGCGCGATGTCGGCCTTGATCAGCTCGACATCGCGGAACATGTCGACCAGCGCGGCGTCCTTCGCTTCGATGCGCTCGACCCGCTGCGAGAGCTGCTGCTCGAGAGTTTCGACGCGCACGCGCAGCGCGTCGATGCGCTTGCGCGCCTCGTCGTCGTCGAACAGCGCCGCGCGCGCCGGAAAGGCGGCCAGTCCCGCGACGAGAAGCGTCGCCGCGGTCAGCGTCAGCCATCGCGGCCGGCCGGAGCACCCTCCCACGCGCGTGCCCCGAGCCTTATTCGCCGACGAACACGATCTCGTCGCGGCGGTTTTCCGCCCACGACGATTCGTCGTGACCGTCGCGCTTGGGCTTTTCCTTGCCGAAGCTCACGGTCTCGATCTGGATCTCGGTCGCGCCGTACAGGATCATCAGCTTCTTCAGCGCGTCGGCGCGGCGCTGCCCCAAGGCGATGTTGTATTCGCGGCTGCCGCGCTCGTCGGTGTGGCCCTGGATCGCCATGCGCGTGCCACGATTGGCCTGTAGATACCGGCCGTGCGCCTCGACCATCGGTTTGTACTCGTCCTTGACGACATAGCTGTCGTAGTCGAAGTACACGATGCGCTTGGACAGGATGTTGCTGGGATCGCGCAGCGGATTGCGCTGACCCGCGCCGGCGGCGCTGCCGGTCACGCCCGTGCCGCCCGCGCCGGTGGTCGACGTGCCCGTGCCGGTCGCGGCCGAAGGATTGCGCTCCTCGACGGGCGCGCCCGCGTCCTTCGGCGGTGTGCTCTGACATGCGGCGAGAAACGTCGCGCATAGCACCGTGAACAGCATTCTTTTCATTGGAATCTCCTGATGGTTTCGGATCGGATTCATGCGTGTCGCCGGGGACTGAAGGAGGCGCTCATCGCCGCCTTCGCAGCGCCGACTTCGGGGCTACGATTATTTGGCAAGTGGGCCCCACGCCGGTTCGCGTACGTCACTCGTCGCCGCGGTCAATCGCTGCTTGACACGACCATCGCTTGAGACTGCGGCCAATATACCACGGCCCCCTACCTCGGACGCGTAGATGATGAGCTTGCCGTTGGGCGCGACGCTGGGCGATTCGTCGAGTGCGCCTTGCGTGAGCACCTGCACCTGGCGCGTGGCGAAATCCTGGATCGCGATGTTGAAGCGGCTGCCGTCGCGACGCACGAACACGAAGCCCTTGTTGTCGGGCAGGTGGCGGGGAGACACGTTGTAGCTGCCTTCGTAGGTCATGCGCTCCACCGCGCCGCTGGCCAGCGTGAGCCGATAGATCTGCGGGCTGCCGCCGCGATCCGAAGTAAACAGGATCGACCGTCCATCCGGGGCAAAGTTCGCTTCGGTGTCGATGCCCGGGGAATTCATCACCCGCGCCACGCCGCTGCCGTCGGTATTGATCAAGTACAGCTGCGAAGCGCCGTCCTTGGACAGCGTCACCGCCAGCCTGCCGCCGTCCGGGGACCACGCCGGCGCACTGTTGCTTCCGCGGAAATTGGCGACGACCTGGCGTGCCCCACTCTGCAGCGACTGCACGTAAATCACGGGTTTCTTGTTCTCGAGCGAGACGTAGGCGATGCGCGTGCCGTCGCGCGACCAGACCGGCGAGAGCAGCGGCTCGTTGGAGCTCACCACCGATTGCGGGTTGAATCCATCGGCCTCGGCCACGAACAGGTCATAGCGGGCGCCCTGCTTGGCGACGTACGCGATGCGCGTGCTGAACACTCCCGCATCGCCAGTAAGCTTTTCGTAGATGACGTCGGCAATGCGGTGCGCCGTCGCGCGGAGCTGCGACGGCGGAACCGCGTAGGTGAATCCGGTGAGCAGCGACTGTCTAACCACGTCGAGCAGGAAGAATCGCACCTCGACGCGGCCGTCGGCGAGCGGCGTCGCGCTGCCCACCACCACCGCGTCGGCGGCTCGCGCGCTCCAGTCGGCGTAGCGCACGTCTTCGGCGCGCGCGGGCCGCGGATTGACGCCGCCGCCATCGATCATCTTGAACAAGCCGCTGCGGGAAAGATCGTTGGCGACGATTTGCGTGACCGAAAGGGGATAGGCGTTCTCGCCGGCGAACGGGACGATGGCGATGGGAATCGCCGTAGCGCCGCCGCCGACGATTTCGATGGTGAGCTGCGCGCGCGACCCTCCGGCGACGACGGCAAGCAGCAGGAATAAGAACAGGCGAAGGCTTCGGGACATGGGCGGGCCGGAATGGATACGAAGTCGAGCGGCGCAGTCGGCGCCGGAGCATAGCGCGTGCGTGCGCGTACAGCGGTGTCGCGGCGAAAGGCGCTCACCGCGATTATAACGAAGGCGCGCGCGCAAACGGGTTAACACGCAGATGCTCCCACTGAGGTCATCGTGCCTTGACCGTGCTGTCGACGCCGAGCGCGAGGCGCAGCCGCTCGGCGATGCGCCGGGCTTCGTCGCGTGTCGTATAGGGACCTACCGTCACCCTGAACAAGCCGTTCCCCTCTTGAACTCTTGCTTCGACGCCCATCGGCGAGAGTTGGTTCGCGATGTGCGTGGCAAATCCTTGCGCGTTGGCATTGTTGGCGAATGCGCCGAGCTGGATGACGTAGCCGCCCACCTCCTGCGTCAGCGCCATCGCCGCCACCGGGGTGGCTTCGGCGATCGCGACCGCCGGCAGCGGAGTGACGGCCACCTGCACGGGCGCATCGGGCGGGATGATGCTTTCCACCTCGACCTGGCCGCTTCCCTTCTGCGCGATGTCGAGGCGATGCGCCGCGGCGTAGGACAAATCGATCACCCGGCCGGGGTGGAACGGGCCGCGGTCGTTGACCCGGACCACGACGCTCTTGCCGGTGGCGAGGCTCGTGACCCGCGCATACGACGGCAAGGGCAGCGTCGGATGCGCGGCAGTCATCGCGTACATGTCGTAGGTTTCGCCGTTGGACGTTTTCTGGTTGTGGAACTTGCGGCCGTACCACGACGCGATGCCGCGCTCTTTGTAGGGGCGCAGCGTCGTCGCCGGAACGTAGTCGACGCCGAACACGGTGTACGGCCGGTTGGAAAAGCGCGACAGCGGCTCGAGCCGCGGCATGGCGTCGGGGATCGCGTCGAGGTTGGCCGGCGGGTTCTCGCCCGGCCCGTCGTCCTTGTAGTACTTGGGCGAGATCGGCGGGAACGAAGGGGCCGTCGCCGGCGACGGCGGCGTCGCCGCGGCATCGCGCTTGGGGGCGGATGTGCACGCCGCGACCGATAGCGCGAGGACCGACAGCACAAGCGCCCGTCGCGCCCATGGTGCCGATCGTTCCCGGCCCCCCCCGGGCGCCGGGCGACCCCAACATCGCCGGCGCCCCGCGCCCGGCATCAGGTCTTCACCAGCTTGCGGTTGGCCTGCACGCTCATGAGGATGCCCAGGCCGATGAACAGGCTGACCAGCGCCGTCCCGCCGAACGAGACCAGCGGCAGCGGGACGCCGACGATGGGCAGCAGCCCGCTCACCATCGCCATGTTGACGAACGCGTAGGTGAAGAACATGAGCGTGATGGCGCCCGCGAGCAGGCGCGCGAACAACGTCGAGGCGTTCATCGTGATCACCAGCGCCCGGCCGATCAGCAGCATGTAGAGCACCAGCAACACGGCGTTGCCGATCAGCCCGAATTCCTCGCCGAACACGGCGAAGATGAAGTCGGTGTGGCGCTCGGGCAGAAAATCGAGGTGGGTCTGCGTGCCGTTGAGCCAGCCCTTGCCGACGACGCCGCCCGATCCCAGCGCGATCGATGCCTGCGTGCTGTGATAGCCCGCGCCCAGCGGATCGCGGCTCGGATCGATGAAGGTGAGGATGCGCGCCTTCTGGTAATCGTGAAGGTGCGGCCACACCAGCGGCGCCGCGGCGCCCGCCGCCGCCACCAGGCCCACGATGATCTTCCACGACAGGCCCGCGAGGAACAGCACGTAGAACCCCGATGCGCCGATCATGAGCGCGGTGCCGAGGTCGGGCTGGCGCTTGATCAGCCACACCGGCACGGCGATGAGCACGGCGGCCACCAGGAAGTCGCGAAAGCCGATGCGCGACTCATGCCTCTGGAAGTACCAGGCGAGCATCAGCGGCAACGCGATCTTCATCAGCTCGGAGGGCTGGAAGCGGCCGATGCCGAGATTGAGCCAGCGCCGCGAGCCGTTGACGACCGTGCCTCCCATCGCCACCGCGGCGAGAAGCAGCACGGCGAGCGCGTCGAGCGCGACCGCGGCGCGCGCGAGCTGCTGCGGCGGCACGTTGGCGACGATCCACATCAGCACCAGCGCGAAGCCGAGCGACCCCGCCTGGCTGGTGACGCGCGCCACGCTCTGGTCCGACGCCGAGAACAGCGTGATGAGCCCGATGCCGACGATCGCCAGCGCCGCCGACATCAGATAGCTGTCGACGCGCCGCGCCAGGACTTCCCAGATGCGCTCGAGCAATGCGAGGAAATTGGCCATGCAGGGGTACGGAACGCTCAGTCGCTCTCGTCGTCCGAGTCCGGGGGCTTCCCGTGGATCAGCGGCAGCGGTGCCTGCTCGCCAAGCAGGTAGTAGTCGAACAACGCGCGCGCGATGGGCGCGGCGGCCTGCGCGCCGAAGCCGCCGTTCTCGACGAGCACGGCCACCGCGATCTTCGGCTTGTCCAGCGGCGCGTAGGCGATATACCAGGCGTGATCGCGAAGGCGCTCGTCGACGCGGCCGGCGACGTATTTCTCGCCCTTGAGCGAATACAGCTGCGCGGTTCCCGTCTTGCCGCCGGAGACATATTTCGATCCGAGGAAAGCCTGCGCGCTGGTGCCTTCCTTGGGCACGCCCGCCAGTGCCGTCTTGATCACGGCGAGCTGCTCGGGCTTCACCCGCAGCGTATGCGTCACCTGCGGCGCAACCGGGCGGGTCTCGCCGCTGCCGATGTTCTCGATGCTGCCGACCACGTGCGGGCGCATGCCGATGCCCTCGTTGGCTATCACCGCGATGGCCTGCGCCTGCTGCAGTGGCGTGAATGCGTTGTAGCCCTGGCCGATGCCCGCCGAGATCGAATCGCCGAGATACCATTTCTCGTCGCGGCCGGCGAAGCGGTGGCGCTTCCACTCGCGCGACGGCAGCACCCCCGCCAACTCGCCCTCGATGTCGATGCCGGTCTCGCGGCCGAAGCCGAACTGCGACATGAACGCATGCGTGTCGTCGATGTCGGTGTCGGCGGCGAGCATGTAGTAGTAGGTATCGCAGGAGACGACGATCGACTTGTACATGTCGACGCTGCCGTGGCCTCCCGGCTTGTCGTCGCGGAAGCGATGCGCGCTGCCCGCGATCTGGTAGTACCCCGGGTCGAAGATCGTCTGGGCGGCGCTGCGCTTCCCCGACGCCAGCGCGCCCAGCGCGAGGAACGGCTTGATCGTCGATCCCGGCGGGTACGAGCCGCGCAGCGGCCGATTGAGCATCGGCTTGTCGATCGATTCGTTGAGCAGGTCCCAGCTCGCCGGGTCGATGCCGTCGACGAACAGGTTCGGATCGAAGCCGGGCTTGGACACGAAGGCGAGCACCTCGCCGGTCGCCGGATCGAGCGCGACCAGCGCGCCACGGCGCTCGCCGAAGGCGCGCTCGGCGACCTGCTGCAGCTTGATGTCGAGCGCCAGGCGCAGGTTGTTGCCCGAGGTGGGCGGCGTGCGCGAGAGCGTGCGCACGGCGCGGCCGCCGGCGTCGACCTCGACCTCCTCGACGCCCGTCGTGCCGTGCAGCTCGCGCTCGTAGGAGACTTCGACGCCGACCTTGCCGATGTAGTCCGAGCCCTTGTAGTTGGCGGTGTCGCCCCATTCCTCGATGCGCCGCACGTCGCGCTCGTTGATGCGCCCGATGTAGCCGATCAGGTGCGACGCCGTCTCGCCGAACGGATAGTTGCGAAACAGCCTCGCCTTGATCTCGACGCCGGGGAAACGGTAGCGGTTGACCGCGAAGCGCGCGACCTCCTCGTCGGACAGCCGTGTGCGCAACGGCAGGCTCTCGAAATTCTTGGATTCCTCGAGCAGACGCTTGAAGCGTTTTCGATCGCGCGGCTGCACCTCGACGATGCGCGACAGCTCGTCGATCATCGCATCGAGGTTCTTCACGCGCGAAGGCGTGACCTCGAGTGTGTACGCGGAAAAGCTCTGTGCCAGCACCACGCCGTTGCGATCGGTGATCACGCCGCGGTTGGGCGCGATCGGCACGATGGCGATGCGGTTACTTTCCGCCAGCGTCTGGTAATGGCGATGCAGGACGAGCTGCAGGTAGATGAAGCGCCCGAACAGCCCGCAGAACGCGAGCACTACCGCCACGCCGGCAATCATCAGACGCCGCCTGAAATGCTGCAGCTCGCGCTCCGGATTGCGCAGCTCCGGGGCCTGCAGCGCCGAGCCGCGGCGGTCGCGATGGGCGAACAGACGGCGCATTAGAGTTCCGCCTGCGAGCGCGTCGGGCGCTGCGGCCATTGCAGCAGCACGGTCAGGACCGGCCACAGCAACGCGCCGGTGAACGATCCGACCGCGTAGTTCCAGCGCGGCAGCGGCGCGCCGCCAACGATGCGCACCAGCGCGACCAGCGCCGAGCACAGGAGCAACAGCACCGCGACCTGCGCCGCCTGCTGCCACAGCGGGAAACGCAGCACGCGGCGACGGAAATACTCCGCCGCGTAGGCAAGCACCGCGTAGGCGAGCGCGTGCTGCCCGAACACCGTCCCGTCGGCGACGTCCATGAGCAGTCCGAGGAACCAGGCGATGCCGACGCTGATAAGCCGCGGCTCGCGTATGCACCAGAACAACAGCACCAGCGCCAGGAAGTCGGGCCGCAGCACCATCGCGAATCCGGACAGCGGCATCGTGTTGGCGACGAGCGCGGCGAGCAACGTGAACAGAACGAACCACGAGTTGACCGGCCGGAGTATTTCTTCCGGTCCGGCGACGCTCAGGCGCGGCAGTTGAGGCACGTTAGTGGTCCCTCATGCGCGCCGCCTGCGGCCCTTGCGCGGCGCGTCGGCCTCCGCGGGTTCCTCGGGGCGGGGCAGCGTCGCCGCCGCGGTGCCGAGGATCAGCACCTGCTGGCTGGCATCGACGCCGGCAAGCGGCTTGCACGTCACGCGCGCGAACATCTGTCCGGTCTCGCGCTCGACCGAAGCGACTTGCGCCACCGCGAGCCCCGCCGGATAGGTGCCGTCGATGCCCGACGTAACCAGGCGGTCTCCCGGCTGAATCTCGGCGTTCGGCGACAGAAAGCGAAGCTCGGGCAGGCGGCCGGTGCCCGCGCCGTACATCACGCTGCGCACGCCACTGCGCTCGACCTTCACCGGCACCGCGTGGTCCTTGTCGGTGACCAGCGTGACTTCGGCCATGTACGGAAACACGCGCGTCACCTGCCCGACCACGCCGATGTCGTCGATCACCGCTTGTCCGATCAACACGCCCGCCGTGTCGCCCTTGTCGACGAAGAGCTTCTGCGAGAAAGGATCGCGTCCGGAATAGAGCACCTCGGCCGCAATGGCGGCGCCGCGAAACCGTGCCTCGACCGACAACAACGCGCGCAGCCGGCTGTTCTCCTGTGCGAGCGACGGATAGTTCTGCACGGCAGGGGCGTCGGCGAGAAGTTGCTGCTTGAGCGCGGCGTTGTCGGTCGACAGCGCGTGCTGCGATGAGAAATACGTGCCGATGTACGACAGCGCCTCGCCGGGCATCTGCACGACACGCTGCACCGGATAGAGCGCCACCGCGACGACGCGTCGCACGGTTTCCAGATAGCGATAGCGCGTGTCCGTGAAAAGCAGCGCAAGCGACAGCAGGCCGAAAAAAGCAAGGCGCACCAGCGGTGAAGGACCGCGGTGGAAAAATGGCGGCGGCTCGACCGAGATATGGCGCATGGCGCGGGAGACGTCTAGTGCCCGACGCGGATTCCGTCACGCACCGTGATCCCGAGCGCAGCGAGGGGTCGGCAGGGAAGAGGGCCTTCGAGTCGTGAACAGCGGATTCCTCGTCGCGGGCTCCTCGGAACGACATGCCCTTCGGGGAGCCTCGCGGGGTATCGAGACATGAATGACGACCCGGCGCTGCCTAGTCCGAAGTGAAAATAGTCGACAGCTTTTCCATGTTCTCGAGCGCCTTGCCGCAGCCGCGCACGACGCAGGTCAGCGGATCGTCGGCGACGATCACCGGCAGCCCGGTCTCTTCCATGAGCAGGCGATCGACGTCGCGCAGCAGCGCGCCGCCGCCGGTGAGCACCATGCCGCGCTCGGCGATGTCGGCGCCGAGCTCGGGCGGGGTGCGCTCGAGCGCGCTCTTCACCGCGGAGACGATGCTGTTCAGTGGATCGGTGAGCGCTTCGAGGATCTCGTTGCTGGAAACGGTGAAGCTGCGCGGAATGCCCTCGGCGAGGTTGCGTCCCTTGACTTCCATCTCCTTGACCTCGGAGCCGGGGAACGCCGAGCCGATGGTCTTCTTGATCATCTCGGCGGTGGTCTCGCCGATCAGCATCCCGTAGTTGCGGCGGATGTAGTTGACGATCGCCTCGTCGAACTTGTCGCCGCCGACGCGCACGCTGCCCGAGTACACCATGCCGCCCAGCGAGATCACGCCGACTTCGGTGGTGCCGCCGCCGATGTCGACGACCATCGAGCCGGTGGCTTCCGAGATCGGGAGATCGGCGCCGATCGCCGCGGCCATCGGCTCCTCGATGAGATACACCTTCGACGCGCCGGCGCCGAGCGCCGATTCGCGGATCGCACGCCGCTCGACCTGCGTCGATCCGCACGGCACGCAGATGATGATGCGCGGCGACGGCGAGAACAGTTTCGAGTCGAGCACTTTCTTGATGAACTGCTTCAACATCTGCTCGGTCACGGTGAAGTCGGCTATGACGCCATCCTTCATCGGACGGATCGCCGTGATGTTGCCCGGCGTACGCCCCAGCATCTGCTTCGCGGCAAGCCCGACTTCCTGGATCACGCGCTTGCCGTTGGGGCCGCCCTCCTGTCGGATCGACACGACCGAGGGCTCGTTGAGCACGATGCCCTGGCCGCGAACGTAGATGAGCGTATTGGCGGTGCCCAGGTCGATCGCGAGATCGCTCGAGAAATATCCCTTGAAGATTTCGAACATGGAGGCTTTCAGTTGCGAGCAGAGCGTGGGACGCGCTGCCTCTGTGCTTATGACAATCGATTATGATACCCTAATCGGCTTTGTTTCTGCGGCGTTTGGGGGGCTGGACGACAGTGAGCGACAGTGCGCGGCAGAGTGTGCCGGCTCGGTTTGCCTCCACGCATGACCTTCACACGCCGCTTGTACATCTCGCAGACATGGCGCTTTCCGACGCAGACATCCAGCGCATAGCGCATCTCGCACGCATCGAGGTCACCTCGGCGGAGGCTGCCGCGGTCGCCGCGAAGCTCGACGGGATCTTCGAACTCGTCGGCCGCATGCGCGCCATCGACACCCGCGGTATCCTGCCGATGTCGCACGCACACGACGTCACGCTTCCGCTTCGCGACGACCGGGTAACCGAGAGCGACCAGCGCGACGTCCTCCAGCGAACCGCGCCGGCGTCTCAGGACGGGTTGTACCTGGTACCCAGAGTGATCGAGTAGCACGCGCGTCAAAGGCGCGGTCCGCGGAAATCGCCCGCATCCCGCCCGCCGGCGACGCCCGCTCTATGAATTCGAACGACATCGTGGTCACCTCCACCCTCACCGCGCTCTCGCGGGCGCTGTCGGCGCGCGAGTTGTCCAGCGTCGAGCTCACCGGCGCGCTGCTCGAGCGCGTCGAGACCCTTGGAGCGAAGCTCAACGCCTTCGTGACGGTCGACCGCGAAGGCGCGCTGGCCAGGGCGGGCGCGGCCGATGCGCGACTCGCGCGCGGAGAGGGCTCGGCGCTGACCGGGATTCCACTGGCGCACAAGGACGTGCTGATGACCGCCGGTCTGCGCACCACCTGCGGATCGCGCATGCTGGAGAACTTCGTCGCCCCCTACGACGCCTTCGTGGTCGAGCGGCTCGCCGAGGCCGGCATGGTGGCGCTGGGCAAGACCAACATGGACGAGTTCGCCATGGGCTCTTCCAGCGAGAACTCGTACTTCGGTCCGGTTCGCAATCCGTGGGATCCCACGCGCGTCCCGGGCGGAAGCTCGGGCGGCTCGGCGGCCGCGGTGGCGGCGCGCCTGGTTCCCGCGGCGACCGGCACCGATACCGGGGGATCGATCCGGCAACCGGCGTCGCTGTCCGGTGTGTGCGGACTCAAGCCGACCTACGGCGTGTGTTCGCGCTACGGTCTGGTGGCCTTCGCGTCGAGCCTCGACACGCCAGGCGTCTTCGCGACGACCGCGCAGGATTGCGCGCTGCTGCTCTCCGCGATGGCAGGGCACGATGCGCGCGATTCGACCAGCCTCGACCGGCCGCGCGAGGACTACGCCCGCGACCTAGCCCGGCCCCTCGCCGGGCTTCGCATCGGAATGCCGCGCGAGTATTTCGGCGGCGGCGCCGCGCCGGAGGTCCTCGCCGCGGTGGAAGCGGCGCTGGCCGCACTTCGCACGCTCGGCGCCAGCCTCGTCGAGATCGCGCTTCCCAACGTGCCGCTGGCGGTTCCCGTGTACTACGTGATCGCACCCGCCGAGGCGTCATCCAACCTTTCTCGCTTCGACGGCGTGCGCTACGGCCACCGCGCCGCCCAATACACCGACCTCGCAGACATGTACCGGAAGAGCCGCGCCGAAGGCTTCGGCGCGGAGGTAAAGCGCCGCATCCTGGTCGGCACCTACGTGCTTTCGCACGGCTACTACGATGCGTACTATCTCAAGGCGCAGCAGGTCCGCCGGCTCATCGCCGACGACTTCCAGCGCGCCTACGAGCGTTGCGACGTCATCGCCGGCCCGACCGCGCCGACGACGGCGTTCCCGATCGGCGACCAGGTCGACGACCCCGCGCAGATGTATCTCAACGACATCTTCACCATCGCCGCCAACCTGACCGGCGCGCCGGCGATGTCGATCCCGTGCGGCTTCGATGCGAAGGGACTGCCGATCGGACTGCATCTGCAGGCGAACGCGTTTCGCGAATCGCTGTTGCTCAACGTCGCTCACCAGTACCAGCAGGTCACGGACTGGCACGCGCGCGCGCCGGAGGGCTTCATGCCGTGAGAGGGGAAACGCAATGGGAAACGGTGATCGGATTGGAGACGCACGCACAGTTGTCGACCGCGTCTAAAATCTTCTCGGGAGCGTCGACCGCGTTCGGCGCGGCGCCCAACATCAACGCGTCGGCGTTGGACATCGCGCTTCCGGGCGTGCTTCCCGTGCTCAACAAGGGCGCGGTCGAGCGGGCGATCCGTCTGGGCCTCGCCGTCGGCGCCACGATCAACCGGCGCAGCATTTTCGCGCGCAAGAACTATTTCTACCCCGACCTTCCCAAGGGCTACCAGATTTCGCAGTACGAGATCCCTGTGGTGCAGGGCGGATCGGTGCGCATCGTTTCGCCGACGCGGGGGGAGATCGACGTGCGGCTCACGCGCGCACACTTGGAGGAGGATGCAGGCAAAAGCTTGCATGAGGGCTTCCATGGCATGACCGGCATTGAC
>JBDTZQ010000182.1:0-5579 GCA_040005035.1 Betaproteobacteria bacterium | reverse complement strand
CCTTGATGCCTGCGGTCTTGCCGTAGAGCTCGCCGACGAGTTGCGCCGCGGTCACGGTGCGCTCGTCCCACGGCTTCTGGGTGACGAAGATCGTGGCCGCGTTGTTGCGGAAGCCGCCGCCGATGAAGTCGAAGCCGGTGAACGAAATCGTGTCCAGGTTGTTGGGGTTGGAGCGGATGGCGTCCTCGACCTGCGTTACGACCTTGAAGGTGCGCTCGAGCGTCGCGCCGTCGGGAAGAATGACCGCGCTGATGTAGTAGCCCTGATCCTCGTCGGGAACGAGACTGCTCGGCGTGATGCGCCACAAACCGATGGTCAGCGCCACCATCCCCAGGAACAGGACCACCCCGACGACGCCGCGACGCAACATCCACACCACGCCGTCGGAATAGCGCGCGGTGACGTGCTCGAAGCCACGATTGAACGCCGCGAAGAAGCGGTTGGGCGGCTCGTGCGGCTGCAGGATCATGGCGCACAGCGCCGGCGAGAGCGTCAGCGCCACCATGCCCGAGATCACCACCGAAATAGAAATCGTCACCGCGAATTGACGGTACAGCTCACCGGTCAAGCCGCCCAAAAACGCGATCGGCACGAACACCGCCGTCAGCGTGAGCACGATGGCGATGATCGGACTGGTAACTTCGCGCATCGCCTTGATCGCTGCATCGCGCGCCGACAACCCTTGCTCGCGCATGATCCGCTCGACGTTCTCCAGCACGACGATCGCGTCGTCGACGACGATTCCGATCGCCAGGACCATACCGAACAAGGTCAGCGTGTTGATCGAGTAGCCGAGCATGTAGATGCCGGCGAAAGTGCCGATCAGCGACACCGGCACCGCGGCGAAGGGAATGATGGCGGCGCGCCAGCTCTGCAGGAACAGGTACACGACGAGGAACACCAGCAGCATCGCCTCCCCGAGCGTGATCAGCACTTCGCGGATCGACACCTCGACGAAGCGCGTCGTATCGTAGGGAATCGCGTAGGCCAGACCGTCGGGAAAGCGCGCCGACAATTCGGTCATCTTCGTCTGCACCGTCTTCGCGACTTCGAGCGCATTGGCGCCGGGCGCGAGAAAGATGCCGACGAGCGTCGCCGGCTTGCCGTTGTAGCGGCCCATGAATTCGTAGTCGCGCGAGCCGAGCTCGACGCGCGCGACGTCGGCGAGGCGCACGATCGAGCCGTCGGGATTGGCGCGCACGATGATCTGGTCGAACTGCTTGGCCTCGGTGAGGCGCCCGCGCGTCGTGATGGTGTAGACGAGATCCTGCTTCTGGCCGATCGGCGATTGGCCGATCTTGCCGGCGGCGAACTGCGCGTTCTGCTCGTTGACCGCGCCGATCACGTCGGCCGGCGTGAGCTTGAGCTGCGCGAGGCGATCCGGCTTGAGCCAGATGCGCATCGCATAGTCCTTGGCGCCGAAAATCTGCACGTTGGTCGTTCCCGGCAGTCTCTTGAGCTGGTCGAGCACGTTGAGCGTGACGTAGTTGGAGATGAACAGGTCGTCGAACTTGTCCTGCGGCGAATAGAACGCGAGCACCTGCAGGAACGCCGAGCTGCCGCGCTCGACGGTGACGCCCTGGCGCCGCACTTCCTCGGGCAGCCGCGGCTCGACCTGCTTGACGCGGTTGTTGACGTTGACCGCGGCGATGTCGACGTTGGTGCCGATGTCGAAGGTGACCTGGATCTGCACGCTGCCGTTAGACTGCGACGACGAGCTCATGTAGATCATGCCCGGCACGCCGTTGATGGCATTTTCGATGGGCGAGGCGACGGTCTGTTCGAGCGTCGTCGCCGACGCGCCCGGGTACACCGCCTGCACGGTAACGACCGGCGGAGCGATTTCCGGATACTGCGCGATCGGCAGCGTGCGCATCGCCGCCAGGCCGGCAAGGATGAGGAACGTCGAGATGACGATCGCGAAAATCGGCCGGTCTATGAAAAAGCGCGAGAACATGGGCGATCCTTGTGCTTACTTCTTGGCCGGGGCGGATGCGGGCGCCGGAGCGGGTGCGGCGGCCGGCGATGCAGTCGCGCCGGCGGCAGGGGATGCGGGGGTGCCCGTTGCGCCTGCGGGGGGCGCCGTGCTGATCTTCACCGCCGCACCGGGCTGCAGGCGGGCGATGCCGTCCACGATGACGACGTCGCCCGGCTTGAGGCCCGACTCGATCTGCCAGAGATTGGTGCCTTCGCTGTCGACCCAGTCGCCAACGACGACGGTGCGCTGTGTCGCGACGTCCTTGCCGTCCTTGTCTTTGGCGATGACGTAGACGAACTTCCCTTGCGGCCCATCGAGCACCGCGACCTGCGGCACCGCGAGCGCATTCTTGCGCTGCGCGCCGCGTAGCACGACCCGAACGAACTGCCCGGGCTTGAGCGACGCGTCTGCGTTGGCGACTTCGGCGCGCATTTCGTAGGTGCCGGTCGACGGGTTCACGCGCGTATCCGCGAAATTGATGCGTCCGCGGCGCGGAAACGAGGAGCCATCGGAGAGCTTGAGGCTTACGTCGTAGCCGTTGTCCTTGGGCAGAACGAGGGCACCGGAAGCGACCGCGCGGCTCAGACGCAGCTGCTCGTTCTCGGAGATGTTGAAGCCGACCCAGATCGGATCGGTCTGCGAGATGACCGTCAGCAGCGTCTCGTTGGCGGTCGCGAGGCTCCCCTCGGATTTCATCGCCCGGCTGGACAGTCCCGAGATCGGCGCCACCACGCGCGTGTAGCCGAGATTGAGCTTGATCTCGTCGACCTTGGCCTGCGCGGCCTGCACCGCGGCTGCCGCGAGCTCGGCGCTCGACGCCGCGTCGTCGGCTTCTTTCTGTCCGATAGCCTTGCGCTCGGCGAGTGGAATGAGGCGCGCCTTCTCTCGATCGGCCTGAGCCCTTTGCGCCGCCGCGCGCGTGACTTCCGCTTGCGCCGCAGCGACCTGCGACTGGTAGAGCTTGGGATCGATCGTGAACAGCGGTTGCCCCGCCTTCACGAAGGAGCCCTCCTGGTACAGGCGTTTTTCGACGATGCCGGTGACGCGAGCGCGCACTTCCACGTCCTTGGAGCCCAGCGTCTGCGCGACATGCTCGAAGGAAACCGGAAAGTCGCGCGGCGCGACCGTGATGGTGGTGACCTCCGCCGGCGGCAGGCTGAACCCGCCGGGTGGTGGGGCCTTTCCGCAGGCGGCGATCAACAGGCACGTGGCAGCGAGGGCGCCCATGCGCAGGGCGGGGCCGCGAGGCGACACTAGGGGAAAAAGGGAAACCATCGAATGACTCCTGAGGAACGCTCGGCGTTGTGCAGTGCGACTTGCGGGGATGAGGAATATTACATACAATCGAGAATGTTTGTAAAGTCCGTTTGGAAAGAACCGATCGGAGCCTGATGGCCCGCAAGACCAAAGAAGCCGCCCTGGTGACGCGCGAAGGCCTGCTCGATGCGGCACAGCGCGTTTTCAGCGAGCGCGGCGTCACCGGCACTTCGCTTGCCGAAGTCGCTGCCGCCGCGGGCGTGACCCGCGGCGCGGTCTACTGGCACTTTAAGAACAAGGCCGCGCTGTTCAAGGCTATGTGCGAGCGCGCCACTTTGCCTCTGGACGCGATGCTGGAAGCCGCCTCGCGCGCCGACCACGACGATCCGCTGGGTGCGCTGCGCGACCTGATGGTCGGCACGTTGCAGCATCTGGCGCGCGACGAGCGCGCGCAAGCCGTGTTCGAAATCCTGTTTTCTAAGACCGAAGCCTGCGGCGAGCTGGGCAAAGTCGTCTCTAGCGGCGAAAGCGATCGCTGCGAGTGCCTGGCGCAGGTCGAGATCCTGGTCCGCCGCGGCGTGGCGCTCGGCCAGCTCCCGGCGTCGACCGATCCCGCGGTCGCCACGCAGATGCTTCAGGCCTGCATCAGCGGCATCATGCGCGACTGGGTGATCAACCGTCCCGCCTACGATCTCGCCAGCGCGGCGCCGGAAATGGTCGATTGCATCCTGGCCGGTCTGGTGGCGCGGCCGCCGCGGCGCAGCGAGCGCATTCGACCACGCGTTCGTCCGCGCCAGGCTCTGCGCGCGTAGCCACGCCGCCACGCACTCTACGCGACGCTGCCGCGCACTCTACGCGACGCCTACGCGCCCTTTGTACGCGACGCCTACGCGTCGTGAGCCGGCATGCGATGTGATTTAATGCTCGTCGGCGCGCCGGAGACCTCCGGTTGCGATGAGGCGAGGAGAGCGCAATGCGAGGGTTCAGGTTCGTCTTCGGGCTGGTCGCGGCGCTCGCTTACCAAGGCGCCGCCGCCCAGGCTCCGGCTGCGTCGCCGCCGACACCACTTCGCGTCATCACCTTCAACGGCGGCTGGAATCTTCCGCTGTGGGCGGCACAGCGCCAGGGATTCTTCGAATCCAACGGAGTCGACGTCCGCGTCGCCTACACGCCGTCCTCCGATGCGCTGGTCGCCGGACTGTTCGACGGCCGCTACGATATTGCGCTGGCTACGATCGACAATTTCATCGCATATCAGGAAGGACAGGCCGACGCCAAGGTCGCCGACCCGTCCGACCTGTTCTCCTTCATCGGCGGCGACGGTGGGTTTCTGTCGGTGGTTTCCGTGCCCGGAGTGAAAACGTTTGCGGAACTCAAGGGCCGTACGCTCTCGGTCGACGCGATGAGCAACGGGCTCGCGTTCGTACTCCGCGAGCTGCTCGCCAGGAACGGCGTCAGCGAGGCCGAGGTCACGTTCGTGCGTGCCGGCGGCACGCCGAATCGCTACCGCGACTTGATCGCAGGCAAGCACGACGCGACGCTGCTGCGCACGCCCTTCGAGCTGCTCGCGCAGAACCGCGGCCTCAACGTGCTCGCCACCGCCGAGGCGCTGGGCGCGTACCAGGGAACGGTCGGCGCGGCGCGAAGGTCGTGGGCACGCGCCAATGAAGCGGCGGTGATCGGTTTTCTGCGCGGGTATCGCGCCGGCGTCACCTGGGTGTGCGATCCGGCGAACCGCGACGTCGTCGAGTCGCTCCTGGTCGCCAACATACGCGACATGACACCCGCGCTGGCGCGCCAATCGTATCCATTGCTGCTCGCGGAAAAAGGCGGCCTCACGCGCGACGTCGCGCTCGACGTCGAGGGCATTCGCACCGTGCTCAAGCTCCGCAGCCGCTATGCCACGCCCCCCAGGACGCTGAACGACCCGGCCCGGTACATCGATACCCGTTATTTCGACAAGGCGTTCGGCAAGGGCTGAGCTGGCCGCACCCGTAATTGCACAACGCAACCGGCGGCGCATGCCGGCAAAGACCATGGCCAAAAAAATCACGAAATCGCGTGAGCCCAGGATCGTCCGCCCCGACGACATCGATCCGCACTACCACTGGGATCGTCCGCTGCAGGCGCCCGGGCACACGCAGGTCGACTTCGAGGAGCGCGTCAATTTCAGGCGACTCCACGATTACCGTCTCGCGCGCACCCGCGCCGCACTGGCCAACTCGGGGCTCGGCGCGTTGCTGTGCTTCGACCAGCACAACATCCGTTACATGACGAGCACGGTGATCGGCGAATGGGCGCGCGACAAGCTCACGCGCTACGCGCTGCTCACCGGCAACGGCGA
>JBDTZQ010000049.1:0-18925 GCA_040005035.1 Betaproteobacteria bacterium | reverse complement strand
ACCTCTTCGTGGTGCGGGTGGCCGGCAACGGGCTCGGCAGCGAGGTGATGGGCAGTCTGCGCTATGCGGTCGAGCACTTGGGGAGTCTCAAGCTCGTCGTCGTCCTCGGGCACAGCGGCTGCGGTGCGGTGTCGGCGGCGGTCGATGTGTTCCTCGATCCCGTCGCGTACCTCGACCTCGCTCGCAAGCATGCGCTGCGCGGCATCCTCGACCGCCAGCTGGCGGTTATTCATTCCGCCGCGCGTCGCATGGCCGCGGTGTACGGTGAGGAGGTCGCGCGCCATGCGCGGTATCGCGAGGCGCTGGTCGAGGTGGCGATCGTGTCCAACGCCGCGCTCGTCGCGCATACCCTGCAGCAGGAGCTGACTGTCACCGGGGAGCACGCGATGCGCGCGGCGTACGGCGTGTATCTCATCGACGAACGCCGTGTATGGGCGCCGCGTTGCGGCGACGCGGGCGTGGACGGCCTCGCGGATCCGCCGGTCACCGCGGAGGAGTTCGATCGATTTGCCGACGCCGCGGTCCGCTCGCAACGCATCGCAGCAATGCTGGGATGACGCGGTGGCGGAGATCGATCGCAACGCTATGACGACGGAAGAGATCGGGGAGGAACGGCCGCGGCTGCTCGATCCGCTGGACCGTCTTTCGGAAGTGCTGTTCGGGCTCATCATGGCGGTCACCATCGTAGGTTCGCTGTCGATCGCCACCGCGGGCAAGGTGGAGGTACGCACAGTGATGATCGCCGCTCTGGGATGCAACCTCGCGTGGGGCCTCGTCGACGCGGTAATGTACGTAGTGCGCAACGCCGCCGAGCGGGCGCGACTGTGGAAGCTCGGTCAGCGCGTGCGCGTGGCCGACGCCGCGACGGCGCAGCGCCTGATCGCCCAGGCGCTGCCCGATCACTTGGCATCGATCGTCGGTGAAGCGGAGATCGACGCCATGCGCCAACGTCTTCTCGCGCGCCCGCCAGCCGTGGGCCCGCTGCTGCGCGGCCGCGATTTTCTCGAGGCCGTCGGCGTCTTCGCGCTGGTGGTGCTTGCGACGTTTCCGGTCGTCCTTCCCTTCATGTTCTTCGCGGATACCGCGCGCGCGTTTCTCGCCTCGCAGATCACGACCGTGGTCATGCTGTTCATCACCGGGTCCAGCTTCGGCCGCTACGCGACTTACCCGCATCCGTGGCGCACCGGCTTCGCGATGGCATTCTTCGGGGTGGTGCTGATCGCCGCCGTGAAGGCGCTCGGTGGCTAGCGTGGTGCGCGGTCTGATCATGTTAGCGTTGGCGATGCCCGCCACGTGCTTCGCCGAAGAGGCGAAGTGGGCCGGTGCCGTCACCGGCTACTACTACGCGATGCGTGACGAGCCGGACTTCGGCGTCGGCGTCGGCACGCTCGACTACGGCCGCCTGCACCTCGAAGGCCGCTGGAATTACGAGGCGCGCGACGCGGGCTCGGCGTTCGTCGGCTGGAAGTTCGCCGGCGGCGACGCCGTGACCTTCGCGATCACGCCCATCGTCGGCGCGCTGTTCGGCACGGCGCGCGGCGTGATCCCGGGCGTTGAGGCGAGCATCGCGTCGGGTCCGTTCGATGCCTACGTCGAAGCCGAGTACGTCGACGACCGGCGGCAGCCGGGCTCGCGCTACTACTATTCATGGACTGAGTTAGCGTGGACTCCGGTGGAGTGGCTGCGGGTCGGCCTCGCCGGACAACGCACGCACACGGTCGATACCGGACGCGGCTATCAGCGGGGAGGATTCGCGCAGGTCACGGTGCAACGCCTCAAGTTCTCGTTGTACGCGTTCAATCCGGAGTCGAGCGCGCGCTACGTGATCGGGGCCATCACCGCGAGCTTCTGACGATGCGCGCCTTCTTCCCACCCGCGGCTTGGGTGCGCAGCTACCGCGCGGCGTGGCTGCCCGCCGACATGATCGCCGGCTTCACGCTGGCCGCATACGCGATCCCAGTCGCGCTCGCCTACGCCGCGCTGGCCGGCCTGCCGCCGGTGTACGGCGTGTACTGCTATCTGATCGCGGGGCCGGCATACGCGTTGTTCGGGACGTCGCGGCAGCTCGCGATCGGTCCCACGTCTGCGATCTCCATGCTGGTCGGCACCACCGTTGCGGGCATGGCCATGGGCGACGCCACGCGCTACACGGAGATCGCCGCGCTGACCGCGCTCGTGTTCGCCGCGATCAGCGTCGCGGCGTGGGCGCTGCGCCTGTCATCGCTGGTGAACTTCATCAGCGAAACGATCCTGCTCGGCTTCAAGGCAGGAGCGGCGCTGACCATCGCGATGGCGCAGCTGCCGAAGCTTTTCGGGGTCAAGGGCGGCGGCGAACACTTTTTCGAACGCATTGGCGCCCTGGCCTCGCAATTGCCGGACACCAACGTTGCCGTGCTCCTGTTCGGCGTGGCCGCGATCGCGCTCCTCATGCTCGGCGAGCGGCTGTTCCCGGGCCGCCCGGTGGCGCTGGTCGTGGTTATCGCGGCGATCGTTGCGCTGTCCGTGACGCCGCTCGCGCAGCAGGGGTTCAAGACCGTCGGCGTGCTGCCCGCCGGCTTGCCCGACTTCTCGCTGCCTTCTCTTCGGCCGCGCGATGTCGACGGCATTCTCCCGCTTGCGTTCGCATGCTTCCTGCTTGCGTATATCGAAGGCGTGTCTGCCGCGCGCAGCCTCGCGCAGCGGCACGGCTACGAGATCGACCCGCGGCAGGAGCTCCTTGCCCTTGGCGTCGCCAATGCCGCCGTCGCGTTCGGCCACGGCTACCCGGTCGCCGGAGGATTGTCGCAATCGACCGTCAACGACAAGGCCGGCGCGCGCACGCCGCTGTCGCTCGTGTTCGCGTCGGTCGCGATCGCGCTGTGCCTGCTGTTCCTCACCGACCTCCTGCGCAACCTACCGGACGTGGTGCTGGCCGCCATCGTGCTGGTGGCGGTGAAGGGACTCGTCAACATCCGCGAGCTGCGACGCACGTACGCGCTGTCGCGCGTCGAGTTCTGGGTGGCGATGGTCGCATTTGCCGGAGTGTTGCTGCTCGGCATACTCAAGGGCGTGCTGCTGGCGGCGATCGTATCGATTATCTTGCTGATCCGTCGCGTGGCGGTGCCTACCGTCTCGCGCCTGGGGAGGCTGCCCGGAACCGAGCGCTACGCCGACCGCTCGCGCAATTCCGACGCGCAGGAAGTGCCCGGCGTGCTCGTGATACGGGTGGAGGCAGGCCTGTTCTACTTCAACGCCGGGCATATCCGCGACGAGCTACGGCGCCTGGTCGCGGAAGCCGGCCAGAGCCTGCGCGTGGTCGTGTGGGACCTGTCGACCTCGCCGTACGTCGACATCGCGGGCGTGCGCATGCTCGCCGAGGTCGCGCGCGAGCTCGCCGCGCGCGGCATTTCGCTGCGCCTCGCGGAAGCCCACGCGACGGTGCGCGAGCTCGTGCGCAAGGAAGGCGCTGCCGAGCTGCCGCTGCCCGAAGGGCGCGTCACCGTTGCCGAGGCCATGGCCGCACTGCGTCGAGCGGATGCAGCGGGGTGAGGCTCTGCGCTCTGCAACGCTTCGTGCATGACAGGCTCTGGCACAATGAGCGCTTGCACAACGGAGGCGCTGATGCTCGAGGTCGTCGATCCAGGTGTTTACGGCGGTGTGATCGTGACGGCCGTGTTCCTGGGCATCATGCTATGCCTTGGGCTCGGCCGCCGGTTGGGCCAGCGAGCCATCGCGCGGGATGGCGCCAGCCTGTCCAACACTGGATCTCTCGAGACGGCCGTGTTCGCACTGCTCGGTCTGCTCATCGCATTCACGTTCTCGGGCGCCCTTACACGCTTCGACGCGCGGCGCATTCAGGCGGTGGACGAGGCGAATGCGATCGGCACGGCGTATCTTCGGATCGACGTCCTGCCCGCGTCCGCGCAGCCGCGATTGCGCGAGGCGTTTCGCAGCTACGTCGACGCGAGAATCGCGACCTACCGAAAACTCGCCGACATCACGGCGGCACGCAGCGAGCTCGCGCGGTCCCAGGAGCTCCAGGCCGACATCTGGTCGCAGTCGGTCATGGCCACTCGGGTGCCCGAAGCGCGTCCGGGTCTCGATCTGATCGTCCTGCCCGCGCTCAATCAGATGTTCGACATCACGACCGTGCGCGTGGTTGCTACGCAAATGCATCCGCCCAGGGTCGTCTATGCGATGCTGATTGCACTCGCGTTGATCGCGGCGTTTCTCGCAGGTTATCAGACGGCGGGCGAGAAGGGTTACGACTGGGTGCACAAGGTGGGATTCGCCACGATCGTCGCATTCACCATCTATGTGATACTCGACATCGAGTACCCGCGTACCGGCTGGGTGCGCATCGATGCGATCGACCAGGTGCTGGTGAACGTGCGCGCCAGCATGAAATGAGCTTCGTGAAGCTCACAGATGGCATGATGCGCACGTGGCGAGTACCACGCGATCAGCGCTGTACCTTTGAAGGTTCGGATATTGAGGAGAATGTTATGGCAATGAAGTTGCAATTGCGTACGGTGATGTTCCTGGCGTGCGTGACGTGGACGGCGCTGTCGGGTAGCGTCGGCGCGCAGGAAATTCCGCTGATTACCGGCGAGCATTGGACCAAGTCGTCCGAAGAGATGAAGAAGGCGTACCTCGCGGGTATCGGCAACATCGTCCAGATCGAGTTGGCGTATGGAGCACCGAGCGCGGCGCCGGACGCGCAAAGCATTCTGCCGCGGATGGTCAAGGGGTTGAAGGGCCAGACGCTCGACAGCGTGCGCGACGGGCTCAACAAGTGGTACGCCGCGCATCCCGATCAACTGCAGCGTCCCGTCATCGAAACTATCTGGTTCGAGATGGTTGTCCCGGGACTTCAGAAAGCCAAGTAGAGGAGACGAAACATGAAACGACTCGAAATGATTGCGGCAATCGCGCTGATGACAGGCGTGATCGGATGCACCAGCATGACCCCGCAGCAGCAGGGAACGATGAGCGGTGCGGCCATTGGTGCGGCGGCAGGGGCGGGGATCGCAGCGATCTCCGGCGGCAGCGGTTGGACCGGCGCTGCGATAGGCGCGGTCGCCGGAGGCATCGTCGGCAACATCAAGGGTAGCAAGCAGCAATAATCTGCTGCAAAAGGAGGCGGCAGCAGGTTTCGGGCGGTTGCGCGAGCGCGTGTCGATCGACGACGCGCTCGTCGCTCGTTAGAACTTCTCGGGCACGCGCTTGTAGGCGTAGCGCGGTTCGTTGTAGCCCTTCGCCTTCTGCCGCTGCGGCAGCTTGATCTTCTCGCGCGGCATCTCCTTGTGCGGAATCTTCGACAGCAAGTGCGAGATGATGTTGAGCCGCACCCGCTGCTTGTTCTCGGAGTTGGCGACGTACCATGGCGCCCACGCGGTATCGGTGGCCTTGAACATGCCGTCACGGGCTCGTGAGTAGTCGTACCAGCGACTGTACGACTTCAGATCCATCGGCGAGAGCTTCCAGGTCTTGCGCCCATCCTCGATGCGCTCCTTCAGGCGCCGCGTCTGCTCCTGCTCGCTCACCTCGAGCCAGTACTTAAGCAGAATGATGCCGGAGTCGACGATCGTCTTCTCGACGAGCGGCAAGCCCTTCAGGAACCTCTCGGCCTGGTCATCAGTGCAAAAACCCATCACCCGCTCCACGCCCGCACGGTTGTACCAGCTTCGGTCGAAAATCACGATCTCGCCTGCCGCAGGCAAATGTGGCAAGTAGCGCTGCACGTACATCTGCGACTTCTCGCGATCCGTGGGCGCGGGCAGGGCGATCACGCGGAACACGCGCGGGCTCACGCGCTCGGTGAGCGCCTTGATCGTGCCGCCCTTGCCGGCGCCGTCGCGACCCTCGAACACGATGCACACCTTGAGGCCCTTGTGCTTCACCCACTCCTGCAGGTTGACGAGCTCGACGTGCAGCTTGCGCAGCTCCTTCGCGTAATCCTTCTTCGACAGCGTGCCGTCGTCCCCACCCTTGGTAATTTCTACTTTCGCCTTCTTCGTTGCCATGAGGTGCCTCTTTCGTAGGTGATGAATCAGGTAGCGGCCGGCACGGTCACGCGCCGGCGCAACGACAGCGACATTGTGATGACGGTCTGGTACAGCGTTGTGGCGCCCGATGGCGCGATCGCGGTGAATTGCCACTGCAGCCTCCATCGACCCAGCGCAGCAGCGGGGCGCTGACGAGGACGAGTGCGATCGCGATCAGGGGCACCGTCCACAACGCCGACCGCAGGTAGCTCGTCAAGCGGTAGATGCGCCCCCACGCGAGCCGGCGCCTGATCTCCCGCGCCAGCCCCCTCGCGCGCACCTCGGCACGTCGGACCCAGCGTCGCCTGGGACCATTCGGTGCTCCAGGGGCGACGTCACCCGAGGTCATCGGGAAGCGTCATCGTGATGTGCGTGGAGCTGCCCTCGAGGCGCATTTGCGTGGGCCAGCCGGCACGCGCGAGCACGAACTGCATGCCTTTGTTCCCGGTGAGCACGTCGGCCTCGAACGTGTGGACTCCCTGGCGTCGGGCAACCCGCGCGAGGTGACGCAGGAGCCGGCTCGCGATGCCCTGCCCGTGATAATCCTCCTCGACCACGAAGGCGACCTCGGCAACGCCGGTCGAGGTGACGACATAGCGCGCCGACCCGATCACTCGCTCGTCGCCGTGGCTACGGACAGTGCCCAGTAACACGATCTCGGCCGCCGGATCGAAACGCATGATGCGATCGAGCGCCGCCTCGGTAAGCTCGCTGCGATAACTGAAGAGCCGGAGGTAGATCGACTCGCGATCGAGGCCGCGGACCGCCGCGGCGACCTTCTCGCGGTCGTCATCGCGCAATGCGCGAATCGTCACGGGGACGCCGCTTTTCGCGGTCTCCTCCGCGACGTACTCGCGCGGGTCGGTCACTTCTTGGTGGTCGGATCGACGGCGACGGCGAATGCCTGCGTGAACTTCGCTTCGACTTGGTCGCCCTTGGCGATGCGCTTGAACTGCTCGGGGTCGGGGATACGGAGGTTGACCGTTTGCTTCGGACCCTTGAGCGTTACGACTTGCCTTGCGGGATCGACCGCCACGACGTCGGCGACGATGGTCACCTGGCGACCGACGGCGCCGGCCGGCTGCTCGCCCTTCTTGGCTCCCATGGCGTCCGCCTTCTCGGCGCGGCCGACGACGAGGCCGCCACCTTTCTTGAGCTCGATCGTCAGCGCTTCGACGTACTGCATGTCGACCTGATCGCCGACCTTGAGCTTGTCGAAGTTCTTGACTTCGGGACCTGCGGTCACGGTGACGAGGTTGCCCTCGGGGCCTTTGAGCGTGACGTCGCGCGTCGATTTGTCGATGGCCGTGATGGTCGCCGTCAGCTTCACCGTTTGCATGGCGGCCGCAGCGCCCGGGCCGCTCCCGACAATGGCACCACCGGTTTGGGCTTGCAGTGGCGACGTCGCGAAGGCGAAGGCCGCGGCGACGATTGTTAACATCTTCATGAATTCACTTTCGCGGTGGTTAAAAATGGAACCGTCAGGGCGTCGTGACCTTCGACCAGCCCGAACCGGGATCGAACTTCTGCATCTTGGAAGCCTTGGCCTGCGTCGCCGGTCCGAGGTCCGCCTGGTACACGACGCCGTCCTGATTGACCATGAATGTCATGATTCCCGAGCTCGCGTACTTCGCGGGATAAGCAATCACCGCGAACCCAGCGATGGCGTGCCCCCTCACGACGAAGTCGGCGGCACCGCCGGTCGCACTGGCTGTCTGGCCCTTGAGCATCCGGTAGTAGTAGCCGTGAAAGGGTGTCGGCGTGCCTTGCTTGGCGCGATAGCCTTCGCCCGCCGCCTTCACCACGAGCTCGCCGAGGGGACTTGGCGGGTCGCCCGCCTTGGCCGGCCAATACAACCCGTCACGCTTGCCGGAGCTGCTCGCGAATTTCATGGCGTACTCAATCACGCCGTTGCCGTTGCGATCGGCCGTGACGTACTCACGTTCGGCGTCGACGACCGCCTGCAGCACTTTGATGGCGTCGAGCTCGTTTGCTCCGATCCGGCGCGCGAGGAGCTCGTCCCTGCCCGCCTTCGTGTCGAAGTGCCAGCGCTCGCCCGTCTTGACAAGTGGGAACGCGAACGGGAAGTCGTCGTTGCCGATGGTGAGCTTGGTTGCGTCCGCCGCTGTGGCCAGCGCGTGCTTCGCATCGTAAGCGGTGACGAACTGCTCGCGCAGCGCGCGGTCGGCGACGGCGTCACCCGACGACAGGTCGCCCGGATCGTTGCCGAGGACGGCGCGGATCGCCTTGGCGTCGTTCGCTTTCGCCGCGGCGACCAGCGCGTTGACGGCTTCGTCGGGTGTCGCAAATGTCTTCTGCTGCGTCTCGGCGCCGAACGCACGCGTTGAAACGAGCAGCATCGCCATGAGCAAGAGCGGGAGAACTGCCCACACCCGCGCCGCGTGTGCTCTGCCGTATTGATGGTGCATCGTCGTCTCCAGGGAGGTCAGGGTGCGGTTCATCGCCGTCCTCCGCCGCCGCCTCGGCCACCGCCACCGCCGCCTCCACGCCCGCCGCCGCCTCCTCCTGCGCGCGCGCCACCGCCACCACCACCACCACCACCACCACTTGGACGCGACATGTTCCCCGAGCTGCGCGATGCGTTCATGCTCGATGCGCCGCGGTTGCTGTAGTCGCGCGTCTGCGCGCCGCCGCCGCGCGTGTCCATCGCGGAACTGCCGCGGCCGCTCATGTCGCGATTGCCGGCGCCCGTATTGCCGAAGCCGGAGCTGCCCGTGCCGCTGCGGTTGCCGGGAACGTCGCGCGCGGAGACCGCACCGCTCTGGATCTGCTGGCGCCCCGCATCCGCGCGCCCGCGGAACGCGTCGCGCGACGCGGCGTCGGAGGCCTGTCCGCGACCGTTTTGTCTCGCCACGTTCTGGTCGCGATAGGGAACCGCGCCGCGGCGATCGCTGTTGTGCTGCCAGTTGCCATTGCTGACGTTGGTGCGGTTGAAGTTGTTGTAGCGGTTGGTATTGATGTTGACGTTGTTGCCGCCCCAGTTGGCGTTGCCCCAGAGCGCGCCCCCGACAATGACGCCGGCGGTGAAGCCCAGCAGCGCACCGCCGGCGACATAGCCTGGCGGATAGTAGGAGTAGGGCGGATACGCGGGATACGGCCATGCGCCGTACACCACGGTCGGGTTGTACGTCGGCACGTATACGACCTCGGGGTTGGTCGGCTCGATCTTGATGATCGTCGTGTTGTTCTCCTGGGCGCTAACGACCTTCTGTTGCTCGCTGTCCTTGAGCGCGCCCTGGGCCACCGCCTTTTGCCGCAGGGCCTGCGCGGTCTTCATCACATCCGCCTGCTGCGCGAGAAAGGCATCGCCCAGCTTCTGGGTCCAGTCCAGCTTCTCGCTCATCATGGCCAGCACCTGCGGAAACACGGCCAGCGACTTGACGCTCGGGTCCCACGGCTGCTGCTGCAGCGCGTCCTCCAGCGCCTTGTCCTTGAGCCCCGGGTTCGCCTTCACCCAGCGATCCGCCGATACGATGTCCAGCGGATACGTCGACGCCATCAGCACCTGTGCCAGCAGCGCGTCCGGATACAACGCGACGGGCGCAACGAGCTGGTCGAGCTCTTCCTGCGAGAACGTCTTTGCGCCCTGCGCCGGGGGCGCCGCGGTTTGTGGCGCGGTCGGCGGCGTTTGCGCCGCGATCGGCAGTACGAGCGCCGCACACGCGATCGCGACGATGATGGATTGCAAGAGCTTCATGCCATTTTTCTCCTCGGATGACCCCGGGCGGGTCACTTCACGGTGTAGCCACGTCGGACCTTTGGAACTCCTGACGCAGTACACGAGCGTGCATCGAATGACCGCCGAACAGGCGATATTAGGCCTGATTGACGCCCGGGACGCAAACCGCGACCCCTACTTGCCTTGTGATTGCTGACGCAACTTTCCCGCAGAGGAGTGGTCGCCTTGTCGCACGGTGCTCATGGCCGGTGATGCCCGGTGCCCGCACTGGGCCGGTCTTCCATTTGCAGCAGCTTGCGTGAGACCTGGGAGTGCCATGTGTGCGCAACCACAGGTCGGAATGTCCTCGGGGCCCAAGTTCGCTGCGACGGTCACCGACACCGGCCTGCTGATGCTCGGCATGGGCGCGCTCGTGTTGCTTGCGCTCGTCCTGCCGATCCTCATTCTCGGGCTGCTCGTTTTCCGGATGCCGTACGACGAGGTCGCCGGCATCGTCGCGGGCGCGTCCGGCAACCCGGCGATACTGGCGTACGCCAACAAACTCGCGCCGACAGACCGACCGGACATCGGCTACGCGATGATTTTTCCCGGCATGACGATATTGAAAATCCTGTTCGTCGATATCGTGCCGGCGTTCTTCTAGCGCTGCCCGGTCATTCAGCGGGATTGAAGTTTTGCACGTACACCGGCTCAGTAACCCGTCTCCAACCGCACCTTGGCCCATTCCCCGGCGAGATCACGCGGGTGATACGCACTGCCTGATATCGGTGCCGAGTCCCGCGACCACAGCCATTCGAAAGAGCGTATTCTTGCAGCGTTCTTACAGACGCAAATCGTCCGCGCATACCGTCACGCATTATGACCGAGCCCGCCGCCGCTTCCCAATGCACTGTCGCCGGTGAAGGCAGAAGCGACCGGTTGCCTTCACCCGCAGCAACATGGTTCCACACGCGCGATGGTCGCCGGTTCGGCTGCGAGATCGGCGTCGTCGTCGTCGTGAAGCTCGCGCTGCTGGTTGTATTGTGGTTTGTGTTCATCGAACCTTGGCCGCGGCCTGGCCCTGCGCCTGCCGTCGTCGTGCAGCAGCTCTATGCGCCCTCCGCGCCGACGTTGCGCCATGATTGATCCCGCCACCGTCGACCTATCCCGGCTTCAGTTCGCGATCACCGCGCTGTACCACTTCCTGTTCGTCCCGCTCACACTGGGTCTGGTGTGGTTGCTCGTGATCATGGAAACGGTGTACGTGATGACGCGGCGCGAGATCTGGAAGCGCATGACGCAGTTCTGGGGCGTGCTGTTCGGCATCAATTTCGCGATGGGCGTCGCCACCGGCGTGACATTGGAGTTCCAGTTCGGGACCAACTGGGCCTACTACGCGCACTACGTCGGGGACGTTTTCGGCACACCGCTGGCCATCGAGGGGCTGATGGCGTTTTTTCTCGAGTCGACGTTCGTCGGCCTGTTTTTCTTCGGCTGGGACCGACTGAGCCCCGTCAAGCATCTGATCGTGACCTGGCTGGTGGCGATAGGCTCCAACCTTTCGGCGTTGTGGATCCTCATCGCCAACGGCTGGATGCAATACCCCGTGGGATCGAGCTTCAACATCGAGACCATGCGAATGGAAGTCACGTCGTTCAGCGACGTCTTTTTCAATCCGGTGGCGCAGGCCAAGTTCGTGCATACCGTGAGTGCGGGATACGTTGTCGGCGCGATGTTCGTGCTGTCGATCAGCGCCTGGTATCTGCTGCGCGGGCGCAACGTCGAAATCGCCAAGCGCTCGATGACCGTGGCGGCAAGTTTCGGATTGGCTTCGGCATTGAGCGTGGTTGTTCTCGGTGATGCCTCGGGCTATACGGTATCCGAAAACCAGAAGATGAAGCTCGCGGCGATCGAGGCGATGTGGCATACCCATCCGGCACCCGCGCCGTTCACCGTTTTCGGCTGGCCCGACGTCGCCGAGCGCAAGACGCACTTCGCGGTGGAAATCCCGTGGGTGATGGGATTGATCGGCACGCATTCGCTCGACGAAACGATGCCCGGCATCTATGAGCTCGTCGCTGAAGCGGAGCTGCGCATCGCCAAAGGTATCATCGCCTACGGCGCGCTGCAGACGCTGCGAGCCGACCGTAACAACAAGGAAGCGGCCGCCGCGTTCTCGGACAACGGCCAGGACCTGGGCTATGCGCTGCTGCTCAAGCGCACGATGGACGATCCGACTCGCGCCACGAAGGACGACATCGCGAGCGCCGCGGCGAGCACCATACCCAATGTTCCGGTGCTGTTCTGGTCGTTCCGGTTGATGGTTGGCTGCGGCTTCTGGTTCATCGCGCTGTTCGCCTACTCGTTCTGGCTGGCATCGACGCGCAATCTGCTGCGCCACCGCTGGTACCTGCATGTGGCGCTGTGGAGCCTGCCGCTGCCGTGGCTCGCGGCGGAGTTGGGGTGGATCGTCGCCGAATACGGCAGACAACCCTGGGCCATCGAAGGTATCCTGCCCACCGCCCTGGGCGTCTCCTCGGTGTCGACTGCGCAGGTCGCCACCAGCCTCGCCGGCTTCGTCATCTTTTATACCGCGCTTGCCGTCGTCGACGCCATGCTGATGCTCAAATATATCCGCAAGGGTCCCGACGGCTTGGGCATGTGGCGGCAGGCGCCGCTTGCCGTTCCCGGCTACGGCTGACCCGCGAACGCGACCGGACGACGACCCGCACCCATGTTCGACTACGAAACCCTGCGCGTGATCTGGTGGCTGCTGATGGGCATCGTGCTCATCGGCTTCGCGATCATGGACGGATTCGATCTGGGCGCCGGTGCATTGGTTCGCGTGCTTGCGCACGACGATGACGAGCGGCGCGCGTTGATAGAAACGTTCGAGCCCTTTTGGGAGGGCAACCAGGTCTGGCTCGTTCTCGGTGGCGGCGCGGTATTTGCCGCCTGGCCGTATCTGTACGCCGCGTCATTCTCGGGCTTCTACTTCGCCATTCTCCTGGTGCTGCTCGCGCTGATCGTGCGTCCGGTGGCGCTGAATTTTCGCAACAAGTCGGACGATGCACGCTGGCGGGCAACCTGGGACGCTATGCTGACGTTCGCCGGCGTCGTGCCCGCGTTGCTGTTCGGAGTGGCGATCGGCAACCTGTTCCTGGGTGTGCCGCTGCGCTACGACGACACGATGCGCATCACCTACGACGGTGGCCTGATCGGCCTGTTGCGGCCTTTCGCGTTGCTGACGGGCGCGGTGTCGCTCACCATGATTCTCATGCACGGCGCGGCGTATCTGGCACTGAAAGCGGACGAGGTCATCGCGCAGCGCGCCGTGCGCATATTGAGTCTGCTCGCGCCGTTGTACGCGTTGTTCTACGTCGCCGCCGGCGCGTGGTTGGCCTTTGGCGTGACGGGATTCCGTATCGACGGCCAGGTTCTGACCGGTGGGCCGTCCAATCCGCTTTTGAAGCACGCGTCTGCAGGCGGGACCTGGCTCGCCAACGGACCCCTCGGCCGCTGGGCCTGCGTGGCCGCCGCGATTGCCATCGTGGCGGCGCTGGCGATGCCGGTGCTAGCGCGACGCGGCGCAAACATGACTGCCTTCATCGCGAGTTCACTGGCGATCACGTGCACGGTCTTGTCGGCAGGGTTCGCGATGTTCCCATTCCTGATGCCGTCGAATGTCGACCCGCGCAGCAGCCTGACTGTGTGGGACGCCTCATCGAGTCACGGCACGCTGGAACTGATGCTCATCGTGACCGTCGTGTTGCTGCCGATCGTGCTCGCGTACACGGGATGGGTGTTCCGGGTTATGCGCGGGCGCGTCTCGCTGGAGCACATCCGAAAATCCCACGGCATTCACTGAGCGCGCGACCCCTTACCGAAGGACACTTCGCATGTGGTACTTCTCTTGGATACTCGGTATCGGCCTCGCGTGCAGCTTCGCGATTCTCAATGCCATGTGGTACGAAATTCAAGCCAATGAGGCGGCCACCGAGGATCGCGACGACGTCACCTAGTACGTCGGCAAGCGCGGCCGATGGCAATCGGTCGATGCTACATGGTCGAACGGGCGACGCCGCGCAGCGTGAGCTCGCCGGCCCGATGTCAGCTCACGATGTGATTGGGCGCGATCGACGCTACCGAACCGAACCTGTGACGGCGGTACGCGCGTCGAAGCTGCCGCCGAGTGCGAGATGCAGGTTCACCCGCTGCACGAGCCGCTCGGCTTGCACACGCAAGAGCGAAACTTGCGCGTAATACAGGGCGAGCTGCTGCTGTTGCACGCCGCGCAGATCGCCCGAGCCCACGCGAAAACGCACGCCCGCGAGGTCCAGGCCGCGCGTGTTCTCGCGCACAACGGTCGCGAGGATAGTCTCGCGGTCTGCGAGCGCGAAACCGTTTGACAGCGCATCTTCGACCTCGGCGAACGCACGCGAGCCGACGCGGCCATACTCCGCAATTGCCTGTTGCTGCTCGGCGTTGCGCACCTCAACCTGCGCCTGCAGAAGGCCGCCGAGAAAAATTGGCTGCAGCAGCTGAGCGCCGAAGCTGAGCACCACGTCGTTGGCATTCTTGAGCACAAAGAGCTCACTGGAAATAGTCGTCACGCTTATCGTGAGCGCGATCTTCGGCAGCCGCGCCGCCTTCGCTTCCTCGATGCGATAGAACGCGCCCGCGACGCGACGCTCGGCGGCGATGACGTCGGGACGCCGCTCGAGGAGCTCAGATGGGAGGCCCACAGGAACATCGCCCGGCCACGCGGCGAGCTGCGCGGGCGCGGCAAGGGCGGCGGCCGGGTACCGCCCGACGAGCGTCTCGAGCGAGCGCAGCGCCTGCTGGTAGGCCGCCTCGAGACTGCGCTCGATGTCGCGCAGCGACGCCACGTTGGCCTGCGCGATCGACACGTCGAACTCGTCGCCGCGGCCGACGCGCAGGCGGTCCGCCGCAAGCGATGAAAGCTGTTCCGAAGACTCTCGTATGGAGCGCGCGCGCGCCATCTGCAGCCGCGCTTCGGTCGCGAGGAACCATCCTTTGGCGACCATCGCGGCGATTGACTGGCGCGCGTATTCGGCGTCGAGCTGCGTCGCGTCGTACTGCTGCTGCGCGAACGCCCGTCCCGCGCGCACGCGGCCCCACAGATCGAGCTCCCAGTTTGCGAACAGCCCAACACCCGAGAGCCCGCTCGAGTCCGACATCTTGCCGCCCCCACGCGCCAGAATGTTGACCTGCGGATAGAGGGTGGCGCCTGACGCCTTGAGGTAACCCGCTGCCTGCTCGACGCGCGCCAGCGCGACGCGAAGGTCGGCGTTGTACGCCATCGCCTCCTCGACGAGCGCATCGAGCGCGGGATCGTGGAACTCCGCGAGCCAGGCGTTCTGCACGGGCGGCGACGGCGCCGGGCGTGCCGCGTATTGCGGCGGCACGACGAGTTGCGGCATCGCGTCCTTGCGCACGACCTCGCGCTCGGGGGACGGCGGGAGCGCGCAGGACGCGAGAAAGACAACGGCGACCAGCGGCGCGACCTTGCGCATCAGTGGAGCTTCAGCACGAGGTAGTTCATGTACGACCCGACGCGCAGGATCACCTTGCGCAGGATGTGCAGGAACTGCGCGCTTTGCGTGTAGATCACGGCGTCGCCGGACGCGCCTGCGGCGAGAAAGCGCTGCCGGTCGCGCTCCGCGATGTCGAACTTCACCGCGTACGTGCCGGGCGGCATGTTGGCGAGCGCGGACATCGGGATGGTGCCGCTCGCCGGCAACTGACCCTGGCCGATGGCCCAGATGATCGAGTCGACCTTGCCCTTGACGATGTCGCCGGGATACGTCTGCAGCGCGAACTCAGCCTCGTCGCCAGCCTGCACCTTGGTGAGTTCGTTCTGCTCGAAGAAGGCGACCACCTGACCGTCGGCCTCGACCAGCGTCATGACGGGGTTGAGCGGCAGGCCCGCCACGAACGCGCCCGGGCGAAGCTGGAGATTGATGACGTAGCACTCGCACGGCGACACCGTGGTGGTCTGCTCGAGCAGCCATTTCGCGTTGGCGAGCTGCGCGCGGATCTGCGCGACCTGGGCGTACGTGCCGTCAACCTTGGTCCCGAGCTTCTGCCGCACCTGGCCGACTGAGGCGAGCGACTGCCCCTCCGTTGCCTGCGCCTGCGCCTGCGCGCTGCGCGCCGACTCGCGGGACGCGGCGAGCTCGGCCACGTTCGCTTCCGCCTGCTCGAGGTCGAAGCGCGTTCCGGCGCCGGACTGCGCGAGCTCGCGGTTCTGCTCGACGCGTTTGCGCGCGAGCGCGAGCTTGGCGTCGATCTCGGTGATGCGTGCCGCCGCCTGCGCGATCGCCGCGCGCGACTCCGCCACTTTCGCGGTGGCGCCGGTCAGCGTTTCCTCGGTCTCGCGCTGGCCGCCCTGGGCGAGCGCCAGCTGCGCCTCGAGGTTCGCGACGTCGAGCTGGTACGGCGTGGGATCGACGCGAAAGAGCACCTCGCCCTTGTGCACCAGGCGGTTGCCTTCCTCGACCGGCACCTCGAGCACGCGGCCGCGCACCTGCGACACGATGGGGATCGTGTACTTGAAGACGCGCAGCTTGGCCGACGATGGCGCGACCACATTGAGCGTGAGGATCATAATCGTCAGCGCGACGATCGGGATCGTGACGACGATGATCTGCGAGGTGATGTTCCACGGCAGCCACTTGAACTTGATGAAGATGAGCCATACGAAAAACGAGTAGATGCCGAGCAGCAGGATGTCCATCTAGGCTTCCTTGGCTGCCGGGGGTTGCGCGTGGAGGTCGCGCCGCAATGTTTCGAGGTGCGGCGAGAGCTGCCCGCGCGCGGCCATGGCGTCGAGCTCGCCGCGCAGGTGCTCGATCTCCGCGGCGAGAAGCCCGCCTTCCTTCGCCTTCGCGCTGCGCTCCACGAAATAGTCGTCGTGCTTGTCGGTACCGTACGCCATGCGATAGGCGACCGGGCGCGAGTAGGCCCAGAGCCACGCCAGCGGCCAGAGAAGCCCGCCGAAAAACAAGGACAGCACGCACAGCGTGTTGATGGCGTCCTTCTGCGGGTGGTGGCGCTTCTCGGCGATCTTCTCGGGCAGGATATGGACGATCCAGAAGACGACCAGCACCACCACCGGAACGACGAAGAGCACGACCACCGCCATGACATCCGCGACCGTGTCGAGCGCGTCACCTGAGAAGAGCGATGCGTGGGCCAGCGCTGGCAACAGCAACAGAAAGGCGGCCGCCAAAGCGGCCTTGTGGCGACGAAACGCGGTCATTGCTTGCCGGCTCCAAATAAAAGACGCTTCCGCGATTGTACGCAACTCGCTCAGCCGAGATCGGCTGCACACGATGTCGGGGGTAAGCCGCGTCGTCTCTTACTCTCGACATGCGCACTGCACGCATCAGACCTCGAGGAGCCCGGGATGGACGGCCTTCACAGTGGGCAGGCCGACGCGGCAGGACCGGTCTGGGCATTGTAACTTCAGCGCTCACGCGGCGGCGATCTTGACAAGCTCCCTGATTTCTTCGCCGCGGGTGCCCGGTTCGATATTCTCCATCCACAGTTTCATTTTCGTCTTCAGTGTTGGCGAAGTGCGCGTCGAACGAATCGCGGCCTTCGCCGGGTGCGTCGGCCTGCCTTGGCGGATGTGCGGCTCGACCCGCTAGGCTGCGGCGAGACAGCCCGCGAGGTCGTGCTCGCTGGCCGACTGTATAAAGGCGCGGACGAATTCGCCGGGGCGCAGATTGCCGCCGTCGATCGTGACCACGCCGTCGATCTCGGGTGCATCGGAATAACCGCGTCCGGTTGCGAGGTCGTTCTCGACGACATCGATCAACACTGTCTGCGTGGTTCCGATCTTGGCCTGCAAGCGCTTCGCGCTGATGCGTGCCTGCGACGCCATGAGTCTCGCGCGACGTTCCTCCTTGACGGTTTCCGGGACAGCATCGGGGAGGGCGTTCGCCATTGCGCCTTCGACCGGTGAATACGCGAAGCAGCCGACGCGATCGAGCTGTGCTTCATCGAGAAACTCCAGCAGCGACTCGAACTCGCGGTCAGATTCGCCGGGAAATCCGACGATGAATGTTGAGCGAATGGCGAGCTCCGGGCAGACTTCTCGCCAGGCGCGGATGCGCTCGAGATTGTTCTGCGCGTTTGCCGGCCGCTTCATGAGCTTCAAGATGCGCGGGCTGGCGTGCTGGAAGGGTATGTCGAGGTAGGGCAGAATGCGGCCCGCCGCCATCAGCGGCACCACGTCGTCCACGTGCGGATACGGGTACACGTAATGCAGCCGGACCCACGCGCCGTACTCTGTTGCGAGCGTTCCCAGCGCCTCGACGAGCTCGAGCAGGCGCGTCTTCAGCGGGCGGCCGCGCCAGAAGCCCGTCCGGTAGCGAACGTCCACGCCGTACGCGCTCGTGTCCTGCGAGATGACCAGGAGCTCGCGCACGCCGCCCTTGAGCAGGTTCTCGGCCTCGATGAGGACCTCGCCGATCGGCCGGCTTACCAGATCGCCGCGCATCGACGGGATGATGCAGAAGGTGCACCGATGGTTGCAGCCTTCACTGATCTTGAGATACGCGTAGTGGCGCGGTGTGAGCTTGACGCCGTATGCGGGAACGAGGTCGGTGAACGGATCGTGCGGCCGCGGAAGCTGCGCGTGCACCAGTGCCATCACTTCGGGCGCGGCGTGCGGGCCGGTGACTGCGAGAACGCTCGGATGGGCTGCCCTGACGAAATCTCCGCCACCTTTCGCGCCCAGGCATCCGGTGACGATGACCTTGCCGTTCTCGGCGAGCGCTTCGCCGATCGCGTCGAGCGACTCCTCGACCGCGGAATCGATGAAGCCGCAGGTGTTCACCACCACGAGGTCCGCGCCCTCGTAGGTCGGCGAGACCGCGTATCCCTCGGCACGAAGCTGCGTGAGGATCTGCTCCGAATCGACCAGCGCCTTCGGGCAACCCAGCGAGACGAAGCCGACCCGGGGCGTCGTGGAATCGCGATTCATGATCAACGTGGAGTGGTGCAATGCAGAGCGGAACTACGCTGCAGCGCAGCTTGTGCGCTGCATTTCGCGGCGCCGGCCATCAGCGCTTCTTGTCGTCGTCGGACGCCGGAGGAAAGCCCGGAAACGGAAACGCAGTGAACAGTCCGCGCGTCTGGTCCTGCATGCGCTGCTGCATGTCCATGAACAGCTTCGCGCTCTGCTCGA
>JBDTZQ010000181.1:0-5747 GCA_040005035.1 Betaproteobacteria bacterium | reverse complement strand
AGCGCGAAGTAGTGCAGCGTCTCGCCGCCGAAGAACAGGATCGACAGCACCATCATCAGCGTGCAGCCGTGCGTGATGATCGTTCGCGACAGCGTGCTGGTGATCGCGCTGTTGATGACGTCGGGAACATTGGCGCGGCGCATCTTGCGGAAATTCTCGCGGATCCGGTCGGCGATCACTACCGACTCGTTGACCGAATAACCGAGCACGGCGAGCACGGCGGCTAGCACCGGCAGCGAGAATTCCCACTGGAACAGCGCGAAAAAGCCCAGGATGATGATGACGTCGTGCAGGTTGGCGGCGATCGCCGACACCGCGAAGCGCCATTCGAAGCGCAGCGCCAGGTAGGCGACGATGCCCACGCATACCAGTAGCAGCGCCAGCGCGCCGTTCTCGTAGAGCTCCTTGCCGACCTGCGGGCCGACGAACTCGACGCGCTGCTGTGTGACCCCGGCATCATCGGCCTTAAGCGCCGTCAGCACCTTTTCGGAAAGTTGCGCGGTCGACACGCCTTCTTTCAAAGGCAGCCGGATCAGCGCGCTGTTGGCGCTGCCGAAGCTCTGCACCGAAAACTCGCCCAGATTCATGGTGTCGATGACGGTGCGCACGCGGGTCAGATCGGCGGCGTGCGGGTACGCGATTTCGATCACCGTACCGCCCTTGAAATCGACGCCGAGATTGAGGCCGCGCACCGCCAGGAAGATCACCGCAAGCACGAAGGTCACGAGCGAGATGATGTTGAACACCAGCGCGTGCTTCATGAACGGGATCACGCGGCTGATTCTGAAAAATTCCATGGTCGTTTCCGGGCGTCGTTAGCTGTGAGTTGGGGCGTGCCTCAGGCGGCGCCGGCGGCCGGCTTCCACACCTGTCCGATCGAGATCTTCTTGAGCTGCTTCCTGCTGCCGTAGATCAGGTTGACGATGCCGCGCGAGAAGAACACGGCGGAGAACATCGAGGTCATGATCCCGAGGCAGTGGACGACGGCGAAGCCGCGCACCGGGCCGCTGCCGAAGATCAGCAGCGCGAGGCCGGCGATGAGCGTGGTCACGTTCGAGTCGAGAATCGTGTTCCAGGCGCGCTCGTAGCCCGCCTGGATCGCCGCGTGCGGCGTGTCGCCCCAGCGCAGCTCCTCGCGGATGCGCTCGTTGATCAGCACGTTGGCGTCGATCGCCATGCCCAGCGTCAGCGCGATGGCGGCGATGCCGGGCAGCGTCAGCGTCGCCTGCAGCATCGACAGGATCGCGATCAGCAGGAGCAGGTTGATCGCCAGCGAGATCGTCGAGATCACGCCCATGAGCTGATAGTAGAGGCAGATGAAGATCGCCAGCGCGATGAAGCCATAGATCACCGAGTTGAAGCCCTTCTCGATGTTGTCCTTGCCAAGCGACGGGCCGACGGTGCGCTCCTCGACGATCTCCATCGGCGCGGCCAGCGCGCCGGCGCGCATGAGCAGCGCGATGTCGTTCGCCTCGCGGGTGTTCATGCGTCCGCTGATCTGCACGCGACCGCCGCCGATCTCCTCCTGGATCACCGGCGCGGTGATGACCTCGGCCTTGCCCTTCTCGACGAGCACGATCGCCATGCGCTTTTTCACGTTCTCGCGGGTGACTTCCTTGAAGATGCGCGCGCCCGTGCCGTCGAGGCTGACATGCACCGCCGGCTCGTTGTTGCGGCTGTCGAAGCCGGGCTGCGCGTCGTTGATGCGATCGCCGGTCAGGACGACCTGGCGCTTGACGACCACGGGCTGACCGTTGCGTTCGGTGAAGAGGTCGTTGCCCAGCGGCAACTGGCCGCTGCGCGCCAGCTCGAGGACGCCGGGGTCGTCGTTGACCATGCGGATCTCGAGCGTCGCCGTACGTCCCAGGATGTCCTTGGCGCGCGCGGTGTCCTGCACGCCGGGGAGCTGCACGACCACGCGGTCGGCGCCCTGCTGCTGGACGATCGGCTCGGCGACGCCGAGCTCGTTGACGCGATTGCGCAGGATGGTGATGTTCTGCTGCACCGCGCCGTCCTGGATGCGCTTCTGCGCCTCGGGCTTGAGACTCGCGACCAGGCGCAGCTCGCCGGCGCTGTCGGCCTGGCGAATCTGCAGGTCGGGGAAGGCGAGGCCGATTTCCTGGCTGGCGCGGTCGCGCTCGGCGGCGTCGCGGAAGCGCACGACCACATTCGGGCCTTCACGGCCGACGCCGGCGTACTGCGACTTCTTTTCACGAAGCAACGAGCGGATGTCGGTGGTGTAGCGGTCCGCGGCCTTGTCGAGCGCGGCCTTCATGTCGACCTGCAGGAGGAAGTGCACGCCGCCGCGCAGATCGAGGCCGAGGTACATGGGCAGCGCGCCGATCGACGCCAGCCACTGCGGCGAGCTCGACAGCAGGTTGAGCGCGACGATGTAGTTGTCGCCCAGCTTCTGCTGAAGCAGATCCTTGGCCTTGAGCTGCGTGTCCGGGTCGGCAAAGCGCACCTTGACGCCGGTCAGGTCCACCGACGCGCCGCGATAGGGAATGCTTGCTGTCTTGAGCGCGTCCTCGACCGATTGCAGCGTCGAATTGTCGATCTTGACCGTCGCCTTCGACGTGGACACCTGCACCGCCGGAACCTCGGCGAAGTAATTGGGCAGCGTGTAGACGATGGCGACGAACAGGGCGATGCCGATCAGCGCGTACTTCCAGAACGGGTAACGATTCATAGACCGCTACAGCGCTTTGGCGCTTCCCTTGGGCAGCATCAGCGAGATGGCGCTGCGCTGTAGCTTGATCTCGACATTGGGCGCGATCTCGACAGTGGCGTACGCGTCGTCGAGCTTGGAGATCTTGCCGACGATGCCGCCGGCGGTGACGACCTCGTCGCCCTTTTGCAGCGCGGAGAGCATCGCCTTGGTTTCCTTGGCGCGCTTCTGCTGCGGACGGATCAGCAGGAAATAGAACACGACGAATATCGCGACCATCGGCAGGAAAGCCATCAGGTCGCTTCCGAACGGCGCAGCGGCAGCCTGCGCGTAGGCGGGTGAAATCAGCACGGTGAATCCTCCTTGGCACGCGAGGCGGTCGCAGTGGGATGCGCGGGTGAAAGCGTCTCCGGCGACCGCCCTGAACAGGGGCGTGGGGTGTCTTGAATAACCGCCTATTCTACCAGACTGGCGCGGGCCGCCCGGAACCCCCGCACGTACGAATCCAGCGTCCCGCCGGCGATCGCGTGGCGCAGCTCCGCGGTCAACGTCAGGTAGTAGTGGAGGTTGTGAATCGTGTTCAGGCGCGCGCCCAGGATCTCGTTGGCGCGCTGCAGGTGATGCAGGTAGGCGCGGCTGAAATGGCGGCACGTGTGGCACTCGCACGCGGGGTCCAGCGGCGCGGTGTCGAAGCGGTGTTTCGCGTTGCGGATCTTGACGTCGCCGTTGCGCGTGTACAGCCACCCGTTGCGCGCGTTGCGCGTCGGCAGAACGCAGTCGAACATGTCGATGCCGCTCACCACGCCGGCGACGATGTCCTCCGGCGTCCCCACCCCCATCAGGTAGCGAGGGCGATCCTCGGGCAGGCGCGGCGTGACGTGATCCTGGATGCGCTGCATGTCCTCCTTGGGCTCGCCCACCGACAACCCGCCGATCGCATAGCCATCGAAGCCGGTGGTGCGAAGCCCGGCGAGCGATTCCTCGCGCAGATCCTCGTACATGCCGCCCTGCACGATGCCGAACAGCGCGTTGCGGCTGCCCGCGTGCGCCGCCTTCGAGCGCGCCGCCCAGCGCAGGCTCATTTGCATCGACGCCGCGGCCTCGTCGCGGGTGGCGGGCCACGGCGTGCATTCGTCGAACACCATCGCGATGTCGGAATCGAGCGTGCGTTGGATCTCCAGGGAAATCTCGGGGGTGAGCAGCAGACGGTCGCCATTGATCGGCGAGGCGAAGGTCACGCCGTCCTCGTGCACCTTGCGCAGCGGGCCCAGGCTGAACACCTGGAAGCCGCCCGAGTCGGTGAGGATGGGCGCGTCCCAGCCCATGAAGCGATGCAGGCCGTTATGCGCGGCGATCACCTCGAGGCCCGGTCGCAGCCAGAGGTGGAACGCGTTGCCGAGCACGATCTGTGCGCCAGACACGGCGAGCTCCTGCGGCGACATTGCTTTGACCGTGCCGTAGGTGCCCACCGGCATGAACACCGGCGTTTCGACGCTGCCGTGCGTCAGCGTCAGGCGTCCGCGGCGTGCCGCGCCGCAGCGGGCGCTGACCTGGAATTCCATTGCGGCGATTGTAGCGCGCGGGCGAGTCTGACGAGTCAGCGTACGCGAACCGGCGCGCGATCGAGCAGCATGGCGTCGCCGTAGCTGAAAAAGCGGTAGCGCTCGGCGATCGCGTGCGCGTACGCCGCGCGTATCGCCTCGTAGCCGGCGAACGCCGACACCAACATGAGCAGCGTCGAGCGCGGCAGGTGGAAATTGGTGAGCAGGCGGTCGACGATTTTGAAGCGGTAACCGGGCGTGATGAAGATGCTCGTCTCGCCGCTGCGCGCTTCGATGTCGCCGCGATCCGACGCGACCGATTCGAGCGCGCGCAGGCTGGTGGTGCCGACGGCGACGACACGGCCACCCCGGGAGCGTGCACGTGCGATCGCCGCCGCAGTCGCGGGCGTAATCGTAAATCGCTCGCTGTGCATCTCGTGCTTCGAGAGGTCCTCGCTCTCCACGGGCTGGAACGTTCCGGCGCCGACGTGCAGCGTGAGGTACGCGAGCGCGATGCCTCGCGCCTCGAGCCGTGCGAGCAGCGGTCCGTCGAAATGCAATCCCGCCGTCGGCGCAGCGACGGCGCCCGGATCGCGCGCGTAGACCGTTTGGTAGCGTTCGAGATCCTCGTCGTCGGCGGGACGCGCGATGTAGGGCGGCAGAGGTACTTCGCCGTGTTGCTCGAGGTAGGCTTCGAGCGGCCTGCCGGCGTCGAAGCGCAAGCGAAAAAAGCGTCCGTCGCGCTCGAGCGCGGTAGCGCTCGCCCCGCCCGGCAGATCGACGCGCCCGCCGACGCGCGGCGGATGACTTGCGCGCAACTGCATCCATGCCTCGTCGGACGCGACGATGCGCTCGAGCAGCAGCTCGACGCGGCCACCGGTCGGCTTGCTGCCGAACAGGCGCGAGCGGATGACGCGCGTGTCGTTGAACACGAGCACGTCGCCGGGATCGAGCAGGTCGGGCAGCGCCGAGAACGACAGGTCGTGCAATGCTGGAAGCGCAGCGGCGCGCGCGCCCGGATCGACGCGCAACAGACGGCTCGACGAGCGCTCGCGCGCCGGGCGCGTCGCGATCAGGTCGGGTGCGAGCTCGAAGTCGAAATCGGAAAGGCGAAAGGTTCGATCGGCCATCGGGAGAATGCACAGGCGCGATCGCGCCCGAAAAAGTGCCTTCGCGTTACGCGCTTCGGCTCATTTGCCCAGCCGGCGCTCGGGGCGGCCCGTCGCGCTCATGCGTTTGGAGCAGGGGGTCTTTTGCCCGATAATGCCGCCTTCGCCGTGCGACGGCAACGCGGAGGGCTACGCCCCGCGTTTCAGCCTCGCGCGCCCAGCCGGGATGGCGGAATTGGTAGACGCGCTGGACTCAAAATCCAGTTCTGGCAACAGAGTGGGGGTTCGATTCCCCCTCCCGGCACCAAACTCACCTATGACGGCCTTCACCTGAGGGCGTTTTGCTTCCGGGTTCATTTGGTACACGATGATTACCCGGTGCGATGCGCTTTAAGCCCAACGCCTTTTCCAGTGTAGTTGCTGGAACAC
>JBDTZQ010000180.1:0-5758 GCA_040005035.1 Betaproteobacteria bacterium | reverse complement strand
GCGCCGGTGGTGAACAGCACGATCTGCGCGCCGCCGGCGACCATCGCCGTGATCGACTCCGGCGAGAAAAACGGCGTGTCCATCAGATACAGACCGGCGCCGGGCGGGCTTTGCGCCGGGCCCAGCACGCCGTGGATACGCTGTCGTCCACCCTTGGCAATCGCGCCCAGCGCTTTCTCCTCGATAGTCGTCAATCCTCCCGCCTTATTCTGCGGCCCCGGATTGCCGGCGCGGATATCGCCTCCCGAGTCGCGCACCATGCGCTCGCGCGCGTTGACGACACGCACAATCTGGTCGGCGACTTCGGCGCTGACCGCGCGCTTGGCGAGCAAGTGCTCTGCCCCGGTCCACTCGACCGTCTCGCTGAACATCGCGCGTCCGCCTGCGGCGACGACGATCTCGGTCATGCGACCGGCGAGCGGATTGCACACCAGACCCGACGTCGCGTCGGAATGTCCGCATTCGACGGCGACGCACAATTCGCTGAGCACGCAAGGTTCCCGCCGCAGTCTCGATGCGTCGCGAACGAGACGCGTGGCAGCGCGCACGCCCGCATCGACAAGCGCAATCGCGTCTTCGCGCACGTCGGGCAGCGAATAGCCCACCACTTGTTGCCCGGTCGCGGCGATCGCATCCACGTACGCCTGGGTGATATCGGGGCCCGCGGAGAGCACTACCGTGGCGGCCACATTGGGGTGGCAGGCGAGGCCCGCCAGCGTGTCGAACTGAAGCTTCGCATCCGCGGCCACCTGGCCGCGGCCGTAGCCCGACGTGACACAGATCGTGCCGCGAACCAGCGACGACACGCGCGCGGCCGCCGCCGAGGTCAGGCCGGTCGGCGAAAGCACGAGAACATGGTTGCGAATGCCGACACGCCCGTCGGCGCGCCGATAACCTTCGAACGTGCGCGACGCTTCGCTCATCCCTTGTCCTTTGCGGGTAGCGCCGTCGGCACGAACGGGATGGGCGGCCGTCCCGCGACACCGACGTCGAGCACGAGCATACGCCCGGCAAGCGGCTCCGCGCGAAGGTCTTCGTCGCCGAGTCCGCGCGTCGCGGTCGTCACGTAGAGCCGGCGGTAATCCGGCCCGCCAAAGCCGCACGAGGTGGGTTTGGTCACCGGCAACCTGACGACGCGATCCATCGCGCCGTCAGGCGCGTAGCGAACGAGGCATCCACCGTCGAATTGCGCCGACCACAGGTATCCGTCGGCGTCGAGGGTCGCACCGTCCGGACCGCCCGGCATCGCGCCCAGGTCGGCGAAGATCCTGCGCTCGCTAAGCGTGCCCGCCGAGGTGTCGAAGGCAAATGCGTAAATATGTCCGCGTCGCGTGTCGGCGAGGTACATCGTCTCCCCGTCGTCGCTCCATGCCATGCCGTTCGGCGTCAGGAGATCAGCGAGTACGTTGCGGCACTGCAGGTTGCGCTCCAGCACGTAGAGACTGCCATCGGCGGTGCCGGACTCTGGATTCATCGAGCCGCACCAGTAGCGTCCGGCCGCGTCGCATTTGCCGTCGTTGAGGCGATTGTTCGGCATGCCCGCCTCGGGATCAATGATGGGTGTCATCGCGCCACTGGCGCAGTCGAAGAACGCGAAGCCCGAGCGCAGGCCCACCAGCAGGCGATCGTCGCCCGCCAGTGCGATGGAGCCGATGTCTTCGCGCAACGGCCAGCTCGCTTCCGCGCCCGTCGATAACGTGATCGCGTGGATCGCGGGTGTCTCGCGGACGTCGATCCAGAACAGCCGGTCGCGGGCTGCGTCGTACAACGGATTCTCGCCGACATGACAGCGCGCGCCGCCGATGGCCCGCACCGCCTGTGCCGTCTCCGCCGCTTCGTACCAGGCGCGCTCGTGACGCCCATCATGGCGGGCGCTCGTTGCGAGGTTGTGCTCGTGGACCCATTCGCCCGCCGCGATCGACGCCGTCGTGCGGCCGATGAACTCGCCGTATTTGCGCACGCGCAGCCCAGCAGCCAGCGCCCGCACGGCGAATTTGTGACCCGCGGCGATGTCGTCCTGCAACGTGACCTCGCGCACCACGGACCCGCTGGTCATGCGGACGATGGTTCCCTTGCCCAGGTGTGACAAGGCAGTGGCGACATCATCGACCGGACGCAGCAGTCGCGCCTGCCGCGGATGCTGCTGGGCCGTCGCATCCATCATTGTCTCGCGGGAACCGGCGCGTTCGCGGCGATCAGTCCTTCGTGTTTCATCTCATCCCAGAACGCGCTGGGAATGGCCGCGCGACAGTGGGCGAGATTCTGCGCCGCTTCGTGCGGGTTGCCCATGCCGGTGACCACGCTGGCCACCGCAGGATGGGCGAGCGGAAACTGCAGCGCCGCGGCAGCGATGGCCATGCCGTGCCGAGCGCACACCGCCTCGATGCGGACGACGCGCGCCGCGATGTCCGGCTCGGGTGGCTGGTAGAAGTAGGTCGCGCCGGGTCGCGCGCCGGTGGCGAGAATGCCCGAGTTGAACGGCGCGGCCATGAGCACGCCGATGCCGCGTCGCTCCATTTCCGGCATGAAGGTGTCGAGCGCCGTATGGTCGAGCAGCGTGTAGCGTCCTGCCAGCATGAAGCAGTCGAAGTCGCCGTCCGCCGCGAAGCGCTCGAGGATGCTCCAGTCGTTGACGCCGACACCGATCGCCTTGATCGAGCCTGCGGCGCGAAGCTCATGCAGCGCGCGATACGCACCATTCATCGCCTCGGCATAGCGCTGCTCGAGCAGGTCGCCCTGCCAGCGCCGGTTGACGTCGTGGATCAGCACGATGTCGATGGCGTTGGTGCCGAGACGCTGCAGGCTGTGCTCGAGCGAGCGGAGCGTCGCGTCGTAGCTGTAGTCGTAGTGAAAGGTGAAGGGATAGGCGCCCTCGCTAGCTCCCACGGAAGGTCGGCCCGTTTGCGCGTCGAGTAGCCGACCCACTTTCGTCGACAGCACGACGCTGCGCCGGTCGACATGACGCAGGCAGGCGCCCAGCCGATGCTCCGCAAGGCCGACCCCGTACAACGGGGCGACGTCGAAGTAGCGCAATCCGGCGGCGTGTAGCGCATCGAAAGCCGCGTGTACCAACGGGTCGGAAGCGCCCGCGGCCAGCGACCCGAACGGCGCGCAGCCGACGCCGAGCTGCGACACCGACGCAACGGCGTTGCGCAGCGGGCGCGTCGCGGCGGGGTCGAATCCTGTCACAGGGTTCGCCACGCCGTCGATCACGTCTTCGGCAGTCGCACGGTCACGCCGGCCTGTTCCTCGCGCATCTTCAGCAACGAACCCACGTCCATGTCCTTCAGGCCGTGACGGATGCCTTCTTCCAGAGTCGCCAGCGTCGCGTGCCCGACCGGCGCGACGACGCCGAGCGCATCCACCATCTGCAGCGCGAGCCGGCAGTCCTTTTGCGCGAGCTTCATCATGAAACCCGGCGCGAAGTCGCCAACCAAAGGCCGCTTGGGCATGCCGATCGCGAGTTGATTGTTCCACGCCATCGTTGTGCGCAGCACGCTCATCATCGTGTCGAGCGTGAGGCCGGCCTTGATGCCCGCGACGAGCGCCTCGGTCGACGCAGCGCCCAGCGCCTGCGCCAGCAGGTTATTGAGCAGCTTCATCGTCTGCCCGGCACCGAGCGGTCCGCAGTGGAAAAAGTCGGTGCCCATGCCGTCGAGCAGCGGACGGCAGCGCGCGATCACCTCCGCCGCCCCCCCCACCATCAGCGTCAACGTGCCCGCCACGGCCGCATCCGCGGTCTTGCCGACCGGACTGTCGATCATCTCCGCGCCTTTCGCGCGGATTCTTGCGCCGACGCGGCGCGTAGTCTCCGGATCGATCGTACTCATGTCGATGTACACCGCGCCCGGACGGATGCCCTCGACGATGCCGTCGGACCCAAGCGCCACGCGCTCGACGTCCGGCGAATCCGGCAGCATCGTGATGACAAAGTCCACCGCAGCCGCGACCTCGCGTGGTGTCGCCGCCGAACGTGCGCCCGCTATGGTCAGCGCCGCCACCGACTGCGGCACAACGTCGCACACCACGAGCTGGTGTCCCTTGGCGAGAAGATTTCGCGCCATCGGCGCTCCCATCGTGCCCAATCCGATAAAGCCTGCAATCATGACGCTCTCGATTCCGGTTGATTCATACAAGAACGCGCGCCCGCGAACGGGCGCGCGCAGCCACTCTCAGACGCGCTCGGGCCAGCGATCCATCATCCAGATTGGCGAGCCGCGCAGGTCGGCCGCGTTCTTGGCCGAGAACCCGGCGAAGTCCGGCTTCGAGCCGGTCTTCTCGTACGCGGCCATGACCGGAGCGGCGGACGTGGCGAACGCGCCCTTGACCTCGCCCCAGGTCAGTGGCTTCGCAATCAGCTTGCCGTCGACCATGGCCTTCGACGTCTCCAACAGCGCGACCGCGTCGCCTTCGGTCGGCCAGACCCAGCCGCGTTTGAAGAGCACGTCGTCCTCAACTACCTTCGCGCCGAGTTCCGGCGGCAGTTCCCAGTACTTGACGGCCAAGTCCGACACTTTGCCCGGCGCCATCTTCGACAGCACCACCACCGCTTCCTGTTGAGCGCGCACGAATGCGGTGGCGAGGCCGGGTTCGTTCTGGATCAGCTTCACGCCGCCGACCCAGAACGAGCGGTGCAGGTAGAAGCCATCGGGATAGAACGGCGACTTCTTCACCGACGCAAGCAGATGTCCCGCGCCGTCGCCCGCTGGACCCTTGTAGTGGCTCTCGGTGTAGCCGAACGAATTGATGATGCCGACGGTGCCGAGTTCCTTCTGCGCCTTCAGGAACGCCGGATGGATGACGACCGCCGCGTCCATGCCGGTCGGGATGGTTGCCGCCTGCGCTTGCGTTGGCGTGTTGACCACGGTGATGCCGAACGCCTTCGGGTCGGGATTGCCGGTTTCGAAGCGAAGCATCTGAGATAACACGTTGTACGGGTCGCCGCCGAGCAGCGCGCCGACGGTCTTGCCCTTGAGGTCGGCGACATTGCGGATCGGCGAGTCCTTGCGCGTCGCCAGCACGAATCGGAAGTGGCCTTCGCCGACGCTGAGCAACTGAATCGGCTGGTGCTGCGCGATGAGGCGCACGATCGGCGTGTTGCCCCACATACCGAATTGCAGGTTGCCGGAGATGAACGCCTCCACCATCGGCGCGGCGGAAGGGTAGTCGCGGTAGTCGACCGTCAGGTCGTACCCGGCATCCGCTGCATAGCGCTCGAAGGACTTGTTCGCCATCATGTACGCCGTGATCGGCGAGTTGCCCGCGGCCCAGGGTTGCCTGCCGACGGAAACCGTCATGGTCTTGCGTGCCTGCGCGCGCACGATCGACGGTGCGGCAAGCGCCATCGACACGGCGCCCGCAGTGGTGACGAAACGGCGACGGGAGACGCCGCGCATCGGATGTTCCTTGTTCATGCTCTTCTCCTCTTGTGGCTGGATCAGGCGACTGCGGCGCGATACGCCTCGTCGCGAATAAGACTCCAGATTTGCTGCGTCAACGTCTGGAACTGCGGAAGTGCGCGAGTCGCATCGCCGCGCGGGCGTGAAAGCGGAATGTCGACGACCATCTTGAGGCGACCGGGATGCGCCGTCATCACCGCGACGCGATCGGCCAGGAAGACCGCCTCGTCGATGGCGTGGGTGATGAATACCACCGTGCGTCGCTCCTCCGGTGGGTGGTCCTGTCCCCAGATGCGGAGCATTTCGTCCTGCAGGATGATGCGCGTCTGCGCGTCGAGCGCCGCCAGCGGCTCGTCCAT
>JBDTZQ010000179.1:0-5766 GCA_040005035.1 Betaproteobacteria bacterium | reverse complement strand
CACCTGCACCTGCGGAAAGCGCGCCTTCCACGCCTTCAGGTCCAGCCGGTGCTTCGAGTTCGGCACGATGAGGAAGGCGGGCCGACCGAATGACTCCAGCGTGGTCATGCCCTGCTCGTCCAGCGCGATCGCGCTCCAGATCACCAATCGCCCGTCGGAGAGCCTTATCACCGTCATCCGCCGCGGCAATTGCATCAAAGGCATCTTGATGACACCGACCACGGTGAGGATGCCGTCGTCGACCTCGGTCAATGGACCGTGCGGCAATACCGTCCAGCGATCATAAGACTTGGTCATGGTTCGGGGTCCCGATAATTGCGATGGGTCGGCGCTCATGCCGCGCAGGAGGCCCACCTTCTGGCGTCGATCATAAACGAGCGCGCGGCGCGCGTCGCGTGCCCGATTCAGGCCAAGCGTTCCGCGCTAACATTGTCGCCATGCCACGCGTGACTCGTCGCGATTTTCTCAATGGCGTGGCACTTGCTGTCGCTGCAGGCCTGACGCCCACCCAACTTCTCGCGCGCTCCGCGCCTGCGGCGCCGTATCCACCGGGCCAAACCGGGTCACGCGGAAGCACTCCGGCGTCGTACGAAACCGCCCACTCGGTTCGCGACGGGCAGCGCTTCGATCTGCGGCGTGCAACGCAGTCCGAGGCCTGCGACGTCGTCATCGTGGGCGCCGGCCTGAGCGGGCTGGCCGCGGCGTGGTTCTGGCGTCGACGACGACCGAATGCGCGCATCCTCGTCCTCGACAACCATTCCGATTTTGGCGGCCACGCGCTGCGCAACGAATTCCGTGTCGGGCGGCGCACTCTGGTGAGTTACGGTGGCAGCGAGTCGCTGCAATCGCCCAAGGGGCTGTGGGGAGACGAGGCGAAAGCGCTGCTGCACTCGATCGGCGTCGATATCCGGCGATTCGAGACCGCCTTCGACCGCGATCTCTATCCTTCGCTGGGGCTCTCGCGCGGAGTTTTCTTCACACGCGAGGCATTCGGCGCCGATGTGTTGGCGACCGGTGATCCGATGCGCATGGTCGCCGACGACATCCCCGCGGATCGCATGAACGCACGCACGCCATCGGCGTTCATCGAGCAGTTTCCGCTGGACTCCGCGCAGAAGGCACGGCTTGTCGAGCTCTACACATCCAGCCGCGACCCGCTCGCCGGAATGGCTATCGAGCAGAAGTACGCCCTGCTCGAAAAGATCAGCTACCGCCAATGGCTGACCGAGCACTGGAAACTCGACGCGCGCACGGCAGACACGTTTCAGGGCCGCTCCCTGGACTTCTTCGCGATCGGCATCGACGCGGTTCCCGCGCGCGATGCGTTCGATACCGGTTACCCAGGGTTCGAAGGCGTCGGCCTCGAGCGCGATGCGGATGCGGCGATGGAGATGGACGAGCCGTACATCTACCATTTTCCCGACGGCAACGCGTCGCTTGCGCGGCTCATGGTTCGCACGCTCATCCCGGGCTTGGCGCCGGGCCGCAGCATGGACGACATCGTGACCGCGCGCTTCGACTACGCCAAGCTCGATCGCCTGGAGGCCGCGACGCGTATCCGCCTGTCCAGCACCGTCGTCGACGTGCGCAACCGCGGGGCAGGCGTCGACGTGGGATACCTCCGCGACGGCAAGCTCCATCGCGTGCGCGCTGGTCACTGCGTGCTCGCGTGCTACGCGATGATGATCCCGTACGTGATGCCCGAGCTGCCGCGCGCGCAGTCCGAGGCGCTCGCGCTCAACGTGAAAGCGCCGCTGGTCTACGTCAAGGTCGTGGTGCGGAACTGGAAGCCATGGGTCGCGCGCGGCGTGCACGAGATCAGCAATCCGATGGGCTTTTACTCGCGCGTGAAGCTGGACTATCCCGTGAGCCTCGGGACATACCGTTGCCCGCGCACACCCGACGAGCCGATGGTGCTGCACCTGGTTCATGTGCCGGTGGCCGGTGACGCCACCATGGACGTCCGTACGCGTTTGCGCGCCGCGCGCGCCCTCCTCTACGTCACGCCGTTCGCAACCTTCGAGGAGAGGGCGCGCGATGAGCTGACGCGCATGCTGGGCCCGGGCGGGTTCGACGCCGACGCCGATATCGTCGCGATCACGGTCAACCGTTGGGGCCATGGCTACTCGTACAGCGAGAACTCGCTGTTCGATGCGCCCGGCACCGATCCCGAGCCGAGCGAGGTCGCGCACGCGCGCGCCGGACGCGTCGCCATCGCCAACTCGGATGCGGCATGGGATCCCTACGCACACGCGGCGATCGCCGAGGCGCATCGTGCGGTCGGGGAGCTCTTGCGCTAGCTGCGCTCTCACCGTCCTCTAGCTTCGTAGGTTGGCGCTGTCCAGGACGCTTGGGTTCACGACGTTGATTGGATTGCCGTCGGCATAGGCAACGATCTGCTCGAATATGTCTGAAAATTGAACCTCGTACTCCTCGCGTGTCACATATCCGATATGAGGCGTGCAGATGACCTGGTCGAACGCGAACAACGGAGACCCGGTATCGAGGACCGGCTCTTTTTCATAGACATCGACGGCCGCCATGCCTGGATGTCCGGCATTCAGCGCGCCCACCAATGCGCCCGGAGCGATTAACGGTGCGCGACTGGTATTGACCAGCAAGGCGGTCGGCTTCATTCGGGCCAGGTCCGTCGCCGTCACGATGCCGCGCGTTGCCTCCGCCAGGCGCATGTGCAGCGAAATGACGTCGCATTCCGAAAAGAACGCCGCCTTGCCGGGCGCCACGGCGTGTCCATCGCCTCGCGCCCGCTTGAGCGAGTCTTCGCGCGCCCAGACCAGAACGTTCATCCCGAACGCCTTCCCGTATCCCGCGACGACGCTTCCGATCCTGCCGTATCCGTAGATCCCCAGCGTCTTGCCATGCAGGCTGCTGCCGACTCCGATCTGCCATTTGCCCGCCTTGAGCGCGGCCATCTGCTGCGGAACCTGGCGCATCGCCGCAAGCACCAGCGCCCACGTCAGCTCCGCGGCGGCATACGACGGCGTTCCTGCATGCTGGCTGGAAGAGACGATGACGCCAAGACGTGTGCAGACCTCGATGTCGATGTGCGGATAGACGCTGCGCTGACTGATCAGCCGGAGCTTGGGCAGCCGCTGGAGCAGCGGCGCGCGAATTTCCGTCCGCTCCCGGATCAGCACCAGGGCTTCGGTCTCGCACAAGCGCTCGGTCAGCGCATCGACGTCCTGGACGTGATCGCTCCAGATCGTGATCTCGTCGCCCGCCAGCTTCCTGAAGCAGTCGAGCGTTCGAAGTGTGTCGTGATAATCGTCGAGAATGGAAATTTTCATACCGGTGCTCCAGACCAGGAAAGGCGTGTCCCGCGCCTGCCTCCGCTGCATTCCACGGGTCTGCGTTCTGCCTGAACTGTGCCTCGCCCGGCGTCTTCATGCAACTTGCTCTATGCCGGAGCTGCGCTGTGCCGAAACGAGGTCGAAGCAACGACGTGCTCCCATAGGACCCATTCATTGGTTTGCCAGACACCCAATGAAGATCGTCGCACACGGGTGGCTCGCTTTGAGGGGCTGCTACTTGGTAGCATATGCCGATGCGTCTGTTCGCCGCCGTTGCCCTCCTGATGATCGCTCCCACTGCCGCTGGACATGAGGTTTCGCAGGCATCGTCGGCCGCCGCTGCCGCGATGCGCCTGTCCGCTGAACGCGTGCTGACGACGCTTTCTCCGGCGGCGCGCGCCACGGTGACGCGGCCGTTCAACGACCGCGACCGCGTCGACTGGCACTACACCCCGCGCAGCCGCAACGGAGTCGCCCTCAAGGAGCTCGACGCGCGCGGCCGCGACGCGGTCCACGCACTGCTCAAGAGCGCGCTGTCGACGGTGGGCTACGGCAAGGTCGTGAACATCATCGAACTCGAGCTCGTGCTGCGCGAGATCGAGACGTTCGGCTTGATGCGCGACCCCGAGCGCTATCACGTGACGATCTACGGCGCTCCGAGCGAGACCGACGCGTGGGGATGGCGCTTCGAGGGCCATCACCTGTCGCTCAACTTCACGCTCGCCGGCGATCATGTCGCTGTCGATGCTCCGAGCTTTCTCGGCGCGAATCCGGCCAAGGTGCCGAAGGGTCCGCGTGCGGGCCAGCGTATGCTGGCGGCCGAGGAAGACGAGGCCCGCAGCCTGCTCGCGTCGCTTTCCGAATCACAGCGACGTGAAGCGGTGTTCGACACCCGCACGTATGGCGACATCGTTACCGGAAACGCCGAGAAAGCGGATCCGCCTGCGCTGGTGGGAATCGCCGCTTCGGGACTGTCCGACGCGCAGCGCGCACAGCTGCTGAAGCTGATCGAGGTGTACGCGCGCACCTTCGAGCCAAGCCTTGCCGAAGCGCGCATGAAGCGCGTGCGCGATGGCGGCGTCGAGACTGTGCGCTTCGGCTGGGCCGGCGCGACCGAGCGCGGCCGTCAGCACTATTATCGTGTGCAGGGCCCGCTCTTCCTCATCGAATACGATGCATCGCAGGACGGCGGCAACCATATCCATACGGTTTGGCGCGATTTCAACGGGGACTTCGGACGCGACCTCCTGCGCGAGCACTACCAGGCCGCGAAGGGAACGGCGCACCGGCACACAGGCCGATCCGACCCCGCGACGTGAAGTGCGGTGCGACGAGGGTCGGGCAAGGCGGGACAAGAACCGAGGCGCGGCGGGAGACCGGCATCTGAGGTGGTACGCTGGCGCGCCCTCGATGGTTAGCGAGCGACCGCGCAAGCGCGGCATCGACGCAAGGAGAAGTCATGTTCAACAAGTATTGGCTTGCGGGTGTCGGCGTGGCAATCACGGTATGCGTCCTTGCACCCATCGCGGCCGCCCAGGGAAGCTACCCGAACAAGCCGATCAAGATCATCGCACCCGTGCAGCCCGGCGGCGGCGTCGATCTCGTCGCACGCACCATCGGCGAACGCATCAGCAAGGCGCTGGGCCAGCCGGTCGTCGTCGAGAACCAAAGCGGCGGCGGCGGCATCGTGGGCTCGCAAATGACCGCCCGCGCCGCGCCGGATGGGTACACGCTTATGGTCGGTTACGTCGGAACGCACGGCACCAATCCCGCGGTGCGCAAGCTGCCGTACGACGCGGTGAAGGACTTCACGCCCATCGCGATGGTCGGTGGCACGCCCAACGTGCTCGTGGTGCCCCCGTCGCTGCCGGTGAAGACGCTGCCCGAGTTCATCGCCTATGCGAAAGCGAACAAGGGCAAGCTTTCCTACGGCTCTTCGGGACCTGGCACGCTTACGCATCTCGCGATGGAGCAGCTCAAGGTCGCAAGCGACATCGACCTTCAGCACGTCGCATACCGCGGCATCGGTCCCGCGATCACCGACATCCTGGGCGGGCAGACGCAGGCGCTCTTTCCCGGACTCGCCGCCGCGTTGCCGCATATCAAGGCTGGAAAGATGCGCCCGCTCGCCATCACCGGCATCAGGCGGCATCCGCTCCTTCCCGACGTTCCGACGTTCGAAGAACTGGGCTACAAGGGTTTCGACGGCGTGCAGTGGTACGGTATCGTCGGCCCCGCGAACCTGCCGGCGGCAATAGTGGCGACACTCAACAAGGCCATCGACGACGCGCTTGCCGATCCACAGCTGCGCGAGCGCCTTTCGGGCGAAGCGCTGGAACCGATGCCGATGACGCCCGAGCAGTTCGGCAAATACATGCGCGACGACATCGCCAAGTGGACGAAAGTCGCCAAGGAACGCAACATCGAACTGACCGACTAGGATGGAACACCCCCC
>JBDTZQ010000048.1:0-19552 GCA_040005035.1 Betaproteobacteria bacterium | reverse complement strand
CGTTCTTCGCGCCGATTGCGGGACGCTTTTTCTATCGTGACGCCAAGGCACGTCGCAGCGTGGCGGCTACCCGTGCGCGCTCTTGCGCGCTCAGGTTGACGCCGATCGGTACGCGTTTGCCCGATGCGCACAGTGCGAGGGTGCCGGAAGCGACGCCCGCGCCGGACGCGACGTCGAGCCGCGTCCAGTGGCGATTGAGCTCGGTACTCGTCGTGACGCCTGCACACCTTCGCTCGACGACCACCCGGTCGGCATCGATGCTCAGTGACTCCGAATCGTCGGCGTGCCGTGCGATCCAGCAGAATGCGGCGAACAGCGCGGCGATCTCGAGGACGGAGTACGGCAGGATGAGCCACGCACCGAGCGCCGCGAACGCGAGACCGAGCGCGAGTGACAACGCGGCGAGCGCGGCGAAGACGCGCAAGCGGCCGCGCGCTCCCAGCGAGTCGTTGCGACGCAATGTGACGCAATACGTGGCTTGAATAGAGATCGAATGCACGGTTAGGCAACTCGGTCCGTACGCACTGCGCCGCCGCCCCCTCGCGGCGTGTCGCCGGGTCGGAGAGGCCCGCGCGCCGCCACGGTGTCTCGTGAAAAAATCCATGAAATCTTAGCATGATTGCTGCGCCGCGAAAAGCGCGCGCCGCTATAGCCATCCCGGGAATTGGATGCGGTATCAGCGCGCGCCGAAACGAATGATCGCGCGGCCATCGGAGTCGAGTCGAGGCTCCGGCTTCCACGCATGGCCGTAGACGATTTCGAACGAGGCGGGTTGCCGATCGCCCTGCCTGGATGCCTCCAGCTCGCGCAGCATGCGGGCCCAGCGCGCACGGCCCATCAGCCCGCGCCGCCGGTCGGCGGCGGCATTGCGCGCACCGAGCGCCTTGAGCTCGCGCATCAGCGCGGTCGCGTCGGGGTAGGTGAGCGTGATTACCTCCATGTCCATCACCGGGTCGGCAAAGCCCGCCGCGACGAGCATGTCTCCGACGTCGTGCATGTCGAAAAAACGGTGGACATGGATGGTCGCATCGACCGCGGCAAAGGCGCGCCTCAACTCGCGCAATGTATCCGGTCCCAACATCGTGAAGCTGAGCAACCCGCCGACCTTCAGTACGCGCTGGAATTCGGCGAACGCCTTCTCGGGCGTCTCGACCCAATGCAACACGAGGTTGCTCCACGCCAGATCGAATGATGCCGCGTGGAACGGCTGTGCCTCGATATCGCCGCATACGATCAACGGGCTCGCCGCGGCCGGCCGTTGACCGGTCAGCCGCGCGAGCAGCGAGCGACCGGGAGTTGCGGCGCCCGACGCACGCGCCTGCGCCGCCCGCGTCATGGCCAATGCAACATCGACGCCAACCAGCCTCGCCTCCGGATAGCGCGTGAGCAGCTCGCCCATGCTTTCGCCGGTCCCGCATCCCGCGTCGACGATCGCGGTCGGCGCGAGCCTGAGCACGCCCAGGCGCTCGGCCATGCGCGCGCTGACCTCGCGTTGCAGCACGGCGACCGCGTCGGTGGTGGCGGCCGCGCGCTCGAAGGAGCGGCGAACGGCGCGACGATCGAGGGTATTCGCAGGTACCGGCGCGCTCAAGGTTGTCTCATGACGCGCAGCCCGCGGCCGACGCGTGACGGCCGCCGCGACGCGCCCTAGCCGGCGCTGGGTCCAGCCGCACGCAGGCCGAGACGATCGAACAACGCGCGGTCGGCCGCGACATCCGGATTGCCCGTCGTCAGCAGCTTGTCGCCGTAGAAGATGGAATTGGCGCCGGCGTGGAAGCACAGCGCCTGGATGCCGTCGCCCATCTCCTGCCTCCCGGCTGACAGACGCACCATCGACTTGGGCATCGTGATACGCGCGGCGGCGATGGTGCGCACGAATTCGAGAGGATCGAGCGGCTCGGTCCCGAACAGCGGCGTACCCTCGACCTGCACCAGATGGTTGATCGGCACCGACTCCGGGTACGGATCCATGTTGGCGAGTTGCGCGATGAGACCGGCGCGCTCCCCGCGCGATTCTCCCATGCCGACGATGCCGCCGCAGCACACGTGGATGCCGGCGCCGCGCACGCGGCCGAGCGTCTCGAGGCGATCGCGATACGCGCGCGTCGTCACCACCTCGCCGTAGAACTCCGGCGCGGTGTCCAGGTTGTGGTTGTAGAAGTCGAGGCCGGCGTCCCTAAGGCGTTCGGCCTGGCCCGGCCTGAGCATGCCGAGCGTCGCGCAGGTCTCGAGTCCGAGCGCCTTGACCGATCGCACCATCGACAGCACCGGTTCGAGCTCGCGGTCCTTCGGGCCGCGCCAGGCGGCGCCCATGCAAAAGCGCGTCGCGCCGGCGGCCTTGGCAGCGAGCGCCGCGGCCACGACGACATCGTGTGCGAGCAGTGCCTCGTTGTCGACGCCGGTGTGGTAGCGCGCCGCCTGCGGGCAATAACCGCAATCCTCCGGGCAGCCGCCGGTCTTGATCGACAACAGCGTCGAGAGCTGCACTGCGTTGGCGTCGTGATGCGCGCGATGCGTCGCATGGGCGCGATGCAGCAGGTCGTTGAGCGGGGCGGCCAGCAGCGCCTCGACCGCGGATACGCTCCAGCGCGGGCGCCCGGGCTGCGCGTTTGGGTCGGTGGCGTCGGTGGTCTGGGCGGTGGAATACACGGCATCGGTCCCGGCGGCGTTACACTAGGCGAGTTTCAGTGACCGGACACGGCGTTGTCAAATTTTCTGGCGCACGCCTTTGACAGCGCGCGCAAGCATACCCAGGACGCGGCGCGGCTGGCGCTCCCGCAGCGCTGCGAGCTCTGCGCGGGTGCCTCGGGCAACGCGCTGGTATGCGCGACGTGCGATCGCGCGCTGCCTCGAATCACGCACCCCTGTCCGGTCTGCGCGCTGCCTTCGGCGGCGCCGGTCCCGTGCGGTCCATGCCTTGCCGACCCGCCGCCGTTCGATGCGACCCTCGCCGCGTACGCGTATGCGTTTCCGGTCGACCGCATGGTGCAGTCGTTCAAGTACCACGGGCGTCTGGCGCTCGCCGACTGGTGCGCCGAGGCGATCCTGGCGGCGCGAGCGCGCATGGACGAGCCGCTGCCCGACGCGATCGTGGCGCTGCCGCTGGCCGCCGCGCGCCAGCGCGAGCGCGGCTTCAATCAGTCGGTCGAAATCGCCAGGCTGATCGCCTCGAACCTTCGCGTCGCGCAAATCGACGCAGGGGTACGGCGGATTCGCGCATCGAGGCCGCAGGCCGACCTGCCCTGGACGGAGCGCGCGGCAAACGTGCGCGGCGCCTTTGTCTGCGACGTTTCGTTGAGCGCCCTGCGTGTGGCGGTGATCGACGACGTCATGACCACCGGCGCTACGCTCTCCGAGTTTGCTCGTACGCTCAAGCGCGCCGGCGCGGCGCGCGTGGAAAACTGGGTCGTGGCCCGCACGCCACCGCCCGGGTAGTGAACGGATAGTGAACGGCGCGGCACGCAGGCCCGAAGCGCGACGCTGATGGTCGCCGTCGTTCTGGTGCACCCGGAGATCCCTCCCAATACCGGCAACGTCATCCGGCTCGCCGCGAACAGCGGCGCGGAGCTGCACCTGGTCGAACCCCTCGGCTTTCGCATGGAAGACCGCGAGCTCAGGCGTGCCGGTCTCGATTACCACGAGTTCGCGCGGGTGGCGGTGCACGCCGACTGGCTCGCCTGCCGCAACGCGCTGTCCATGATAGCGCGCCGGTGGTACGCGATGACCACGCAGGCCACTCGCTCGCTCTACGATTGCGCGATCGGGCAGGACGACGTGCTGGTGTTCGGATGCGAGACGGCGGGGCTTCCCGAGCCGGTGCTGGGCGAATTCGCGCACGAGCACAGACTGCGCATCCCCATGCTGCCCGGCATGCGCAGCATAAACCTCTCTAACGCGGTGGCGATCGCGGTGTACGAAGCATGGCGGCAGCGCGCCTTTGACGGCGCGACCTAGACGCCCGCGTCACTCCCCGCGGCGCGGGTTTCCGAAACGACTGTGCGAAGTCAGCGCTCTCTCCTCGCTCGCGCCGCTACTCTCGCGCCGGCTCGCGCGCGAGCAGCGCGGCGACCGCGCGCTTCGGCTCGAGTCCCTCGTAGAGCACGCGGTAGACCGCGGCACAGATCGGCATGTCGATCGCGAGCGAGCCGGAGAGCGCGTGCACAGCACGCGCCGCCGTCACGCCTTCGGCGACATGACCCAGTGAAGCCAGCACCGCGGACAGCGGCTCGCCGCGTGCGAGCCCGAGCCCGACGCGCCGGTTGCGCGACCGGTCGCCGGTGCAGGTAAGCACCAGGTCACCGAGGCCCGCCAATCCCATCAACGTCTCGCGTTTTCCACCCATCGCCGCGGACAGCCGGCCGGTCTCGGCGAGACCGCGCGTGATCAACGCAGCGCGCGCGTTGTCGCCAAAACCAAGACCGTCGCTCGCGCCGGCGGCGATCGCCAGCACGTTCTTGACCGCCCCGCCCACCTCGACGCCGGCGATGTCCGCGCTCACGTAGGCGCGCAGCGCACCGGCGCGCAATCGTCCGGCGAGACGCTCGGCAAGCTCCGGCGAGGTCGCCGCAACGCTGAGCGCGGTGGGTAGCCCTGCCGCTACCTCTTCGGCGAAGCTCGGACCCGAGATCACGGCGACCGGGGCGGGCCAGCGCGGCGACACGAACTGATGCGCCAACGCCACGCCGCAAGCGGTGGACGCATCGGCAACGAAACCTTTGCACAGCCAGGCGAGCGGCGCGCGCACACAATCGCACAGGAGTGAGACGATGTCAGGGAGCGCCGCCACCGGAGTGGCCACGATCAGCATCGACGCGCCGGCGCTCGCCCGGAAGACATCGTCGTCGACCACGATCGAGGCCGGCAGCGTGACGCCGGGAAGATAACGCGCGTTCTCGCGCGACCCGGCGATCGATCGCGCCTGCGCGGCATCGCGCGCCCACAGCGTGACCAGCGGCGAGCTGTCGGCACGCGCCAGGTGGACCGCAAGGGCGGTGCCCCACGCGCCCGCGCCGAGCACCGCGACAGCGTCGGGGTTCATCGGGTCAGCATCGCCGAGTCATCTATTGCCCCACTGTGCGCCCACGGGCCCCCGACACGGCGCCGCGCCAGGATGCGCTCTAGAGACCCCAAACTTGCGCGATCCGCACGAAGCCCACCTGGCCATCGCGATGCCGCACCTTGGCCCAGCCCGGCGTCGTCGAGACATAAGCCGTGTCGGCAAGCTCGAGCAGGACGTTCTGCTCGGCCTTGAACACGAGTGCCGCGTTGTCGGCCGGATTGGCAAGGACCTCGGCGACTTGGGCGCGAACGACCAGCATCCGCTTTTCGCTGACGCTTTTCCGGTCGATCCAGGCTACGGTCCCGCCCGCATCGCGCACCTTGAGCCAGCCTTCGACGCTGACGATGGTCTCCAGCGGGGTGTCGCGCCCGACCACGAAGAGTGGCTTGGCCTTGGTCGACGGCGCGTCGTAGAGGACCGCGACATCGCTGGTCGAACGAAACTCCGCCGGCCAGGCAAATGAGGTGCGGCAGGCGATCGCCAGCACGACGAGCAGGCGCGTCGCTTGCGCCACGGCGAAGAGCGCTGCTAGCTCGGCACCGGCGAGGCCGCCGGCTGCTGTTGCAGATTGGCCAGCTGCTGCTGGTAGAGCACCTCGAAGTTGATGGGATCGAGATGCACCGGCGGGAAGCCTGCACGAGTCACGGCGTCGGCGATGGTTTCCCGGACATACGGGAAAAGCACGTTCGGGCAATGGATCGCCATGATCGGCTGCATGTCTGCCATCGGTATGCCTTGGATGCGGAACAGTCCCGCCTGCGCGGCCTCGACCAGGAACAGCGTCTTGTCGCCGGTCTTGGCGGTGACCGTGATGGTGAGCACGCACTCGAAGACGTTCTCCTCGACCTGCTCGCCGCGCGTACGCAAGCCGACTTCGACGCTAGGCGCGTCGGTGATGGTAAACGACTGCGGCGCACCCGGGTTTTCCAGCGAGAGATCCTTGACGTAGATCTTCTCGATGGCCAGCGTCGGAGCGGCGGTTTGGGTTTGCGGTTGAGGGTCAGCCATACGAATTCCTGATCGATCGGCAAAGCAGTTGATTATAGCGCACGGGGCGATCGAGGTCGCGGCTGTCTTCAGCGTCGAACGCCTGCCGCCGCACGCTCGAGCAGGCGCTCGAATTCACAGGTGAACGATGCGGTGTCGAACAGCGGTAGGTTGGCGCGGCCGGTCTCGAGGTGATCCCGGTGGTGTGCGAGCAGCGATCGGTCCGAGCACAGGCGACGCAGCATCCCAGAATAGTCGCCGAGCGATTCGGTCACGAGTTCGCCAAGGCCGCTGGAATGGCAAAGGCTCGCCCCCACTCGGCCAGCAAACGTTCGTCCACGACAGGTCAGCAGCGGAACGCCCGCCCACAGCGCGTCGCTGCCGGTGGTGTGCGCCCCGTAAGGAAGGACGTCGAGCGCCAAGTCGGCGCAACGCAGGCGCGACAGGTGCTCGACCTGCGATAGCGCCGGCGCAAACACGACGCGGCCGGCATCGATGCCGGCGCGCTCGGCGAACGCGCGCAAATGGTGGCGCGCCCTGGCGTGCGGGACGTAGAGCCACAGCACCGCGCGCGCGCGCTCGCGCAGCGCATCGAGCCAGACGCTCATGAACGGCTCGCTGAATTTGTAGGTCTGGCTGAAGCAGGCCAGCACCAGCGCGTCGTCGGCGAGCCCCACCGCGCTGCGTGCAGCGCCGCGCGGAAGCGCGCGCTGCGCGTCATTGACCTGGTAGCACAACGGAAGACAAAGCAGCGTTTCGGCAAACTCCGCTTGCGAGCCCGGCGGCGCGACGATGTCGTCGGCGATGAAGCCGTCGATCGCTTCGAAAGCGAGCGTCCCCGGGAAGCCCAGGTAGTGCAGCTGCACCGGCGCGGGACGCCGCGCCAGCACGGGAAGACGGTTGCCGTCGGTGTGGCCTTTGAGGTCGATGAGCACGTCGAGCGCGTCGGCGGATATCACCTGCGCGGCACGCCGATCGTCGAGCAGACGGATGTCGCGCCAGTGGTCGAACGCCGCCTGCACACGCCGGCGCATGGCGCTGCCGTCGTCGCCGTCGGACGCATACGCGAACGTTTCGACGCGCGCCCGGTCGTGCTGCTCGAACAGGCCCGCCATCAGGTGGGCGGTCGCGTGGTCGTGGAAGTCCGAAGACAGGTAGCCGACACGCAACCGGTTGCCGCGGCGGCTCAGGCGCGACGGTGCCTGCGTCCGCGGAAGCGTCGCGCCGGACCAGGCGCGTATCACCTCGCGCTGGGTCGCCGGGTCGTCGAGCAGCGCCACCGCGATCATCGGCAAAAAAAGCGCAATGCGCGGCGTTGGCGGCGCATAGTCGCGTCAGCGCCTGCGCAGCCGTTTGCAGCACCGGCCAGTCGCACGCGTAACGCGCCGCCATCGCGAGATGCGCCCGCGGCGCGGCCGCGGACGGTTGCAACGCGACCGCGTGCTGGAACGCGTCGATGGCCAGATCGATCGCCACCGCTCCGCGCAGCGCGTCGGGCGTCTCATCCGCGCCGGCGCGGGTCAAGCCGACCTTCGCAATCTCCACTTCCATGCAGGCGTTGCCGAGCTCGAGCCATGCGCCGGCATCCCCCGGATCCGCGCGCGTGGCAGCGGCAAGCGCCTCGACGGCCTCCGCGTGCGCGCCGCCGGCGCGCAGCGCAACGCCGAGGACGTTCAACAAACCGGCGTGCGAAGGCGTCGCGGCGAGCCCGGCGCGGCAATGCGCCTGCGCCGCAACGGCATCGCCCTGGCGCATCGCGATCGCGGCGGCGAGCTGCCTGACGATGGGGGACTGCGGCAGCCTGGTCACCGCGGGTTCGAGCTCGCTGGAGGCGAGATCGGGGTCTCCTGAATTGACCAAGGCGGACGCCAAGTGAATGCGCGCGGCGAGGTTGTCAGGTTCGTGCGCGAGCACCGCGCGAAAGCATTCCGCGGCGCGCACCGGGTCGCCCTGCTGCGCGCAGAGCCTTCCCAAGCCGAACAGAGCATCGGGATGCCCGGGCTCGACGGTCAGCATTTCTTGATACAGCGCGCGCGCCGCGACAGCGTCCCCTCGCTGTTCGAGGTCGGCGGCGCGATCGAGCAGAGCGCGAGGGCCTACCGGAGCACCATCGCGCTGCCTCAATTTCCCCCTCGGTGTCCCCCGTCGGCGGCCGGCGCGGAAGCGAGCATGGGCGTGAGCTTGCCCGCGCGATCGAGCACCACGAGATCGTCGTAGCCGCCGACGTGGACGCCACCGATGTAGATCTGCGGGACGGTCCGGCGACCCGTCTTCTGCATCATTTCGGCTCGCCGGGCGGGCTCGAGATCGACGCGCACCTTGGCGATGTCGGCGACGCCACGCGCGCGCAGCAGCTGCTCCGCACGCACGCAGTAGGGGCACACCGCGGTGGAATACATCATGACCTCGGCCATCGGAGCTGCGCCGGGATCAGCTTTTTTCCAGCGGCATGCCGGCGTCGGACCAAGCTCGCAGGCCGCCACTCAGCGTGAAGACCTCGGCGAAGCCGAGCTTGGAGAGCAGCGCGACGGCGCCGCGGCTCTTTTGTCCGCGGTCGCAATACGCGATCACCGGCCGCGCGGTATGGCGGGCGAGTTCCTTGGCGCGGTTCTCGAGTTGCGAGAGCGGAATGTGCATGGCGTTGGGGACGCGCCCCGCGGCGTACTCGTCACGTTCACGCAGATCCAGCATCAGCGCGTTCTGGCGATTGATGAGCTGCGTGGCCGCGAGCGCGCCAACCTCCCGCGAGGAACCGAGCCGGCGTTGCAGCAGCGGCCACACCAGCATGCCGCCCGAGCCCAGCAGGGCGAGGACGAGAGGCCAGTTATTGAGCAGAAAGGAGACGATGGAGCCGTTGGCGTTCATGACCGGGGAGACTCGCGAGGGAGAAGGGACAGGGGCGCGGATCGAAATGATAGCGCATGCCCTCGACACGACCCGAGATGGAGGCGGGCCTGACGCAAACAAGGCCGAGCCGTGCTGCCTTCACTCTCGCGCACCTGACCGCACGCACCGATGGAACCGGCGGCGCGCGGTGCGGTCCACGTCATACCCGGGTAGTGCGCACGCCCGCGATGGTTCGGACGAGTGAGTAGTGCACAGCTTGGCGCCGCGAAGGTGGCGACGCGGACGAACGGCGCAACGAGACGCACGGGAAGCGCCCGGATCCCTCGGCAAACGGGCGTATACTCGTTCTCAGGATTTTACAACTTCCACGGGCGTAGGCCGCCAAAACCGGCGCGCCGCGGACAAGCAGGGGCAGACATGGGCAATGGCTGGAAAAAGGCAGGACTGGTCGGTCTGGGCGCGGTGCTCGGGCTCTTGCTGAGCCTGAATTTCTCGGCGCTTGCCGATCGCGAGCCGCGATTGGCCATTCCCTACGAAGACCTGCAGCTTTTCTCCGCGGTCTTCGGCCGCATCAAGAGCGACTACGTCGAGCCGGTGCCCGACGAAAAGCTCATCAAGGAAGCCATCAATGGCATGGTCCACGGGCTCGACCCGCATTCGGACTTCCTCGATGCCGATGCCTTCAAGGAACTGCAGATCTCCACGCAGGGCAAGTTCGGCGGCCTTGGCATCGAAGTCGGCGTCGAGGACGGCATCATCAAGGTCGTGTCGCCCATCGAGGACACGCCGGCGTTTCGCGCAGGCATCAAGGCGGGCGACCTGATCGTCAAGATCGACGACACCGTCACGCGCGGCCTGCCGCTGTCGAAAGCCGTCGAAAAGATGCGCGGCAAGCCGGGCACGCAGATCGTGCTGACGGTGGCGCGCAAGGACGTCGACCTGCCCATGACCTTCACGCTGACCCGTGAAATCATCAATTTCCGCAGCGTGCGCGCCAAGCTCGTCGAGCCGGGCTATGGGTACCTGCGCATCGTGCAGTTCCAGGAGCGCACCGGCGAGGACATGGCCAAGGCGCTGCGCGATCTCTACAAGCAGGGCGAGCTGACCGGCCTGGTTCTCGACCTGCGCAGCGATCCGGGCGGATTGCTCAACGTGTCGGTCGGCGTGGCTTCGGCATTTCTCCCGCAGGACGCGCTGGTCGTCTACACCGACGGCCGCACGCCGGATGCGCGCATGCGGCTCTCGGCGACGAAGGGCGATTACCTGCGCGGTCGCGGCGAAGACTACCTGCGCGACCTGCCTGCGTCGCTCAAGCGCGTGCCGATGGTCGTGCTGGTCGACGGCGGCACCGCGTCCGCGTCCGAGATCGTCGCCGGCGCGCTGCAGGACCACAAGCGCGCAGTGGTGATGGGCGCGCAGACCTTCGGCAAGGGTTCGGTGCAAACCATTCTGCCGCTGGGGCCCAACACCGGGCTCAAGCTGACGACGGCACGCTATTACACGCCGAGCGGGCGCTCGATCCAGGCCAAGGGCATCGAGCCCGACATCGCGGTGGACGACGGCCGCGAGTCGCCGACGCGCATGCGCGAGGCGAATCTGGACCACCACCTGGTCGATGGCAAGCCGGCTGCGGTCGCCACAGCAGATGCCGCCGCGAAGGGTGCCGCCAAGGCCGTGCCCGAAAAGGATGGCGTCAAGTCGATCGAAGCCATGCTGCCGCGCGCGGAGTTCGGCTCGGTCGAGGATTTCCAGCTCAAGCAGGCGCTCAACCAGCTCAAGGGCCTTCCGGTGATCGCGTCGTCGAAGGCTGTGGCTGCGCAGGCGAAATAGAGAACAACCGAGTTCGAAGCAAAAGCGCCCGGCCCGTCCGGGCGTTTTTACTCAGTCCCCCCGCACGCAGCATCCATGGACGACACCCAGCTACTGCGCTACAGCCGGCACGTGCTGCTGGCAGAGCTTGGCATCGATGCCCAGGCGCGCTTCGCCTGCGCGCACGTGCTCATCGTCGGCGTCGGCGGACTGGGTAACCCGGCGGCGCATTTTCTCGCCGCCGCCGGCGTCGGGACGCTGACCCTGGTGGATTCCGATCACGTCGATCTCACCAATTTGCAGCGCCAGATCCTGTTCGACGTCAACGCCGTCGGCCGCCGCAAGGTCGACGCCGCCAGCGAGCGCCTCGCCGCGCTCAATCCCGAGGTGCGCGTGGTTGGGGTCGCAACGCGCGTCGGCGATGCCGAGCTCGGCCCGCTCGCCGCCGCCGCCGACGTGCTGATCGACTGCTCTGACAACTTCGCGACGCGCCACGCCGTCAACCGCGCCAGCGTCGCCGCGCAAAAGCCGTTGGTCTCGGGCGCCGCCATTCGTTTCGATGGCCAGCTTGCGGTGTTCGATCCGCGCGATCCACAAAGCCCGTGCTACCACTGTCTGTTCGGCGAGAGCGACGAGCAGGACGAGACGCGCTGCGCCACCATGGGTGTGTTTGCCCCGCTGGTGGGCATCGTCGGCGCGGCACAGGCCGCGGAAGCGCTCAAGCTGCTGGCCGGCGTCGGGCGCTCGCTCGCCGGCCGGCTGCTACTCGTCGACGCGCTCAGCGGAGAGTGGCGCGAAGTGCGCGTGCTTCGTGATCCGGCGTGCGCCGTCTGCGGGGCGAGTCGGACATGAGCGCCAGGACCCAACCGCGCCGCCCCGAGCGCCGGGTTGTCCAATGAGCCGAAGCGCGCAGCGCGGAGGTACTCCTATGAGCGCCCAGACCCAACCGCGCCGCCCCGAGCGCCGGGTTGTCCAATGAGCCGTCGCGCGCAGCGCGGAGGTCCCCGATGAGCGCGACGGGCCGCCTTGTCGTTTCGCGCGCGACGCGACGCGCGTGCCTTGCGCTGCTCGCTTGCGTCGTCGTGGCGTTCGCCCAAGGCGCTCGCGCTCAGGAGGCGCCGCTGCCGGGCGATCCAAAGCCCTCCGAGTGGAAAGCGATGGAAAGGATCATCAGCGCGCAGCGCGCGGCGCTGGTCGCGGGAGAAGGCGTGAAGGCCTTTGCGTATGCATCGCCTGGAATCCGCGCGCAATTCGGCGACCCCGAGACGTTCCTCGAGCTGGTGCGGACCGGTTACGCGCCGCTGCTCACCGCGCGCTACGTCGAGTTTCTCCCGGGCGCCGTCATCGACGGCACCGTCGTCGTTCCGCTGCGGCTGATCGACACCGACAACACCGTGCGCGTGGCCCTCTACATCCTGGAGCGGCAGAAGAACGGCGAATGGCGCATCGCCGGGTGCCGCATCGCGCCGTCGACGACGCTGGCGACCTAGCCTGACCCGGCGATGCCGGCGCGCGTGCACATGTCGAGCACCGCGACTTCGAAGCGACGGACGTAGGCGTCCATGTCGAACAACGGGTTGGACGCGCTGTCGGCAAGAGTTCCGGCGATTCCCGCCAGGCGCGCACGGTCGCGCGCGAGCGCGATCACGATGTCGACGTACGCTTCATGTGAATCGACGACCAGCGCGGACAGCCCCGCGGCGCACGCCTGGGACGCCGATGCACGGGCTGCCATGCTGCGGCCGCGCAGGGTCACCACAGGAAGGCCGGCGTAAAGCGCGTCGTTGACGGTGGTATGCGATCCGAAAGGATACGTGTCGACGTACAGGTCGGCCAGCCGGTAGCGCGCGAGATAGCGCGCCGTCGGCTCCAGCGGCGCGAAGACCAGCCGCGCATCGTCGACGCTCCTGAGCCGCGCTTCGGCGCGCAGGTTGGACTGCGCCTCGTCGGGCATCGGTCGAAGCCACAGCACGGCGTTGCCGACCGCGCGCAAGATGGCGCTCCATGTCTGGAACATTTCCGGGATGATCTTGTACGGCGCGGCTTGCGTGACGAGCACAAATGCATCTTCGGGCAATGCATAGTCAGCGCGCGCCGGCGCCGCGCCGACGACGCGGTGCGAGTCGCTCGGCAGGTAGCAGCCCTCGAGCGATACGAGCGCTTCGACGAACTGCGCCTGCAGCGCCGGGGGCGTGGCGATCGCATCGCCGATCGCATGGTCGTAGAAGCCGGCGCCTAGCGTTCCGGCGTACCCGAGATAGTTGACCTGGAGCGGTGCCGCCCGCGCGGCAAACACTTCGGGCCGCGCGCCGGCGGTATGCCCGGTGAGGTCGAAGAGCACGTCGATGGCGTCCGCCTCTATACGCGCGGCGGCCTCCCCGGCCGAGGCTCGCCCCAGCGCGACGTACGCATCGACCGCGGATTCGATGCGCGCGCGCATCGCGTCGGCTTCGCTGCCGTCGAGGTCGTAGGCGATGACCTCGAAGCGGTCGCGGTCGATGCGCTCGAAGAGCTCGGCGACCATCCTCGAGACCGGATGATCGTGGAACGCCGATGCAGCGAAGCCCAGGCGCAGCCGCTGCGACCTTGCACGCGGCGACCGAGAACGCGGCGGAGCAAGCGCCGGCCATGCGAAACTGCGCGCCGCGGCGAGCTGCAACCCCGGATCGTCGCAGTAGGCGAGCAATCCGAACGGCGCGACGGTCTGCCCCGGCGCCGGCAGGCGCGCCACGCCGTCGATGACCTGCGCTCGCCTCTCCTCGAAGTCGGTCCAGTCGCAAAACTGGAGCTGCAGCTCGACGCACTGCGCGACGACCTGCAGGCGATCGGGCTCGAGTGAACGCGCCCGCTCGAGCAGCGCACGCGCCTCCGCGTAGCGACGCTGCGCCGCGAGCAGAAAACCGAGGTTGGCGAGCACCGCCGCGGAGCCCGGCGAGAGCTCGAGCGCCCTCCGGAAGCTCGCCTCCGCGCCGCGATCCCGGGCGCGCTGCTGGCATACCCCGCGATTGTTCCACACCTCGGCCGGCGCGTCCGGCGCGACGTCGACCAGCCGGTTGAACAGGGGCAGCGCCTCGGCGAGCCGTCCCTGCGCGAAGACTAGGTGCGCGAGATTGGCGAGCGCCATCATCGCTCCGGGATCGCCCGACACCGCCTCGCGCAACGTGCGCTCGGCGCTTGCGCCATCGCCGGCACGCTCGTAGAGCACACCGAGATTGTTGAGCAATCCCAAGTGCCCCGGAAAGATGTCCAGCGCGCGCTCGAAAACAACGCGCGCTGTCTTGAATGCGTCGCGCTCGGAGAGCTGATTGCCGAGATCGAACAGCGCGCTGCCATGACTGGCGTCGAGCTTCTTCCCGAGGGCCTGCATCGCGAACGACTCGGCAGCGGCGATCTGCCCCGCGTCGAGCGCGCGGCTGGCTTGCTTCAGTAACGTACTGGCGCTGGGCATGGCGTAGAACGGCGCGGCAGGCAACTGCGCGGGCGCTGGGTCCAGGCCTCGACGGCGACGCGCCGGACGCGCCGGCGTCGAAGCGTCAGCCGAACAGGAACTTGCGTTGCGTCTCCCAACCTTCTTGCGGGAGACGCTTGAAGCCGCTCTTGGCGAAGAGCATCCAGCGGCCGAGCACGAAGGCGAGCAGCGCGTTGGCGGTGCCACTGGCATCACCCGTCCACGCGCCCGCGGCATGCGCGATCTTGAGCGACTGGCGCATCGACGCTTCGATCCGATCGTAGAGCTGGTTCATCCGCGCTTGCAGGCGCTCGTCCTCGTTGACCAGCGCGTCGCCGATGAGAACGCGGGTCATCCCCGGATTCTTCTCGGCGAAGCCCAGGAGCACGGCGACCATCTGCGTGGCCTGTGCCACGCCGTCCTCGCTGTCGCTGGTGATGCGGTTGAGCATCGAGAACAGCGTCGTCTCGATGAATTCGATCAACCCCTCGAACATCTGCGCCTTGCTGGCGAAATGCCGATAGAGCGCGGCCTCGGAGACGTCGAGGCGGGCGGCCAGTGCCGCGGTCGTGATCTTTTCTCCACGCGGCGTTTCCAGCATCGCCGCCAGCGTCTGCAGGATCTGCAACCGCCGCTCGCCCGGTTTGATCGCCATCGCCCCCCCTCACAGCTCGACCGCACGCGCACTCTCGTGCGCAATCTCGACATCGACCGCGGAATTGCGTCCTAATCCGCCCTGATCATCGTGCCCACACCCTCGTTGGTCAGAACTTCCAGCAGCAACGCGTGCTCGACCCGGCCGTCGATGATGTGCGAGCTCTTCACGCCGTTCTTCACCGCCTCCAGCGCGGAGCCGATCTTCGGCAGCATGCCACCGTGAATGGTGCCGTCGGCAAAAAGCGCCTCGATCTCGCTCGCCGTCAATCCGGTGAGCAGGTTGTTGTTCTTGTCGAGGACGCCGGTCGTGTTGGTCATCAGCACAAGCTTCTCGGCTTTGAGCGTTTCCGCGAGCTTGCCGGCGACGAGATCGGCGTTGATGTTGTAGGCCTCGCCTTCGTCGCCGACCCCGATCGGCGCGATCACCGGAATGAAATCGCGCGAGTCGAGCAGGTTGATCAACTCGGGATCGATGCGCTCGATCTCACCGACCAGCCCGATGTCGACCATGTCGTCATGGTTGCTCTCGCTTCGCAGAAGCATCTTGCGCGCGTGTATGAACGCTCCGTCCTGCCCGGTGAGCCCCACCGCGCGACCGCCGTATTGGTTGATCAGGCCCACGATCTCCTGGTTGAGCTCACCCAGGACCATTTCAACCACGTTCATCACCTTCTCATCGGTGACGCGCATGCCTTGCTTGAACTCGCTCTGGATGCCCATCGTCTTGAGCAGGTCGCCGATCTGCGGGCCGCCGCCGTGGACGATCACCGGATTCATGCCGACGAGCTTGAGCATCACCACATCGCGCGCGAAACCGGCCTTGAGCTTGGCCTCGGTCATCGCATTGCCGCCGTATTTGATGACGATCGTCTTGTCGTGGAAGCGCTGGATGTAGGGGAGCGCCTCCGCGAGGATCTGCGCTTTGAGCAAGGAGGAGGCAGCCTCGTTCGGCATGGCGGTGTCGGCGCGGATGGGCTGCGGGTGGGTTGCCGGGCGTGCGGGTGTTGCGCAAGATTGTACCCGATCGAGCACGCACGCAATACCCACGCGGCTTGGTGGACGAGTAAGCCCTGACTGCAGCGCGCAGCGGGTGTTTGTACCCGACAACGCATTTTGTTATCGTCAGGGCATGTTCAACCCCCTGCCGGACCCCGTCGACCCTACGGCGGTTCGTCGCGTGCTGGTCACCAAGCTGCGCCACCACGGCGACGTGCTATTGACCTCCCCCGTGTTCACGGTCCTCCGGCGCGCGCTCGCCGGCGCCGAGGTCGACGCGCTGGTCTATCGGGAAACCGCGCCAATGCTCGAAGGTCATCCGGGCATCGAGAACATCCACACCATCGACCGCGAATGGAAGCGCGAAGGCTGGATCGCGCACTCACGCGCCGAGTGGAGGCTGCTCAGCGCGCTGCGCGCGCGCCGCTTCGACCTGCTCGTACATCTCACCGAACATCCACGCGGCGCATGGCTCGCCCGCGCGCTCAAGCCGCGCTACGCGGTCGCGCGCGAGCGCGAAGGCGCGCATCGCGCCTGGGGCAGGAGCTTCACGCACCTGTACCGGCTTCCGCGCACGACGCCGCGGCACATGGTCGAATGCAACCTGGACGCGCTGCGCCGCATCGGGTTGCAGCCGGCCGACGAGGAGAAGCGGCTCGTGCTCTGCCCGGACGACAAGTCGGCGGCGCGCGTGCGCAACCTCTTCGCGCAACAGGGGCTCGAATCGCATCGCTTCGTTCAGATGCACCCGGGATCGCGCTGGCTGTTCAAGTGCTGGCCGCCGGAGCGCTCGGCGGCGCTGCTCGACCGCCTCGCCGCGGATGGGCTGCGCATCGCAGTCACCGGAGCACCCGATGCCCGCGAACGCGCGCTGGTCGAGGCGATCCTCGCCGCGTGCGCCAGCGCGTCGCGCCCGCGCATCGTCGACCTGGTCGGCGCGCTCAGCATGCGCGAGCTGGCGGCGTTCACCCGCGAGGCGCGCGCCTTCATCGGGGTCGATTCGGCGCCGATGCACATCGCGGCGGCGATGGGCACGCCCGTCGTGGCGCTGTTCGGCCCGAGCGGTGAGGTCGAGTGGGGGCCGTGGCGGGTGGCGCATCGCGTCGTCGCCTCGACCAGCCATCCGTGCCGTCCCTGCGGCATCGACGGCTGCGGCGGCGGCAAGATCTCCGAGTGCCTGTCGACGTTGCCCGTCGAGCGCGTCCACGCGGCCGTGACCGAGATTCTCGCGCACTCCGCTACCCGGAGCATCCAGTGACACTTGCGCCGACCCGGTCGCCGGGCCCGCGATCCGCCCGCACGGCACGCTGATGCGCCTCGCCATCGTCCGCCAGCGCTATACGCCGTATGGAGGTGCCGAGCGCTTCGTCGAGGGCGCTCTGGAAGCATTGCTCGAGCGCGGCATCGCCATATCGCTGTACACGCGAGCGTGGCCGCAGATGCGGCTGCAGCTCATCGAGCCGGTCATCTGCAACCCGTTCTACATCGGCCGGCTGTGGCGCGACTGGAGCTTCGCGCGGCGCGTCTGTCGCGAGGTCGCGCGCAAGCCGCCCGAGCTCGTCCAGTCGCACGAGCGCCTATTGTGCTGCGATGTCTATCGCGCCGGCGATGGCGTGCACCGCGCGTTTCTCGACGAGCGGCTGCGTGGCGCATCGCGGTTCCGGCGATGGCTCACCGAATCGGCGCCCTACCACCGCTACGTGACCGGCATCGAGCGCCGGCTGTTTGCGAGCCCGGTGCTGCGCGCGGTGATCTGCAATTCGAAAATGGTTCGCGCCGAGATCCACGAGCGCTTCGGCGTCGCCGAGCAAAGGCTTCCGGTGATCTACAACGGCGTCGACAGCGACGCGTTCTCGCCGGAGCTTCGCAAGCATCGAGAAGCGGTGCGCACGGCGTTGCGCATTCCGGACGAGGCCACGGTGTTCCTGCTGGTCGGATCGGGGTACGCGCGCAAGGGTGTGGCGCGCGCCGTGCGCGCCTTGGCGCAGCTTCCCGACGACTGCCACCTGATCGTCGTCGGGCGCGACAAGTCGCTGGGAGCCTACGAGCGCCTCGCCCGGCGGCTCGGCCTGCGCAATCGCGTCGCGCTGCTCGGCCCGCAGGACGATACCCGGCCCTTCTACGGCGCCGCCGACGCGTTCGTGCTGCCGACGCTCTATGACCCGTGCCCGAACGCCGCGCTCGAAGCGATGGCGTGCGGGTTGCCGGTGGTGACGAGCACCAAGTGCGGCGCGGCCGAGCTCGTCATCGAGCACGACGCGGGTTTCGTCTGCCCCGCATGGGACGTCGACGGGCTCGCCGCACACATGCGCTGGCTGATCGATCCCGCCGCGCGCGAAGCGCGTGGCGCGCGCGCCCGCGAGGCGGTACTGCCGCTGACGCCCGCCGCGATGACGCTGCAGCTGGCGCTGCTCTATCGCGACCTGTTGGCGGCGGCCTACGCCGGCAACTCGGCGGCCTCCGCCGGCAAGTCGGCAGGCGAAGGCGACGTGCGGGCTTAAGCCACGGCGCAGCGTCCGGGCAAGGGCTTCCAGATCCTCAGGCGGGCTTGACCGCTGCGCTATAATCGAGCGCACTTCGATCGCACTTTCACATATGCGCCGGCGCCCGCCGGCGCCGCATACCGCCAGCGCTCCCGTGTCGTCCAGCCTGCTCCTCTACCGGCGCCTGCTTTCCTACGTACGTCCGTACTGGTGGGCGTTCGCGCTGGCGGTCGTCGGGATGGTCATCGTCGCCGCCGGCGACGTTCTCATGGCCTACATGGTCATTCCGATCATCCAGAAGCTGCAGCACCCCGATCCGGAGACGACGCTTCGCCTTCCGCTCGCGGTGGTGGGGGTGTTCCTCCTCCGCGGCCTGGGATCGTTCGTGTCGGAATACGGCATGGCCTGGACGGGACACCGTGTCGTATTCGACCTGCGCCGGCAGATGATCGACCGCCTGCTGTCGCTGCCCACCGCGTTCTTCGACGCCAATTCGTCGGGCCGGCTCATCTCCAAGTTCACCTTCGACGCCTATCAACTCGCCGCGGCGACGTCGTCGGCGATCACCACGGCGGTGCGCAGCACGCTTACCATCGCGGGCAGCCTCGCGTTCCTGTTCTGGCTCAACTGGCAGCTGACGCTGATCTCGATCGTCGCCTTCCCGCTGGTCGCCGCCACCGTGCGCTACTTCAGCCGGCGACTGCGCCGCGTCGCGCGCGACGTGCAGCAGCGCACCGGCGCCATCACGCAGGTGCTCGAGGAGATCGTCGGCGGCCAGCGCGTGGTCAAGGTGTTCGGCGGGCAGCGCTACGAGCGCGAGCGCGCCGTTACGGTCGCCAACCGCTTGCGCCAGTCGATGAGCAAGCAATCGTCGGCGAGCGCCGCGAGCTCGCCGATGCTGCAGTTCTTCGGCGCGGTCGCCGTCGGATTCATCGTCTACCTGATGCTCAAGCAGAGCGAGACCGGCGGGTTCGATCCCGGCCCCTTCACCGCGTACGTGATCGCGCTGCTCACGCTGCTCGACCGGCTGCGCTCGCTGTCCGGCGTCAATGCCAACATCCAGCGCGGCCTCGCCGCCGCAGAAAGCATCTTCGCGCTGCTCGACGAGAAGTCGGAGGAGGACCATGGCACGCTGGCGCTCGCCAAGGTTCGCGGCGAGCTGCTCTTCGACGACGTGTTCGTCCGCTACGCCGGCGCCGAGCGCGACGCGCTCGCCGGTGTCGGCCTGCGCGTCGCTCCCGGCGAATCGGTCGCGCTGGTCGGTCC
>JBDTZQ010000178.1:0-5847 GCA_040005035.1 Betaproteobacteria bacterium | reverse complement strand
ACTTCATGCTGCGCGTGCCAGGCATGCCGGTGCTGCTGGCGTTCGCCGGCGGCGGACTCGTCGCGGCGCTGGTGGGCGTGCTGTTCGGCCTGCCGAGCTTGCGCATCCGCGGCTTCTATCTCGCAGTCGCAACGCTGGCCGCACAGTTCTTCATCCTGTGGTTCCTCACCAAGGTCGGCTGGGTCACAAACTACAGCGCTTCCGGCGTCATCACCGCCCAGCAGGTCGTCATCCTCGGCTACGCGTTCACGACGCCGCCGGCCAAATATCTACTGGTGCTTTCGATCGTGACGCTGATGGCGCTGGCGGCGAAGAACATGGCGCGGGGCGCCGTGGGCCGCACATGGATGGCCGTGCGCGACATGGACGTCGCCGCCGAGGTCATCGGCATCCGGCTGATGCGCGCCAAGCTCCTTGCCTTTGCGGTGAGCTCGTTCTACTGCGGCGTCGCCGGCGCGCTTTTCGCCTATGCCTATCTGGGCACGGTGGAGCCGGAGGCCTTCAACCTCGACTTGTCGTTCCGCGTCCTGTTCATGGTGATCATCGGCGGCGTCGGCACCGTGCTGGGCTCGTTCCTCGGCGCCGCATTTGTCACGCTCCTGCCCGTCCTGCTGAGCGTCAGCGTGCGCTTCATGGACAGCGCCCTGGGATTGCATGTCCCGGAGAGCGCGATCTCCAACCTCGAGCTTATGGTGTTTGGCGGGTTGATCATCTTTTTCCTCATCGTCGAGCCGCACGGGCTGGCCCGGCTGTGGCAGATCGCCAAGGAAAAGCTGCGATTGTGGCCGTTTCCGCACTGACTGCCTCCGGTTCGCCGTCCGGTGCCGGAAAACCTGCGTCGCGGTACCATGCGGGGTGTGACGTTTCGCCGATTGCCTCCGAAGAAGGCGACGGTGGACCTTGGCTGGTCCCAGCCAGATCAACGTAGATTCCTCAGGAGGCGCAACATGAAGTCAACGAAGTCCATGCTGCTCGCCGTGGCGCTGTTCGCCGCGGCGTCGGCGGCAAGCGCGCAGAACGAGCAATTCATCCCGGTGCTGTCGTATCGCGTCGGCCCCTACGCAGCAGGAGGATCCGGCTATTACGGCGGCGCAATCGACTACTGGACGCTGATCAACATGACCGGCGGCGTCAATGGCGTGAAGCTCGTCTGGGAAGAGTGCGAGACCGAATACAACGCCTCGAAGGGCGTGGAGTGCTACGAGCGGCTGAAAAAGAAGAACGGCGGCGCCAGCACGGTCGAGCCGTTGTCCACCGGCATCGCCTACGGTTTGTTCGACCGGGTGGCGCAGGACAAGATTCCGCTGACCACCTTCGGTTACGGCTTGGCGAGCTCGGCCGACGGCCGCGTCTACGACTGGGTGTTCCCGCTCGGCACGACCTACTGGGACCAGATGGCGGCGATGATCGCGTATCTCGGGCAGAAGGAAGGCAGCGCGGAAAAGCTCAAGGGAAAGAAGATCGCGTTCCTGTATCACGACTCGGCGTACGGCAAGGAGCCCATTCCCGTGCTCGACGCGCTCGGCGCCAAGTGGGGCTTCGAAGTGCTGAAGATTCCCGTCACGCCCCCCGGTCAGACAATGGAATCGCAATGGCTGCAGATCCGGCAGGCCAAGCCCGACTACGTCATCGTCTGGACCTACGGGGTGATGAGCACGGTGGCGCTCAAGACCGCGGCCAAGACCGGCTACCCGCGCGACAAGCTGCTCGGCGTCTGGTGGGCAGGCTCGGAGGAAGACGTCATTCCGGCGGCCGACGCGGCCAAGGGGTACGTCAGCGCGTCGTTCACGGCGAGCGGCACGAATTTCCCGGTCATGCAGGACATCAAGAACAAGGTCTACGCCGCCGGCAAGGGCAATCTCGAGGACAAGTCGCGCCTGGGCAACGTAATGTACACGCGCGGCGTCGTCTACGGGATGATCGTAGTCGAGGCGCTTCGCGTCGCGCAGGCGAAGTACGGCAAGGGCAAGGTGATGACGCCCGAGCAGCTTCGCTGGGGCTACGAACACCTGAATCTCACCGAGGCTCGCATCAAGGAGCTCGGCGCCGCCGGTCTGTTCCCGCCGATCAAGACGAGCTGCCTCGATCACGAAGGCTCGGGCATGGTCAAATTCCAGGTTTGGGACGGCAGCGCCTTCAAGCAGGTGACGCCGTTCATGGCCGGTGATCGCGAGCTGGTTCGAAAGATGGTCGAGGAGACCGCCGGCAAGTACGCAGCCGAGAAAAAAATCACGCCTCGCGACTGCGGCAAGGAAGGCTGAAAACGCAGGCCCGGACTCTTCCGCGCTGCGGACGAGCTCGGGCACCTTCGCCGCCGCGCACATAGCGTATTCGCGCATGACCCACGCCGTCGCCCCCGCGCACGCCGGCTCGGCCATCTCGGTGAACAACATCGAGGTGATCTACGACCATGTCATCCTCGTGCTCAAGGGCGTGTCGCTCGAGGTTCCACAGGGCAAGATCGTCGCGCTGCTCGGCGCCAACGGCGCCGGCAAGACAACGACGCTCAAGGCGATCTCGAACTTGCTGCGCGCCGAGCGCGGTGAGGTCACCAAGGGAACGATCGAATATCGCGGGCAGCGTGTCGACAAGCTCACGCCGAATGCGCTCGTGCGCATGGGTGTGTGCCAGGTGATGGAGGGCCGGCACTGCTTCGCGCACCTGACGGTCGAGGAGAACCTGCTCACCGGGGCTTTCACGCGCAGCGTATCGCGCGCGCGCACGCGTGACGCGCTCGACAAGGTCTACCAGTATTTCCCGCGGCTCAAGCAGCGGCGCGGGAGCCTCGCCGGCTACACGTCCGGCGGCGAGCAGCAGATGACCGCGGTCGGGCGCGCCCTGATGGCGCAGCCGTCAATGATCCTGCTCGACGAGCCGTCGATGGGGCTCGCGCCGCAGATCGTCGAGGAGATATTCGGCATCGTCCGAGATTTGAACGAGAAGGAAGGCGTGAGCTTCCTGCTCGCCGAGCAGAACACGCACATCGCGCTGCGCTTCGCGCATTACGGCTACATCCTCGAGAACGGCCGCGTCGTGATGGACGGAGTGGCGGCGGACCTTGCGCAGAACGAGGACGTGAAGGAGTTCTACCTGGGGTTGTCGACCGCGGGCCGCAAGTCGTTTCGCGACGTCAAGCACTATCGCCGACGCAAGCGCTGGCTCGCGTAGCGTGGGCGAGCATTTCGACCCACTGGAAACGCGCGATCCCGAAGCGCGCGAGCGCGCGCTGTTCGCGGCGCTGCCCGCGCAGGTGGCGTACGCCAAGGCACATTCGAGCGCGTACGCGCAGCTCCTTCGCGATATCGAGCCCAGTGACATCACGACGCGCGGCGTACTGGCGTCGCTTCCCGTCGTGCGCAAGTCCGAGCTCGTCGACCTGCAAAAGGCAAGCTTGCCCTTCGGCGGCTTTGCGATTAGCGGCTGGGGCGATGCCGCGCGCCGCGCCCGCCGCGTCTACGCTTCGCCCGGGCCGCTCTACGAGCCCGAGGGTGCTGTGGAAGACTACTGGCGCCTTGCACGCGCGTTGTTCGCGGCGGGATTTCGTGCGGGCGACCTGGTGCACAATTGCTTCTCCTATCACCTCACGCCGGGCGGCGCGATGCTCGAAGGCGGCGCGCAGGCGATCGGATGCACCGTCTGCCGTGGCGGCACGGGACAAACCGAGCAACAGGTGCAGGCGATGCGCGACCTCGGCGCCGACGGCTACGTAGGCACGCCGTCGTTCCTGAGAATCATCCTCGACAAGGCCGCGGAGCAGGGCGTCGCGCTTCCCAGGTTGCGCAAGGCACTGTTCTCGGGCGAGCCGTTCCCGGCGAGCATGCGCGACGCGCTGCGCGATCGCGGCATCGACGCCTACCAGGTTTACGCGACGGCCGATGTCGGCTCGATCGCCTATGAATCGGCGGCACGCGAGGGGCTCATTGTCGACGAGGGCGTGATCGTCGAGATCGTGCGACCCGGCACCGCCGATCCAGTCGCGTCCGGCGAAGTCGGCGAGGTCGTGGTCACCCAGCTCGCCAACGCGGACTACCCGCTGCTTCGCTTCGGCACCGGCGATCTTTCGGCGGTGCTCCCGGGGATCTCGCCCTGTGGCCGCACCAACCTGCGCATCAAGGGCTGGATGGGACGCGCCGACCAGACCGCGAAGGTCAAGGGCATGTTCGTGCATCCCTCGCAGATCGCCGAGGTGCTGCGCCGCCACCCGGAGATCGTGCGCGCGCGCCTGGTCGTCGACAATCCCGAGGGCGTCGATCGCATGACGCTGCACGCTGAGGTCCGGGATGCGGCCGGCGCGGCAAGCAGCTCCGGGGCGATCATCGCAAGCGTCCGCGACATCACCAAGCTGCGCGGCGACGTTGCGTTCCACGAGGCGGGCGTGCTCGCCAACGACGGCAAGATCATCGACGACCTGCGCAAGATCTGACGGCGCCCGGCAGCATCGGCGCTGCGGCGGCGTGCTACGATGCCGCTCGAGACCCGCGAGACCCGCGACCTATCGACATGCCCAAGTCCGCCCCGACCACAGGCGACCTGCTCGCGCCACTCACCGAGGGAACACTGCGCGCCATCGCCGAGGAGGGCGTGGTGCGCACTTTTCAGAAGGGCACGATCCTCATCAACGAGGGCGACACCAGCGAGTCGCTCTACATCGTGCTCTCCGGAAGGGTGAAGGTCTACGCGAGCAATGCCGCGGGCCGCGAGATCGTGCTCAGCTTTTTCGGACCCGGCGAATACGTCGGCGAAATGTCACTCGACGGCAGCCCGCGATCGGCGTCGGTGATGACCGTCGAGCAGACCACCTGCGCGATCGTCACCCGCGCGAGTTTCCGTGATTTCCTGCTGGCGCACCCCGAGTTCGCGATGCACATCATCGGCAAGCTGATCCAGCGGGTGCGTACGACCACGGAGAACGTCAAGAGCCTGGCGCTTTCCGACGTCTATGGCCGGCTGGTGCGGCTCATCACGACGCTCGCCGTGGAGCGCGACGGCGTCATGCTGGTGCCGGAGAAGCTCACGCAGCAGGACATCGCCGAGCGCGTCGGCGCGTCGCGCGACATGATCAGTCGCCTGCTCAAGGACCTGGTGGGCGGCGGCTATCTCACGATCACGGAACGCACGATCACCGTGCTCAAGAAACCGCCCGCGGGCTGGTAGACGGCGCGGCTACTTCGCTCGCTCTGGCGCACCCGCGCCGGCGTTCCTGCGCATCCGTCGCCAAGACGACGCTGCCAGCCATACGGCGTGAATTTTCGGTGTATCGGTCGCGGAATGCTCCATCGCCCACGCGGCTCCTGTCTTCTACAGTCGTAAGCGTCGGCAACCGTCGACATAGCCATTCCCGGCTCGAGCGCATGGTTGCCGCCACGTCTCGACACTCACGGAGCCGAACCATGTCCGAAAGCAAATATCCCGAACCCGTAACAGACCATCTGCTTTTCTCGCTGCAGTTCGCCGTGTGGGCCGCGGTGCTGGGCTGCGTCGTCCTCGCCGTCGACACGCCACAGTTGGTTGCGACGCCCGCCGATGCAAACGTATCGGCGACGGCGCCTGCCGCGGCAGCGCCGGCGCCCAACCCGTCGGTCGACTATTTCCCGGCGCAGTTTCCCGCGCCGCGCGGGGAGCCCGCGCCGCAGCCCGCCGCGTTTTGAACGATCGCGTCAGCGCGCATCTAGATGCCGCCCATGCACACGTACTTGATCTCGACGTACTCGTCGATGCCGTACTTTGAACCCTCGCGGCCGAGTCCCGACTGCTTGACTCCGCCGAAGGGCGCCACCTCGGTGGTGATGAGTCCGGTGTTGACGCCCACCATGCCGTACTCGAGCGCTTCGGCGACGCGCCAGATGC
>JBDTZQ010000047.1:0-19787 GCA_040005035.1 Betaproteobacteria bacterium | reverse complement strand
GCGCCGATCGTCGCCGATGCCGAAGCGGGATTCGGCGGTGTGCTCAATGCGTTCGAGCTGATGAAGTCGATGATCGAGGCCGGCGCCGCCGGTGTGCACTTTGAGGACCAGCTCGCATCTGTCAAGAAGTGCGGGCACATGGGCGGCAAGGTACTGGTGCCGACACGCGAAGCGGTCGAGAAGCTCATCGCGGCGCGACTCGCCGCCGATTGCATGGGCGTGCCGACGGTGATTCTGGCGCGCACCGACGCCGAGGCCGCCGATCTCGTCACCTCCGACATCGACAACAACGACAAGGCGTTCTGTACCGGCGAGCGCACCGTCGAAGGCTTCTACAAGACGCGCGCGGGGCTCGATCAGGCGGTATCGCGCGGCCTCGCCTACGCGCCGTATGCCGACCTGCTATGGTGCGAGACCGGCAAGCCCGATCTCAAATTCGCCAAGGAATTTGCCGACGCCATCCACGCCAAGTTTCCCGGCAAGATGCTCGCGTACAACTGCTCACCGTCGTTCAACTGGAAAAAGAACCTCGACGATTCGACGGTCGCCAGGTTCCAGCGCGAGCTGGGCGCGATGGGCTATAAGTTCCAGTTCATCACGCTCGCCGGATTCCACAGCCTCAACTACAGCATGTTCAACCTGGCGCACGGCTACGCGCATAATCAGATGACCGCGTTCGTCGAGCTGCAGGAAGCCGAGTTCGCCGCGGTGGCGAAGGGTTTCACCGCGATCAAGCACCAGCGCGAAGTCGGGACGAGCTACTTCGATTCCGTTACGCAGACGATCCAGGGCGGGCAGTCATCGACGACCGCGCTCAAGGGCTCGACCGAGGACGAGCAGTTCTTCGACAAGCCGAAGACTGAGCTGTCGGTCGCGAACGCATAGACCCATCCGCTCCACGCGACGGCGCGGCGCTCGCAGGGGTGTCGCGCCGTCTGCTTTTGAGCGCCGCGCGCTGCCGCTGAACTCGCTGCTCGGTATACTTCGACGGGAAGCCCGTTTCGAGAGGCCCATCATGTCCGTTCACTCGCTGACTTCAACGCCCGCGCTCGATGCGGTTGCACAAGCGAAGATCGAGCTCGCCGCTGCCCATCGCCTGGCCGTACTGCACGAGCTGGAGGAGGGGATCGACAACCATTTCACCGTGACCGTGCCTGGCCGGGATGACCGGTACCTGATCCTTCCGTTTGGCCTGCATTGGTCGGAAGCGCGGGCGAGCGACATGATCGTCTTCGATGAAGCGGGCACGACGCTGGACGGTGAAGGCGTGGTCGAGCTGTCCGCGCAGTGCATCCATGCGCCGATCCACCGTCTGTGCGGCGTTCGCGTGGTGCTGCACACGCATCAGCCTTGGGCGCTCGCGCTCAACATGCTGAAGGACAATCGCCTGTTGCCGGCCAACCAGACCGCGGCCTTTTTCCACGGCCGAGTCGCCTACGACGACGACTATGCCGGCACCGCCGATTCGCTGGAAGAGGGCGAGCGCCTGGCGGGCGTGATCGGCGACAAGGCGATCCTGTTCATGAAGAACCACGGCGTGATCGTCACCGGGAGAAACGTCGGGCAGGCGTACAAGCGTGCCTACATGCTCGAGCGCGTTTGCCGCACGCAGGTGTTGGCGCTATCGACGGGCATGCCGATCGAAGTACTGGCTGAAGATGTCGTGACGCGGGTCCAGGCGCCATCGAACAACGACCGGCACTCCCGCGCCGAGCGTGATCGCCTGTACTTCGAAGCGATGATGCGCGTACTCGATCGCGAATTGCCGGGCTACGCGGACTAAGCGACTCGGTCGTCCTGCAGGCCCTCCCACCTATAGCGAAGAGAGTGTCACCATGACCGACGAGCTCGTCCTTTTTACCAACCCGATGTCGCGCGGCCGCATCGCCCGCTGGATGCTCGAGGAGGTCGGCAAGCCCTACCGCACCGAGTTGCTCGACTTCGCCACGACGATGAAAGCGGCCGATTATCTGGCGATCAACCCGATGGGCAAGGTTCCCGCGATCAGGCACGGCGACGCAGTCGTTACCGAGGCGGCGGCGATATGCGCGTACCTGGCCGACGCCTTCCCCGACGCGGGCCTTGTCCCGCCTGCAGCAAGCAGGCAGCGCGGTGCTTACTATCGCTGGATGTTCTTCGCCGCCGGTCCGGTAGAGGCTGCCGTCACAAACAAGGCAATGGGGTTCGAGGTTCCGGCCAACAAGAAGGGCACGGTTGGATATGGCAGCTTCGGCGACGTCATGAACGCGCTCGAGATCGCCGTTACCGGCAGCGAGTATGTTGCCGGAGACACCTTTACGGCTGCCGACGTCTATTTCGGTTCGCAGATCGGCTGGGGCTTGTTGTTCGGTTCGATCGAAAAGCGCCCGGCGTTCGAACGCTACTGGGAACGGTTGGTCAATCGTCCGGCTGCTGTTCGCGCCCGCGGAATTGACGACGCGATCATCGCGCAGCAGAAGAAGACCGGGCACTGAGGCGCTCGGGCAGCGCGGTTGGGTTTTGGCGCTCAATGCCTGCATCGTCGTTACGATTGTTCTTCGCACTCTGGCCTGATGCCGCCACGCGCGTCACGCTTTTCCAGATTGCCCATGACATCGTCGCCGAGACTGGCGGGCGCCCGGTTGCGGCCGAGAACCTGCACCTCACGTTGGCGTTCCTCGGCGAGCGTCCGGCGGCGATGCTTCCTGACCTGTGTGCGAGCGTGTCGGCGATCGAAGTCTCGCCCGGCCGCCTTTTCCTCGACGACGTAGGGTGCTGGCGCAAGACCGGCATAGCGTGGCTGGCGGGAACAAAACCCGCCACGCAGCTGCTCGCACTGCGTGAGCGCGTCGTTCAGGCGCTGGCGAGCGTGCAGATCGTCATCGACGAGCGCCGCTTCATGCCGCACGTGACGCTGGCACGTCGCGTGGAAACACTCATTGCACGCCAGATCATGCCGCCGATCGAATGGCAGGTCGACTCGTTCGCGCTGGTCGTCTCCACGCTCGCCTCCCGCGGGGTGCGCTACGAGGTCCTGCAGACGTTCGGCTTAACCGCCGCGCGCGATGGGCCGTGAGCCGTCGGACGACCACTCGCTCCACGATCCGGGGTAGAGCCGCGAGCCGTGCAGTCCCGCGACTTCCATCGCCAGCAGGTTGTGGCACGCGGTCACGCCGGAGCCGCATTGATGAACGACCGAGGCAGGCACGCGGTCCTCGAGCTGCGCCTCAAACTCGTGGCGCAGCGCCTGCGCCGACTTGAACGTCCCTTGCGCGGTGAGATTGCCGAGGTAGGGACGGCTGAGCGCTCCCGGAATGTGTCCCGCGACCGGGTCGATGGGCTCCATGTCGCCGCGAAATCGCTCCGGCGCGCGAGCGTCGAGCACGGTGAGCGTTGCGTCGTCGAGATGCTGGAGGATTTCGTCGGCAGTAGCGGGTGAAGTGGCACGCGGCGTTTTCGCCTCGAAGCGCGTCGGGCGTGGCGCAAACACGTTGGCGTCGACGCGCCGCGCCTCGGAGAGCCATTTGTCGAGGCCGCCGTCGAGCACCGCGACACGCTCGTGGCCGAGCCAGCGCAGCAGCCACCACAAGCGCGACGCCCACATGCCGGCGTTCTGGTCGTACGCGACGACCTGCGTGTGCGAGCCGATGCCGACCCGGCCCAGCGTGTCGACGAGTGCCGCGGCATCCGGCAGCGGATGGCGGCCGTTATGGCCGGTCTTCGTGCCGGACAGGTCGCGATCCAGATGCAGGAAGACCGCGCCGGGAAGGTGCGCGCTGCGATACGCCGCTTCGCCGGCGTCGGGATCGCTCAGGTTGTGTCGGCAGTCGACGATGACGAGCGAGGGATCGGCCAGGCTGCCGGCAAGCGCCTCGGTCGAGATGAGCGTGGTGTAGTGCATCGATGCGCGCGCGTGATCGGCGTTCAGAACAGCGTTCCCGCGATGGGCCAGACTTCGACGGGCGCAATGCCGAGCTTCGCCAGTGCCGGCTCGATCTGGCGACGGTCTCCCACCGCGATGATGACCATCGTCGCGGGGTCGAGATAGCGCTGCGCGAGCTTGTCGGCGGCAGCGGCGCGCACCTCGGCGTAGCGCGAAGGCAGCCGCTGGAAGTAATCGAGCGGCAGCCCGTACACGAAGAGGTCGGAGAACGACGCCGACACCGCACCGTTGGTCTCGAAGCGCGCCGGCAGAGACTGCATCAGCGCGCCGCGCCCCTGCGCCATCTCGGCGGCGCTGAGCGACGAGGTCTGTGCGCGCGTGAGCTCCGCGAGTATTTCGTGGATGGCGGGGCCGGACACGTCGCTGCGCACCGCGGTGGCTACATAGAAAGCGCCGAGCGTGCGTCCGTAGTCGAAGCGCGATTGCGCGCCATAGGTGTAGCCCTTTTCCTCGCGCAGGTTCTGGTTGATGCGGCTGGTGTAGCCGCCGCCGACCACGAAGTTCAGGACTTGCAACGCCGGGTAGTCGGGCGTGGTGCGCACCGTGCCCAGTCGGCCGACACGGATCTCCGTTTGCGGCGCGTTCGGCTTGTCGACCACGATCGCGCGGACTTTCACGCTCGTCGCCGGCGCCATCGTCATCTTGTCGGGAGCGCGCCCGACGCCCTGCCAGCCGCCCCATTCACGCTCCGCCAACGTACGCACCGTCGCCGCATCGATCGCGCCGACCACCACCAGCGCCGCGTTCGAGGGACGGAACTGGGCCTCCCACCAGCGGCGCAGGTCGTCGCGCGTGATCTGCGCCACCGATTTCTCGGTGCCGATCCCGGGCACGCCCAGTGGATTCGCCGGTCCGAAGATCGCGCGCGCAAGCGCCGCTGCGGCCAGCGTGCCGGCTTCCTCGCGCGCGCTGGCGATGTCGCTTTCGCGCGACTTGCGCTGCCGCTCGACCTCGTCGGGCGGGAAGACCGGACGCTGCGCGATGTCGGCTAGCAGCTTCATGCCGTCGCCGACGTTGCGCGCCAGGCTGTCGACAACCAGCGTGGTCGTGTCGCGCTGGGTCAGCGCGTTGTAGGCGCTGCCGAGTTGCTCGAGCTGCTCGGCGATCGCCTGCGCATTGCGCGTGGTCGTGCCTTCGTCGAGCAGCGACGCCGAGAAGTCGGGAACGCCGGGCTGGGCCGGATCGGTCGACGACAGTCCGCCGTTGACCACGAGCTCGGTGGTGACAATGGGCATTTGCGGGCGGTACAGGTGCAGCACCGTCAATCCGTTGGTGAGCTTGAATGTCTCAGGTTTCGGAAGTGTCGGTGCCCGCACCGGGCCCGGCCTCGGCGGCGTGTTGCGCCACGGCTCGTCGGCGTTGATGGATTCGGTGCCGCTCGCCGCCGGCGGCGGCGGCGCCGGCGGGTCGGGGTCGAGCTTCTTGTCACCGCGCACGGCGAGGATCACCACGCGGGCGTTGCGCTGCAGACGCTCGCTCACCACGCGCTTGACGTCGGCCGCGCTCACCCGGGCATAGCGCTCGATATCCTTGGGCAGGTAGCCGGGATCGCCGAGATACTGGTTGTAGAGGTTGAGCTGGTCGGCGCGTCCTCCGACCTTTTGCAGGCCCTGGTAGAGCGATCGCTCAAGCTGGTTGCGGGCACGCTCGACTTCCCGCTCGGTCGGTCCCTGGTCGGCGAGGCGTTGCACCTCGGCGTCGATCAGCGGCGCGAGCTCGGCGGCGGTGTGGCCGGCGCGTGCCACGGCCTGCAGCTGGAAGATCGACGACAGCGCGTAGGAATCCTGGTCGGCGGAGACGTCCTGCGCGACCTGCAATTCGTAGACGAGCTTCTGGTAGAGACGGCTCGCCTTGCCGCCGGCGAGGATGCTCGCCGCGATGGTGAGCTCGGCATCGCCCGGCGCGAACTTGGGCGGAGTGAGCCAGCCGATGTCGAGGCGCTCGAGCTCGATCTGGTCGGTGACGGTCAGGCGCTTCTCGGAGGTGAGCGCGGGCGTGACCACCGTCGGACGCGGTACGTTCTCGCCGCGACGGAACGTTCCGAACTGTTTGTGCACCAGCCGTTTCGCGTTCACGGTGTCGAAGTCGCCGACGATGACCAGCGTTGCGTTGTTCGGCCGGTAGTAGCGCCTGAAGAAGGCACGGATGTCGTCGATGCGCGCGGCCTGGATGTCGACGTGCGAGCCTATGATCACCGGGCGATACGGGTGCTCCTGCGGGAACAGTGCGTGGAACATCGCCTCGTCGACGATGCCGTAGGGACGATTCTCGGTGGATTGCCTGCGCTCGTTGCGCACCACGTCCTGCTGGTTGGTGAGCGCGGTCTGGTCGAGCGTATCGAGCAGATAGCCCATGCGATCGGCGTGGGTCCAGAGCGCGAGTTCGAGCTGGTTCGACGGCACCGTGTCGAAGTAGTTGGTGCGGTCGAACGACGTCGTCGCGTTGGAATCGGTGACGCCGGCGGCGGCGAGCAATTCGTCGGCGAGCCCGCGCCTGGCGTGCTTGCTGCCGGCGAACATCATGTGCTCGAACAGATGCGCGAATCCGGTACGCCCCGGCTCCTCGTTGGCCGCGCCGACGTGGTACCAGAGATTGACCGCGACCACGGGAAGCGTGCGGTCCTGCGCGAGGATCACCTCGAGACCGTTGTCCAGCGCGTACTTTTCGTAGGGAATCGTCGGCAGCACCCCGGGTACGGACGGCGCGGCGCCCACTCCCGTGTTCAATGTGAGCGTGAGTCCTACGGCGGACAGCAATGTGCGCGTTCTATGCATGGGGAAGCAGGGGCTTGGGGGTGCGAGCCGCGCGCCACCCGGGAAGGGTGGCGTCCGGCACGCTGTCTTCGACGTCAAAGATGCGGGCCGAGTTCCCGTCGGAGGAATTCGTGGAAGCGCTGCATGCCGTCCTCCATCGGAGATTGATACGGCCCGACTTCGTTGCGTCCTTGCTTCCACAGGGCGCGCCGGCCCGCATCCATGCGCTCGCCGATCTCGTCGTCCTCGGCGGCGGTTTCCATGTACGCCGCCTGCTCGGCCTCGACGAACTCGCGCTCGAACAGCGCGATTTCCTCGGGATAGTAGAACTCGACGACATTGGTGGTGCGGTCGATGCCGTCGGGTATGAGCGAGCTCACGATGAGCGCGTGCGCGTACCACTCGATCATCACGTTCGGGTACAGCGTCGCCCAGATCGCGCCATGCGCGGGAGGCTCGCCGCGATAGTACTCGAGCACCGCTTTGTGCCAGCGCTCGTAGGTCTTGGTGCCTGGCTTGGCGAGACCCGCGTTGACGCCCACGGTCTGCACCGAGAACCGGTCGCTGAACTGCCAATGGAGATCGTCGCAGGTCACGAACTGGCCGAGCCCCGGATGGAAAGGCCCGACGTGATAGTCCTCGAGATAGACTTCGATGAACGTCTTCCAGTTGTACGCGCAGTGCTTGGTCTCGACGCGGTCCAGAACGTAGCCGGAGAAGTCGAAGTGACGTGCCGGATCGATACCCTCGAGATCGAGGGCGATGTTGCGCTTGCCGTCGAACAGCAGGCCGTTCCAGCGCTGCAGTGACGAGCTGCGGAGCTTGACGCAGGGCTTGTCCTCAAACAGCGGCGCGCCCAGCAATTCGCCCTTAAGGTCGTAGGTCCAGCGATGGATGGGGCAGACGATGTTCGGCGCGTTGCCGCGACCGTCGAGCATGATCGACTGGCGGTGACGGCAGATGTTCGACAGGAGCTCGACGCCGCCTTCACCTTCCCGGCTACGCACCAGCACCTGCGCCTTGTCGCGCCAATCAAGCGTGTAGTAGTCGCCGGCCTCGGGAACCATGAGCTCGTGACCGGCGTAGCCGAGCCCGTCCGCGAACAGATGCTTCTGCTCGACCGCGTAAACCGCGAGATCGCAATACCAGGAGACCGGAAGCTGCGAAGTGGCCGTACGCAGCCGGTCCGCAGTGGCTAGGTTCGACATCAGCCTTTCCTTTCGTGAACCGCCAACCCAACAACCAATATAAGTGACGGCTCAAGCGTGCAAGGAGGCCGTCCCCCAACCGATTTGCTAAGTCAGCCATCGCCTACGAAAGTCGTAGCCAGGCTGCGTCGTCAAATGAGATTGCAATTATAGCCCGATATGGACCCTCGGTCCACGCCGAAGTTCCTTCGCTGCCGACTCGCAATAGGGGCGATCTGCGCACGTTGCTGCACGGCGGAAATTGCGGTACGTTCACTGAAATTCAAGCGATTTTTCGCCGCCCGCCGGACCCTTCCTGCCCGGTCCCCGATCTTCGCCGCAGCGCCCGACCCGACGCCATCATGCCCACCTCGTCCGCGCCACCGCCCGCCAGCTTCGAGACGGCCCTCTCCGAGCTCGAAAGCATCGTGGCGACGATGGAAGCGGGGCAGTTGCCGCTGGCCGACGCGCTCGCGGCGTACAAGCGGGGCGCCGACCTGCTGGTGTACTGCCAGGGGGCACTGAAGGACGCGCAGCAACAGGTGCAGATGCTCGAGAAGGGGGTCCTCAAGTCCTTCACGGCAGCGGCGAAGGACGGCAAAGCGGACGATGAACCCTGACCTCGCCTTCGCGGTGTGGTCGGGCGAGCGTGCCGCGCGTGTCGCGGCGATGATGGACCAGCACATGCCCGCGATCGACGTGCCGCCGCTGGCGTTGCACGCGGCGATGCGCTATGCCGCGCTTGGCGCCGGCAAGCGCGTGCGTGCGCTGCTTGCCTATGCGGCCGGCGAGATGGCGGGGGCCGATCCCGTCGACGTCGACGCTGCGGCCGCCGCGGTCGAGTTTGTGCATGCGTACTCGCTGGTGCACGACGACCTTCCCTGCATGGACGACGATGTGCTCAGACGCGGCAAGCCCACCGTTCACATCGCATTTGGCGAAACGACTGCGTTGCTCGCGGGCGACGCGCTGCAGAGCCTCGCTTTTGAAATCCTGGGAACCTCGGCCAATGGTTCTGCCGCGACGACGGGTGCGAAGAGCGCGCTGCTCGCCAACGCAGTCGGCTCTCGCGGCATGGCAGGCGGGCAGGCGCTGGACCTCGAAGCCGTCGGAAGCGAGTGTTCGGTCGCCAACGTCGAGCGCATTCACGAGCTCAAGACGGGCGCGCTGATCCGGGCGTCGGTGCGCCTCGGCGCGGCGTGCGGCCAGGCGTGCTCCAGTGCCGAGTGCGATGCGCTCGATCGCTACGCTTGCGCGATCGGTCTCGCCTTCCAGGTGGTCGACGACGTGCTCGATGTCGAGGGCACCGCGCAGACGCTGGGCAAAACCGCCGGCAAGGACGCCGCGCAGCAAAAACCCACCTACGTGTCGCTGCTTGGCATCGACGGCGCCAAGGCGCGCGTCGACGAGCTGCTCGCCAGCGCGCGCGCCGAGCTGGCGCGCTTCGGCGCCCGCGCGCGCCGCCTGCGCGAGATCGCCGACTGGATCGCGCTGCGAACCAATTAGGTCGCCGGCGGCCCAAGTGTCGACTCCACGATCCACCGTAGGCCATTGCTGATGCTGCTCGAAGGCGTCCACACCCCCGAAGACCTGCGTCGGCTGTCGCCGGAGCAGTTGCCGGCGCTCTCGCGCGAGCTGCGCGATTTCGTCGTGCAGTCGGTGAGCCGCACCGGCGGCCATCTCTCGTCGAATCTCGGCACCATCGAGCTCACGGTGGCGTTGCATTACGTGTTCAACACGCCATGGGACCGCTTGGTGTGGGACGTCGGCCACCAGACGTACGCGCACAAGGTGCTCAGCGGGCGGCGCGACGGCATGGCCAAACTGCGGCAATGGGGCGGCGTCGCGGGTTTTCCCCGGCGCAGCGAGAGCGAGTACGACACCTTCGGCACCGCGCACTCGTCGACGTCGATTTCCGCCGCGCTGGGCATGGCGATCGCGGCGCGACTGAAAGGCGAGCAGCGCAAGGTCGTCGCCATCATCGGCGACGGTGCGATGAGCGCGGGCATGGCGTTCGAGGCGCTCAACAACGCCGGCACGTCCGGGGCCGACATGCTGGTCGTGCTCAACGACAACGACATGTCGATCTCGGAGCCGGTGGGCGCGTTCAACAACTATCTCGCGCGACTGCTCTCAGGGAGCATCTACAACAGCGTGCGCCGCGGCAGCAAGGAGGTGCTGTCGAAGCTGCCGCCGGTGCGCGAGCTCGCCAAGCGCTGGGAAGAGCACATGAAGGGCATGGTGCTTCCGGGCACGCTGTTCGAGGAGCTTGGCTTCAACTACATCGGCCCGATCGATGGTCACGATCTGGGACTGCTGGTGAAGACGCTGCGCAACGTCAGCGCGCTCAAGGGTCCGCAGCTGCTGCATGTGGTGACGCGCAAGGGTCACGGCTACGCGAAGGCCGAAGAAGATCCGATCCTCTATCACGGCGTCGGCGCGTTTGACCCCGAGGTGGGAATCGTTCCCAAGCCCGCCGGCAAGGTCACCTATACGCAGGTCTTCGGCGACTGGTTGTGCGACATGGCCCAGGCCGATGCACGGCTGGTCGGCATTACGCCGGCGATGCGCGAGGGATCGGGAATGGTGCGCTTTTCGCAGGCGCACCGCGAGCGCTACTTCGACGTGGGCATCGCCGAGCAGCACGCGGTCACGTTCGCTGCGGGCCTGGCCTGCGAAGGCCTCAAGCCCGTGGTCGCGATCTACTCGACCTTCCTGCAGCGTGCCTACGACCAGCTCATCCACGACGTGGTGCTGCAGAATCTGCCGGTGATGTTCGCCATCGACCGCGGCGGGCTCGTCGGCGCCGACGGGCCAACGCACGCGGGAAGTTTCGATCTCACTTACCTGCGCTGCCTTCCGAACACGACGGTCATGGCCCCCGCCGACGAAAACGAGTGTCGGCGCATGCTCTACACGGCGTTCCTGCTAGCTACGCCCAGCGCGGTGCGTTATCCGCGCGGCAGCGGGCCGGGCGTGAGCGTCGAGCGCGAGATGCATGCGCTGCCCATCGGCAAGGGCGAGCTCAGGCGTGAGTCGAAGCGCAGGCAGCATCGCATCGCCGTACTTGCCTTCGGCAGCATGGTGCATCCCGCGCTGGAGGCCGCAGAACAGCTCGACGCGACCGTGGCCAACATGCGCTTCGTGAAGCCGATCGACGCCGATCTCATCGTGCGGCTGGCGCAGTCGCACGACGCGCTGGTGACGGTGGAGGAGAACGTGATCGCCGGTGGCGCCGGCAGCGCCGTCGCGGAAACGCTGGCGCAGCGCGCGATCGAGATTCCTATGCTGCATCTCGGGCTGCCCGACGCTTTCGTCGAGCATGGCGATCCCGCGCTTCTGCTGTCACAATGCGGCCTCGACGCCGACGGCATCGCCGCATCCATCCTCGCGCGCTTTGGCCCGCAGCTCGTGGACTCGCCGGGCGCCGTCGGCGACACCGCCGCGAAGCCTGCCGCCGCCTGAGCCGGAACAACGATGAACCGACCCGAATCGCCCGGCATTCCCGACGTCCAGTCCGACGCCGACCTGCGCGCACTGCCGATCGATCGCGTCGGCATTCGCGACCTGCGCTATCCGATCCGCTTCGAGGACGTGACGGAGGCGGGAGAGCCCGCGACCCAATCGACGATCGCGACCTTTGGCGTCTACGTCGCGCTGCCGGCGGACCGCAAGGGCACGCACATGTCGCGACTTGTGGCTGCCATCGACGAGACGGATGCGGCGCTGTCGCTGGCTGCGCTGCCGGCGTGGATGAGCGCGCTGCTGCACAGGCTCGAGGCCGGCGCCGGCAGTGTCGACATCGAGTTCCCGTGGTTCATGCGCAAGTCGGCGCCGGTGTCCGGGGTGGGCAGCATGATGGACTACACGGTCAGGCTCGCGGCGAGCGCCGACGCACGCGGATGCGACGTTACCGCGAGCATCGTCGTCCCGGTGATGAGCCTGTGCCCCAGCTCCAAGGCGATCTCCGACTACGGCGCGCACAACCAGCGCTCTCACATCACCATCGCCGTGCGCCCGCTGCGCGACGTCGCGCTGTCGCTGGCCGGCCTGGTCCGGATCGGCGAGGAAGAAGCGTCGTGCGAGCTTTACGGATTGCTCAAGCGCAGCGACGAGAAGTACGTCACCGAGCGCGCCTACGAGCAGCCGCGCTTCGTCGAGGATCTCGTCCGGGGCATCGCCGCGCGTCTGCTGAAGGACCCTCGGCTGGCGGGGTTTCGCGTCAGCGCCGAGAACTTCGAGTCGATCCACAACCACTCCGCCTATGCCGAGATCGTCCGCGGGACGATCTGACGCGGCCGCAGACGATCGTGGATCAGGCGCTTTTAGCGCGGACACGCTGCCGCGTCGCGACCGGATTCGGATGCTCGACGAGCTGCGCGGCCCGGCGCTCAACCGCATCGCGACGGCTTTGCAGGCGCTGCTGCCCCGGCGTGACCAACAGGTAATGGCGCAGCCCGGCCAGGCGCGCGTTCGCCTCGTCGCAGTCGCCGCGCGCGCTCACCCACAACGCCGGATCGAGCCTTCGCATGTCGAAGGCCACCGAATGACCGCGCAGCGTCTTGTGTCCGCGGCGGTCGTAGTACTCGTGGACGTACGACATGGCGAGCTCGCGCAAGCTGCGATACACCGGGTCGCGGTGACGCAGGTGCGCGCCATTGCTCTTGGAGATCGCGCCCCACGCGCCGTGCCTTCGGAACAACGTGACGACGTGCGGATCGTCGCTGGCCGCGCAGTCGAGATGCATCACCAGCGGTGGCTCGCCGTGGATCCATAGCGCACACGCCGCCACGAACGCGGCCTCGATGCAGTGCGCGCGCCGCTGCGACAGCACGCTCGCGACCGAGAGCAGCGTTTCGCCGTCGGGCTCGTGATTGGTGGGAATGGCGTTGACGAACGCCTGGATTTTCTGCGGCGTGTCGAGCTTGCGCAGTGCCGCGAACGCTGCGCGGTCGAGCCCCAGCGCAACCTGCGAGACCCGCGTGGCGCGCTGCCGGGCGATGGCGATGGCGGTGCCCATGCGCGTCGATCATAGCATCGGCAGGCGCCCCCGTACGCCTGTGCTGGCGTGCCCCCATCGCCGTCGTGCGAGCACGCGGTACAATGGAAATCACCATGAAACCGGTTGCCATTTTCCGTTTTTCCCCCACCGAAGGCCCGGGGCATTTCGGCGAGTGGCTCGATGCGCGCGGGATTGCGTCGACGCTGGTGGCGCTCGATCGCGGCGACGCCGTGCCCGACGATCCGCGCGCGTTCAGTGGCATCGGGATGATGGGCGGTCCGATGAGCGCCAACGACGATCTGGCTTGGAATGCGCCGCTGCTCGCGTTGCTGCGCCGCGCCGTCGACGCCGACGTCCCCGTCATCGGCCATTGCCTCGGCGGCCAGCTTTTCGCCAAGGCGTTGGGCGCCGAGGTGCGTCGCACCGCGACGCCGGAGATCGGTTGGGTCGACGTCCACGCGGCGGACGCGGACGCGGCATCGTGGTTCGGGCAGCGCGACGCTTTCACCACGTTCGAATGGCACTACGATGTCTTCGAGCTGCCGCGCAGCGCTGTGCGCGTGTTGACCAACGGCTTCAACCCCGAGCAGGCGTACACGCTGGGCAAGCACATCGGCTTCCAGGGGCACATCGAGATGACTCGCGAAATGGTGGAGAGCTGGTGCGCCACCGCCGGGGATGAGTTGCCGGAGACGAGCGCCGGGGCGAAGCAAAGCCGCGACGACATCATGCGCGATGTCGACGCGCGCCTCGCCACGCTGTCGCGGGTCGCCGACGACGTGTATGCACGCTGGGCGCAGGGGCTCGCGCGCTGATGGCGTCGATCCGCGCGCTCTCCGACCAGCTCATCAACCAGATCGCCGCCGGCGAAGTCGTCGAGCGGCCGGCTTCCGCGCTCAAGGAGCTGCTCGAGAACAGCGTCGACGCGCAGGCGTCCGAAATCGACATCGACCTCGCGCGCGGCGGCGTCAAGCTGATTCGCGTCGCCGACAACGGCTTCGGCATCGATCGCGAGGAGCTGCACCTCGCCGTCGCCCGCCATGCAACGTCTAAGCTGGAATCGTCCGGCGGGCTCGAGGCGATCGCGACGCTCGGCTTTCGCGGCGAGGCGCTCGCCAGCATCGCGTCGGTGGCGCGCGTGTCGTTGACATCGCGCTCACGCAACAAGCCGCACGCCTGGCGTATCGAGGTCGATGGCGGGGAAGCCGGGATGCCGCAGCCCGCTGCGCTGTCGAGTGGGACGACGGTGACCGTGCACGAGCTCTTTTTCAACACCCCGGCGCGGCGCAAGTTCCTGCGCACCGATGCCACCGAGTACGGCCACTCCGAGGAAGCGTTCCGGCGCATCGCGCTGGCGCATCCCGAGGTTGCATTCACCTTCCAGCATAACGGCAGCGTTCGCTACCGCCTGCTCGCGCAGGGCCTTCGTGCCAGAGTGGACGCGCTGCTCGGCGACTCGTTCGCGGCGCAGGCGGCCCGCGTCGACGAAGAGGCGGCGAGCCTGCACCTCACCGGTTGGGCGGTGCGACCCGCGTACGCCACCGCCGGACGCGATCACCAGTACCTGTTCGTCAACGGGCGCTTCGTGCGCGACCGCGTGCTGTCGCACGCGCTGCGCGAGGCATACCGCGACGTGCTCCATCACGATCGCCAGCCGACGTACGCGCTGTGGCTCGACATCGATCCGCGGCTGGTCGACGTGAACGTGCATCCCACCAAGACCGAAGTGCGCTTTCGCGACAGCGGCGGCGTGCACCAGTTCGTGCGCCGCGCGGTGGAGAGGGCGCTGGCGGCAACGGCGGCGGAGCAGCCCGCGGTGTCGGCGGCGGAAAAGCTCGGCGTCGCCGCGGCGCGCACGCCGCCGTGGATGCCGGACGTCATGCCGCTCGCGCAGCAATCGACGATGAGGCTCGCGCAGCCATGGACGACACCGCCGGGCACTACGGAGCCGGCAGCGTTCTACGCGCGCTTGTTCGGCGAGCGCCGCGAGATTCCCGAGGGCCCCGACCTGCCCAACGGCGACGATCATCCGCTGGGTTTCGCGCTCGCGCAGCTGCATGGCATCTTCGTGCTCGCGCAGAACCGCGACGGCCTGGTGCTGGTCGACATGCACGCCGCGCATGAGCGCATCCTCTATGAGCGGTTGAAGTCCGCGCTCGCCACCGGCGTGCCGATGCAGCCGCTGCTGGTGCCGGCGGCGTTTCCCGCCGATCCGCTCGATGTCGCCACCGCGGAGGAGCAGGGCGCGGTGCTCGGCGCGCTGGGCTTCACGCTGTCGATCCTCGGTCCCACGACGCTGGCGGTGCGCGCCGTGCCTGCGCCGCTCGCCGATGCCGACACGGTGGCGCTCGCCCGCGCCGTGCTTGCCGACGTGCGCGAATACGGCGGCAGCCAGGTGCTCACCGCGCAGCGCGACCAGATGCTCTCGACCATGGCGTGCCACGGCGCGGTGCGTGCGCACCGCAGCCTCGCGGTGCCCGAGATGAATGCGCTGCTCCGCGAGATGGAGTCGACCGAGCGTGCAGGGCAATGCAATCACGGCCGTCCGACGTGGTATCAGCTCACGCTCGGCGACCTCGATCGTCTGTTCATGCGCGGGCGCTAGGCGCCGCATGTCCGCCGGTGGCGCGCTGCGCATGCTTCCGACGGTGCTCCTGATGGGACCGACTGCGTCGGGAAAGAGCGCGGTGGCGCTCGACATCGCCTCGCGCCTGGACGTCGAGATCATCAGTGTCGATTCGGCGCAGGTCTACCGCGGCATGGACATCGGCACCGCCAAGCCGGATGCGGCGACGCGCCGGCGTGTTGCGCATCATCTCATCGACATCATCCTGCCCGACGAGGCGTATTCGGCGGCGCGTTTTCGCCACGATGCGCTCCATGCCATCGGCGACGTCAGGTCACGCGGTCGCGTGCCGCTCCTGGTCGGCGGCACGATGCTCTACTTCAAGGCGCTGCGCGAAGGACTCTCCGACCTTCCGCGCGCCGACGTGTCGGTGCGCAACGGGATCGATGCGCGCGCCGCGTCGCTGGGCTGGCCGGCGCTGCACGCCGAGCTGTCGCGCATCGATCCCGACACCGCCTCACGACTCGACCCTAACGACGCGCAACGCATCCAGCGCGCGCTCGAGGTACACGCGATCACGGGGAAGCCCCTGTCGTCGCTCCAGGGAGCGCGCGGCGGCGCGCTCGCGGACGACTTCGTCGCCTTCGCGCTGTTTCCGGCCGACCGTGCCGAGTTGCATCGGCGCATCGCCGGTCGCTTCGAGCGCATGCTCTCGGCGGGACTGGTGGACGAGGTGCGCGCGCTGCGCGACCGTCACGCGCTCACCGCCGACATGGCGTCGATGCGCTGCGTCGGCTATCGACAGGCGCTGCAGTTTCTCGACGGTGACGGCGACCTGGCCGCGCTGCGCGAGCGCGGCATTGCGGCGACGCGGCAGCTCGCGAAGCGGCAGATGACCTGGCTGCGTTCGACGCCTGCAACCTTGCTGGACAGCTCGCGCGATTTACCGGCTGTGCTCGGCGCGCGCATCGCGGCTGCCATCGAAGCGGCTCGAGATCGGCGCACCCAGCGGCGTTAGACGAAGCTTTGCTGCCGTGCAATAATTACCGGTTCACGCCACGGTGGCTCGGACTGCATAATGATTGCGCGGACGCTCTACGACAAACTCTGGGACAGCCACGTCATTCGCTCGGAAAGCGATGGCACGGCGCTGCTCTACATCGACCGCCACCTGGTGCACGAGGTGACGAGTCCCCAGGCGTATGAAGGGTTGAAGCAGGCCGGCCGCAAGCCCTGGCGCGTCGGCTCGATCGTCGCCACCGCCGACCACAACACACCGACGCAGCACTGGGATCGCGGCATCGATGATCCGATCTCGCGCACGCAGGTCGAGACGCTCGACGCCAACATGGCCGAGCACGGCGCCAAGGCGTACTTTCCATTTCGCGACCTGCGCCAGGGGATCGTCCACGTCATCGGCCCGGAGCAGGGCGCGACGCTGCCCGGCATGACCGTCGTGTGCGGCGATTCGCATACCAGCACGCACGGCGCCTTCGCCTGCCTCGCCTTCGGCATCGGGACTTCCGAGGTCGAGCACGTGCTGGCCACGCAGTGCCTCAACACCCGCCAGACCAAGGCGATGCGCGTGAGCGTGAATGGCGCGCTGCCGTTCGGCTGCACCGCCAAGGACATCGCGCTCTCAATCATCGGCAAGATCGGCACTGCCGGCGGCACGGGATACACGATCGAATACGACGGCAGCGCGATCCGCGCGCTGTCGATGGAAGGCCGCATGACGGTGTGCAACATGACCATCGAGGCCGGGGCGCGCGCGGGTCTCGTCGGCGTAGACGACACCACCATCGCGTACCTCAAGGGGCGCCCGTTTGCGCCCAGCGGCGCAATGTGGGAGCGCGCGGTGGCGCACTGGCGCACGCTGACCTCCGACCCCGGCGTAGTGTTCGACCGCACGGTCGAGATCGACGCATCGACGATCGCTCCCCAAGTGACTTGGGGAACTACTCCCGAGATGGTGACGACCATCGAGGGACGCGTTCCCGATCCCGACCGCGAAAAGGATCCCATCGTGCGCGAAGGCATCGAGCGCGCGCTGGTGTACATGGGCCTCGCCCCCAACACCGCGATTACCGACATCCGCATCGACAAGGTGTTCATCGGCTCGTGCACGAATTCGCGCATCGAGGACCTGCGCGCCGCCGCTTCGGTGGTGGAGGGGCGCCGGAAAGCCGACAACGTGAAGCTGGCGATGGTGGTCCCCGGTTCCGGCCTGGTGAAGGCGCAGGCCGAGCGTGAAGGGCTCGATCGCGTGTTCACCGCCGCGGGTTTCGAATGGCGAGAGCCGGGATGTTCGATGTGCCTGGCGATGAACGACGACCGGCTCGAACCTGGCGAGCGCTGCGCGTCGACGTCGAACCGCAATTTCGAAGGACGTCAGGGCAGCGGCGGACGCACGCACCTGGTCAGCCCCGCAATGGCGGCCGCGGCCGGCATCGCCGGGCACTTCGTCGACGTGCGAAGGCTCGGGTGATGGAACCCTTCCGCGTGCTCACGGGGCTGGTGGCGCCGCTCGACCGCGCCAACGTCGATACCGACGCCATCATCCCGAAGCAGTTCCTGAAGTCGATCAAGCGCTCGGGGTTCGGGCCCAACCTGTTCGACGCATGGCGCTATCTCGACGCCGGCGAGCCGGGCATGGACAACGCCAAGCGTGCGCTCAATCCAGACTTCGTGCTCAACGAGCCTCGCTATCGCGGCGCGCAGATCCTGCTGGCGCGCCGCAACTTCGGCTGCGGCAGCTCGCGCGAGCACGCGCCGTGGGCGCTCATGGACTACGGCTTTCGCGCCGTCATCGCGCCGTCGTATGCCGACATCTTTTTCAACAACTGCTACAAGAACGGCCTGCTTCCCATCGTGCTCAGCACGCACGAGGTCGACCGCTTGTTCCACGAGGCGGCGGCGTTTCCCGGATTCAGGCTCACCATCGACCTCGAGCGCCAGAACGTGTCGACGACGGATGGCGGGACGAGCTTCGGATTCGAGGTCGAGCCCTTCCGCAAGCATTGCCTGCTCCACGGTCTCGACGAGATCGGATTGACGCTCGAGCACGCGGCCGAGATCCACGTGTTCGAGGAAAAGCACAAAACGGAACAACCGTGGCTTTTCTGAGCGGACATTCCTCGATCCCGACGCAAAGCGCACAGACTCTCCGAAATCCTGACGGCAGACCTGTGCGAGGCCGCGCTCGTGCGCGCGATCGGAGCCGTCGATGAACATCGCCATCCTTCCGGGCGACGGCATCGGTCCCGAGATCGTCGCCGAGGCGTGCAAGGTGCTGGCGCGGCTGGCCAGCGATGGCGTAAGCGTGCAGACCGAGACAGCGCCGATCGGTGGCGCGGGCTACGATGCCGCGAAACAACCGCTGCCCGAGGCGACGTTGGCGCTGGCAAGGCGCGCCGACGCGATCCTCATGGGCGCGGTAGGCGGCCCTCAATACGACACGCTGCCGCGGGCGCTGCGTCCCGAGCAGGGCCTCCTGGCAATCCGCAAGGAGCTCGGCCTGTTCGCCAACCTGCGCCCGGCGCTGCTCTACCCCGAGCTCGCGTCGTCGTCGACGCTCAAGCCCGAGGTCGTGTCGGGCCTCGACCTGATGATCGTGCGCGAGCTGACCGGCGACATCTATTTCGGCGCGCCGCGCGGGCGCCGCACCAACGCCGCCGGCGCCACCGAAGGCTTCGACACGATGCATTACAGCGAGGGCGAGATCGTGCGCATCGCGCGCGTGGGATTCGAGATCGCGCGCCGCCGCTCGCGCAAGCTTTGCTCGGTCGACAAGGCCAACGTGCTCGACACCTCGATCCTGTGGCGCGAGGTCGTCACCGCCACGGCAAAAGAGTACCCGGACGTGCAGCTGTCACACATGTACGTCGACAATGCGGCGATGCAGCTAGTGCGCAATCCCAAGCAGTTCGACGTGATCGTCACCGGCAACCTGTTCGGCGACATCCTCTCCGACGAGGCATCGATGCTCGCGGGGTCGATCGGCATGCTGCCGTCGGCCTCGCTCGACGCCAACAACAAGGGACTCTATGAGCCGATCCATGGGTCGGCGCCCGACATCGCCGGGCAGGACAAGGCGAATCCGCTGGCGACGATCCTGTCGCTGGCGATGATGTTCCGCTACACCTTCGCGCGAGCCGACATCGCCGAGCGCATCGAGCGCGCCGTGCGCAACGTGCTCGCGCAGGGCCTTCGCACCGCCGACCTCGCGCTCCCAGGCGAGACCCTCGTCGGCACGCGGGCGATGGGCGATGCCGTGGTCGAGGCGTTGTCGAAGGTTGCAAGGAGCGCCGCCGGGCCGCCCCAAGGCGCTCGCCCCCCTGAGGGGGGAAGTCGCGCA
>JBDTZQ010000046.1:0-19862 GCA_040005035.1 Betaproteobacteria bacterium | reverse complement strand
TGCTCGCGATCGACTCGGACGAATCGTAATGCGTGGTCAGCGCGTGCCAGTCGGCGGCGAAGTACAGGCACTCGTACTCCTCCTGCAGTCGCACCCAATTCTTGAGGGCGCCGTGATAGTGGCCGATATGCATCCGGCCGGTCGGGCGCATGCCCGACAACACGCGATCAGCGAACATGGGCGATCAGACGCCGACGATCAGGCGCACCGCGGCGAGCCCGACCCGAAGCAGGGGCTGCATGAGCGTCCCGAGCAGCCCGGTGGCGAGAAGAATAATGACCAGCATGAATCCGTACGGCTCCGTTTTCGAATAACCTGCCGCCAGCGACTGCGGCAAAAGACTGACTGCGATGCGCCCGCCGTCCAGCGGCAGGATGGGCAGGAGGTTGAGCGCCATCAACATCAGATTGATCTGAACTCCCGCGCTCGCCATTTCCTCGAGCCCATGGCTGCCCAGCGCACTGCCGGGAAGCGCAACGCGCAGGAGAAGCGCCCATCCAAGCGCCATGACGAAGTTGATCGCGGGACCCGCCCCCGCCACCCAGAACATGTCGCGCTTCGGATTTCGCAGATTCGCAAAATTCACCGGCACCGGCTTGGCCCATCCGAACAGGAACAGCGGAGCATGCGTCAATGCCGACAACACGATCAGCGCGCCAGGTACCGCGATGGTTCCCACGGGATCGATGTGCTTGATCGGGTTGAGCGTCACGCGGCCGAGCATCCATGCGGTCTGGTCGCCGAACATCCTTGCGACGTAGCCGTGAGCCGCTTCGTGCAATGTGATCGCAAAGACCACCGGCACCGCCCAGAGCACGATGGTCTGAACTAAATCCATTTAACCTTCCATTCTACCAGCTGAGGGGTGCCTTGTCCCTCCGCCGGCACCTCTCCAGCTCAAGTTTCCCGGGCGTAGAGGCCCAACCGCGCCGGGTCGCCGCGGCCCAGGCGGACGACCGCGGGGGGCGACACCGCCAGGTCGACCACGGTGGTCGGCTCGCGATGGCACGCGCCGCTGTCGATGATCAGTTCGAGTGCATGGTTGTATCGATCGCGAATCGCCTCGGGATCATTCAACGGCTCGGTCTCGCCCGCAGGAATCAGCGTGGACGAGAGCAGCGGCTCGGCGAGCTCCTCGAGCAGCGCCTGCGCCACGGCGTGGTCCGGAACGCGCACGCCGATCGTGCTGCGCTTGGGATGCTTGAGCCGGCGCGGCACTTCGCGCGTCGCCGGCAGCAGGAAGGTATAGCTGCCGGGGACGCCAAGCTTGACGATGCGAAACTGCCAGTTGTCGAGCATGGCGTAGCGCCCGATCTCCGCGAGGTCGCGACACATCAGCGTCAGGTGGTGCTTGGCATCGACACCGCGCAAGTCGCGGATGCGTTGCATCGCCGCAGCGTCGCCGACCTGGCACCCGAGCGCGTAGCTCGAGTCGGTGGGGTATGCGATGACTCCGCCCGCCCGCACGATCCCGGCGGCTCCGGCGACCAGCCGGCGCTGGGGGTCGATGGGGTGTATTGAGAAGAACTGGGCCATGGCGCGTTGCAGGTCGAATACGTCAGATTCGTTATATAATTCAGCCTAATTCTATCGCAATGGTTATATCAACGCCTTGAATCTGCAACAGTTGCGCTACCTCTGCGCCGTGGTCGATCATGGCATGAACGTGTCGGTGGCCGCCGAGGCACTTTTCACCTCCCAGCCGGGCATCAGCAAGCAGATCCGGCAGCTCGAGGATGAGCTTGGCGTACCGATATTCGTCCGCCAGGGCAAGCGACTGGCTGCGCTGACCGCGGGTGGCGAGGTGATCGTCGCGACCGCGCGACGGGCGCTGCAGGAACTCAGCAATCTGAAGAGCGTCGGCGCCGAATTCAAGGCGGAGGACACCGGAACCCTGTCGATCGCGACGACGCATACGCAGGCCCGCTACGTGCTGCCGCGCGTGCTGACGCAATTCTCGGAGCGCTACCCCAAGGTACGACTGCTCCTGCACCAGGGCAATCCCCTGCAGGTCGCGCAACAGACGGCGCGCTCCGAAGTCGACGTCGGCATCGCCACCGAAGCGCTGTCGGACTTCAACGAGCTGGTCACGCTGCCCTGCTACACCTGGAACCGTTGCGTCATCGTGCCCAAGGGACACCCGCTCAAGCGCTCGGGTACGCTCACCCTCGAGGCGCTGGCGCGCTATCCCATCGTCACCTACGACTTCAGCTTTACCGGGCGCTCGGCGATCAACGCAGCGTTCGCCGCGAAGGGCCTCTCTCCGAACGTCGTACTCACCGCGCTCGACGCCGACGTGATCAAGACCTACGTCGGGTCCGGCTTCGGCGTCGGCATCGTCGCCCAGATGGCGTGGGACGAGGCGCGCGACACGCAATTCGACAAGATCGAGGCGGCGCATCTGTTCGCCGCGAGCACCACACGGCTGGCGTTGCGCCGCGGCGTGTACCTGCGCGGCTTTGTCTATGACTTCATCAAGCTGTTCGCACCGCAGTTCGACCGCGCGACCGTCGAGGCCGCGCTGCGCGGCGACGCGGACGACTATGAGCTGTAAGCGCCCGGGCAGTGAACCCCGCCGATGACCGCCGGTCGGGCACGTACCTGGCCGCTCGCGGTCCTGCTCGCCGCGCTCGCCATGCTCGGACCGCTGTCGGTCGACGCCTATCTTCCCGCCTTCCACGCGATCGGCACCGAACTTGACGTGTCGCAGATCGCTGTTCAGCAGACGCTTTCGATCTACCTTTTTTTCTACGCCTTCATGATGCTCTGGCACGGCGCGCTCGCCGACGCACTGGGCAGGCGCACGGTGGTACTGGTCAGTCTGATCATGTTCGCGATCACGTCGCTGGGCTGTGCCATCGCCGGCAACATCGAGACGCTGTGGCTGTTTCGCGCATTGCAGGGCGTGTGCTCGGGCGCCGGCATGGTCGTCGGTCGCGCGATCATTCGCGACAAGTTCCACGGTCCCGACGCGCAGCGCCTGATGTCGCAGATCACGCTCTTCTTCGGGATCGCACCCGCGGTCGCGCCGATCATGGGCGGCGTGCTGCTCAACACGCTCGGCTGGCGTTCGATATTCTGGGTGATGCTGCTTTTGACTATCCTGCTGCTCGTCTGGTCGTGGCGCTGGCTCGCCGAGACGCTTCCGGTGGAGGCGCGCCAGTCGCTCGCGCCGCGCCGACTGTGGCGCAATTATGCTAGCGTTCTGCGCCACAAGGAATTCCTGATGCTGGCCATCGTGCCCGCGCTCAATTTTGCGGGATTCTTCCTCTACATCGCCAGCGCGCCGGCGTTCCTCATCGACCTTCTGGGCATTTCGAGCTACGGCTTCGCGTGGTTGTTCGTGCCGATGATCGCCGGCATCATGATCGGCGCAGCGATCTCGGGGCGCCTCGCGGGGCGCATGAGCCCGCAGCGTACCGTGCGCCTCGGCTACCTCATCATGTTCAGCGGCGTCGCCATGGACTTGCTCGTGGCGTGGTTCGTCGCGCCCGCGGTACCATGGCACGTGCTCCCGATCATGATCTTCACCGCAGGCAGCGCGCTCATCACCCCGACGCTGATGCTCCGGATGCTCGACCTCTTTCCCACCATGCGCGGCCTGGCGTCGTCGCTGCAGGGCTTCTTTCATTTCGCGCTCGCCGCCGTCGTCGCTGGAACGATCTCGCCGTTCCTCGCCACGTCGCTGCACGGTCTCGCCCTCGGAATGGGCGCGTTCTCGCTGGCGAGCCTCGCGTTGTGGATGCTCTATCTGCAGTACATGCGCAGTCGTCCCGCCGTGCGTCCGGCGTGATCGCGTTGCTCAGGCGGTGGTTGCCGCTATTGGCGACGGCGCTCCTGCTCGGTCCCGCAGCGGGTGTGTCGGCCGCCGCCGACTTGTCGACGGTGGACCTCAAGATCGGCAGCCACAAGCTCGTCGCCGAGGTGGCGGCGACGCCGGACACGCGCACGACCGGCCTGATGAACCGCTTCAGCCTGCGACCCGACCACGGGATGCTGTTCGTGTTCGACGCTCCGCAGCCGCTCGCGTTCTGGATGCGCAACACCTATGTGCCGCTGTCGATCGCCTTCGTCGGCGCCGACGGACTCATCCTGAACATCGAGGACATGGCGCCACGCACCGACCAAACGCATCCCTCGCGCGGTCTCGCGCTCTACGCCGTCGAGATGCGAAAAGGCTGGTTCGCCGAGCGCGGGATCAAGGCCGGGGATCGCGTCGACGGTCTCGAAAAAGTGCCGAAGGCCAAAGAGTGATCCGGCGGCGTGACGACCGCGAGCCGCGGCACTAGCGCCAGCGCGGCGCTTTTTGCAGCATCGAGGCGACGGTGCGCCCCATCGATGCGCCGAACTTGCGGGCGACGCGATCGGTTAGCGATTCCTGCTGCGTGAAATCGACGACATCGTCGGCCTTGATGACGTCGCGAGCGACCGAGTTCACGCTGCCCAGCGCATCGGCGAGGCCCAGCTCGATGCTGCGCTGGCCCGACCAGACCAGCCCGGAGAACAGCTCGGGCGAATCCTTGAGCCGATCGCCGCGTCCCTGCTTGACCGCGGCGATGAACTGCGCGTGGATTTCGTCGAGCATTTTCTGCGCGTATTCGCGCTGCTTGGGCACCACCGGCTCGAACGGATCGAGGAAATCCTTGTTCTCGCCCGCGATGATCGCGCGACGTTCGACGCCGAGCTTTTCCATCGTGCCGACGAAGCCGAAGCCATCCATGATCACACCGATCGAGCCCACCAGGCTTGCCTTGTCGACGAAGATGCGGTCAGTCGCCACCGCGACGTAGTACGCGCCGGACGCGCAGATCTCCTCGACGACCGCGTAGATCGGCGTGTCGGGATGCGTCGCACGCAGGCGACGGATTTCGTCGTTGATCGCGCCCGCCTGTACGGGACTGCCGCCGGGACTGTCGATCTTGAGCACCACACCCCGCGTGCCCTTGTCCTTGAACGCGGCCTGCAGACCCGCGATGACGGTCTCGGCGCTGGCCCGCCCATCGCTGTCGAGTTCACCTCGCAGCTCGACCATCGCCGTGCATTTGTCGAGGCAGATGCGCTCGCTCGTCGTTCCCGACGCGAGCACCAGGAACAGAACGAAGCACACCAGCGCGAAGGTGAGTAGCTTGAAAAAGATGCCCCAGCGACGCGCACGCTGTTGCTCGAGCAAGCCCTCGGTCGCCAATCGCTCGATGACGCTGCGTTCCCAGTTTTCTTCGGCCATTCACTCACCAGCACAGAGGAGGTTGCCATCGCGCTCGTCGACGGCGACAGTCGCCAGGCTTTTTCCACGGCAGGGACCGGCGACGCAGCGTCCCGTGTCGGGTTCGTAGAGCGCGCCGTGGCTGGCGCAGAGCAAGTATAGCTTGCCCGGCTCGAAGAATTGGCCGCGCTCCCAGTCGAGCTCGCTGGACTCGTGCTGGCACTCGTTGATGTAGGCGTGGACGCGTCCGCGAAAACGAACCGCGAAAGCGGGCACGACGGCGCCGCCGCGCAGGACGGTGAAACGAAGACCCGGACCGGCGTCCTCGAGCGCGCCGCTGCGACCAATTACGCGTGCTGCGTCAGCCATTGGCGCAGCTCGGCGACGGAATGCACGGTGGCAAGAGGCGACATGTCGGCGAGGCCGTCCGGCGGATGCGCGCCGTAGGCGACCGCCAGCGACGAAGCGCCGGCGTTGCGCGCGAGCTGCAGGTCGTGCGTCGTGTCACCGATCATGAGCGTGGATTCGGGGGCGACATCGGCCTGCTCCATCAGCGACAGCAGCATGTCGGGATGCGGCTTGGGATGCCCCTCGTCGGCGCAGCGCGACACGCCGAAGTAATGCGCGATGCCGTGCTGCGCAAGAACGCGGTCGAGCCCGCGCCGCGATTTTCCGGTGGCGATGCCAAGCACGAATCCGCGCGCAGCCAGTTCGGCGAGCATCGCGCGCACGCCTTCGAACAGCGGAATGCCGGCGTCCCCCACCATGTAGTGCGAGCCGAAGCGCTCGGTGAATCGTCCGTGCTCGCGCTCGTCGAGCGTCGGCGCGAGATATCGGATCGAGTCGCGATGGCCCAGGCCGATGACGTGCTTGGCCGCGACGTCGTCGGGGACCGCGAGCCCCATCTCCAGGCAGGTCTTCTGCAGCGCGCCGGCGATCAGCGCCGTCGAATCGGCGAGTGTCCCATCCCAGTCAAAGGCGAGCAGGCGAAAGCGCCGAGGCAGGCTAGACATCGGCGTCGGTGCGCGGCTGCGACTCTGGCAGCCGCTGCAGGAACTGCGCGAGGTCCCTCGGCAGCGGTGATTCCAGCGTCAGGCGCCGCGCCTCGAGCGGATGCGCGAGCTCGAGTCGTTCGGCGTGCAGGAACATGCGCTTCAGGCCTTCGCGCGCGAGCGCCTTGTTCCAGGTGAAGTCGCCGTACTTGTCGTCGCCGGCCAGGGGGAAGCCCAGGTGCGTGAGGTGGACGCGGATTTGATGAGTGCGGCCGGTGAGCAGTTGAGCCTCGAGCAGGCTGACCGGCGGCTCCGCCTCGGGCCACACCTGCCGGCGCGTGAAAACCGTGCGCGCGTGCTGACCGAGCCCGTGCTCGACGCGCACGCGACGCTCGCCTTCGGCCGTGAGAAAACGCGTCAGCGGGAGCTCGACGCTACGCCTGGCATCGCGCCATTTGCCTTTCACCAACACCGCGTAGCGCTTATCGACCTTGCCTTCGCGCATAGCGCCATGGAGCGCGACCAGCGCGCCGCGCTTCTTGGCGATGAGCAGGACGCCCGAGGTATCGCGGTCAAGGCGGTGCACGAGTTCTAGGAAGCGTGCCTCCGGGCGCGACGCGCGCAGCTGCTCGATCAGCCCGAAAGCCACCCCGCTGCCCCCATGCACCGCGAGCCCCGGCGGCTTGTCGATCGCCAGCAAAGCGTCATCCTCGTAGATGACCGACGCCGCAAGCGGACGAGCCACCGCCTTGGGCGGTGTCGCAGCGATCCGGATGGGGGGGATGCGCAGCTCGTCCCCGAGCATCAACCTGGCGTCGGGCTTGACCCGCTTGCGGTTGAGGCGAACCTCGCCGCTGCGCAGGATCCGGTAGATGTGGCTCTTGGGGACGCCCTTGAGGATGCGCAGCAGAAAGTTGTCGACGCGCTGACCCACGCCCGCCTCTCCGACTGCAAGGCGGTTGACAGCATCCTTGCTTAAATCGTTCATTTCCTTATAATTGTCGGTGGCAGCAACGTGTGGCAGGCCCGGATCCGGGGAGCAAATAGACTTCCGCGTCCGCAGCCAGGCGACCCCGAGATGGCGGCGCTGAACCCACCCGCTGGCCCCGAATCCGGGGCACTTTGGTTAATTCGACTCACCCTCCCGGGCGCTGCGACCCGGAAAAGTAGCGATGTTAATGGAAGAGCGCAGTCTACGCACCGGCGTGAGAGCCGGATGAAGCGAACAAGGACGCGCGGCGTAACGTAAACAACGCAACGATTTCTGCATGCGGCTGCGAACCGGCGAAACCATAACCACCGCCACGAAGCGCAGTCGCCAGACCGTTTGAGCGACAAAGCGAAGAACATCAACCACGCTCCCGAGAAGGCAGGCACGACGTGCCGCCCTAGAACGATGCCCCAATCCCGCATCCATCCTCTCGATTCCCGGCCGCTCGCGCGTCCGGTGTGGCCCCGTTCGCCTTCGCAGTACTCGCCCGCCGCCCGCTAGAGACGGCGCCCCTTAGGGCGCCCTTCGCTTCACCCGCTGCACGCCCGTAGCCGACCTGGCGCCGGGGAATCATCAATGAAACGCATGCTGTTCAACGCCACCCAGGCGGAGGAGCTTCGGGTAGCCATCGTCGACGGCCAGAAGCTGATCGACCTCGATATCGAGTCCGCAGGAAAAGAGCAACGCAAGAGCAACATCTACAAGGCGATCATCACCCGCGTCGAGCCCAGCCTCGAGGCGTGCTTCGTCGACTACGGCGCCGACCGCCACGGCTTTTTGCCGATCAAGGAAATCTCGCGCGAACACCTGCGTGACGGCGAAGGCGGCCGCGGGCGCGACCAGCTCAAGGAAGGCCAGGAGCTCATCGTCCAGGTCGACAAGGACGAGCGAGGCAACAAAGGCGCCGCGCTGACCACCTACATCTCGCTCGCCGGCCGCTACCTGGTGCTGATGCCGAACAATCCGCGCGGCGGTGGCGTCTCGCGTCGGATCGAAGGCGAGGAGCGCAACGAGCTCCGCGACACCATCGGGCAGCTCGAAGTGCCGCAAGGCATGAGCGTCATCGCACGCACCGCCGGCATCGGCCGCTCGCTCGAAGAGCTGCAGTGGGACCTCAACTACCTACTGCAGCTCTGGCAGGCCGTCGACGGCGCGGCGCAGAGCCAGACGGGTGCATTCCTGATCTATCAGGAATCGAGTCTCGTCATCCGCGCCATCCGTGACTATTTTCATCCCGATATCGGTGAGCTGCTGATCGACACCGAGTCGATCTACGAGCAGGCGCAGCAGTTCATGAGCCACGTGATGCCGGCGACGGTCAATCGCGTCAAGCTCTACAAGGACGACGTCCCGCTGTTCTCGCGCTTCCAGATCGAGCACCAGATCGAGACCGCGTACGCACGGCAGGTTCCGTTGCCCGCGGGCGGCGCGATCGTCATCGACCACACCGAGGCCCTGGTCTCGGTCGACGTCAACTCGGCGCGCGCAACGAAGGCGGGCGACATCGAGACCACCGCGCTCAACACCAACCTCGAAGCCGCCGACGAGATCGCGCGCCAGCTTCGCCTGCGCGACCTTGGCGGCCTCATCGTCATCGACTTCATCGACATGGAGAGCGCGAAGAACCAGCGCGAAGTCGAGAATCGCCTCAAGGATGCGCTCAAGTACGACCGCGCACGCGTCCAGCTCGGCAAGATCTCGCGCTTCGGGTTGATGGAGCTTTCACGCCAGCGCCTGCGTCCGGCGCTCGCCGAATCCGCGCACATCCCGTGCCCACGCTGCCACGGCATCGGTCACATACGCGGCGCCGAGTCGACCGCGTTGCACATCCTGCGCATCCTCCAGGAGGAAGCGATGAAGGACAACACCGCGCAAGTCGTCGCGCAGGTGCCGGTCGACGTCGCGACGTTCCTGCTCAACGAAAAGCGCGCCGAAGTGCATACCATCGAGGCGCGCTTCAAGGTCAACCTGCTGCTGGTGCCGAACACGCATCTGGAAACACCGAACTACAAGGTCGAGCGCATGCGTCACGACGACCTCAACCAGTCCGAGCCGCTGCCCGCGAGCTTCGACATGGTGGAGCGTCCGGTGGATGTCGACCCCGTGCGCCAGCGCAAGGAAGAAGCGCGCGAGCCGCGCCAGGAAGCCGTGGTCAAGGGCATCACTCCAGCGCAGCCCGCACCGATGCCGGTCGAGCGCGCGCCGGTGGTGGCGCAGCCCGCGAAGGAAGACAACTGGCTGGACAAGGTGCTTGGCTGGTTTCGCGCCAAGCCCGCGAAGCCCGCCGCTGCGGCGCCCGCTCGCTCCGAGACGAGTGAAGCGGCGCGCGATGCACGTGGACGCGGTCGCGGCAACGAACGCGATCGCCGGGGCGGCGAAGGTGGCCGCCAGGACCGTCAGCGCCAACGCGATGGACAGCGCGATGGTCAACGCGAGGGCCAGCGCGAGGGGGCGCAGGCCCGCGGTGGCCAGCGCGGCCAGTCTCAGCAGCGACGCGACGAGAAGCGCGATGCATCACGCGGCGAGCCGCGCGAAGCCAAGCGCGACACTCAACGCGACCCTCAGCGCGATCCTCAACGCGAAGGTCAGCGTGATGCGCAGCGCGATACGCAAAAGCAGCGCAGCCCGCGCGAACCGCGGGAGCCGCGCGAGGCACGTGAGCCTCGCTCCATGCCGGACGCGAGCGCGCCCGGAACGTCGATCCCCGCTATCAACCAGGGGCAGCCGATCGCACGTGAAGGCGAACAGGGCGAAGGCGGCCGTGGTCGCCGGGATCGACGTCGCGGTGGACGTAACCGCGGTGATCGCAGCGAGCGTACCGACGCCGCGCCGGGCGAGTCGCGCGAGGCTCGTGAGCCGCGTCCTCCGCGCGAGCCGCGCGCCGAACAGGGCTCAGCGCCGCCGGTGCGAGAAGAGCGTGATGCGCGCCTGCCCGCGCACGAGGCGCACATCGAGCCCGATCCGGCCGAGTTCTTCGACCAGCCCTATTCGGCGCAGACCCACGCCCCCGACACGCGCGCGAACGCGCCTGCCGATGACGAGCAGGATCACGATTACGACCGCACAGCCCCTGTCGATGCGGCGCCTGCGATCGACGACACGATCCCGAATGCGTGGATTCCGGTTGCGCCCTCGCGCGCGCCATCCGACGCAGCCGAGGCGGCACCGAGGCCCACGGCGCGGGTCGAGCCCGATCCTGCGCCGCGACACGAGCGCGTCGAGCCGGCACCGGTCGTGATGGCGCGGGCGCCCGTGCAAACGCCCGTCGTATCGATGGAGCTCCCGCCCGAATCCGGCTTGGTGCTCGTCGAGACGGCGCGCGAACGCGCAGCACCGGTGACCGCCGAGGAGTCCGGTCCGACGTCGCGGCCGCGCCGCACGCGTCCTCCGCGCGCGCAGACTCCAGACGAGCCGTTGCAGTTGGTGGAAACGCAGAAAGAGCCGCCTCCGGCTTGAGCACCAGAAGCAGAACGAAGAACGGGCCCTTCGCGGGCCCGTTTCATTTCGCTCGAACGATTGGCGCGCCTGGACGTCCGCGATCCTGCGCGGCCCGCAGCCTGGCGATGAGCGCGCGCGATCCCTGCTCGACGAGCTCCAGCGCACGGTCGAAGGCAGCGGTCGGTCCATAGTACGGATCCGGCACTTCCCGAATATTGGCGCCGGGAACCAGGTCGAGCAGCAGGCCCAGATGCCCTTCATAGCCGGCAGGACGCAGGCTCGTCAATGCTTCCAGGTTGGCACGGTCCATCGCCAGAATCCAATCGAAGCGCTCGAAATCGGTTGCATCGACCTGTCGCGCGCGATGCGCCGGCAGCGAGTATCCGCGCCGCTTCGCTGCAGCGACAGCGTGCACGAACGGTGGCTGCCCGATCTGGTAGTCGTGCGTGCCCGCGGAGTCGACGACGACGCGCGCGCCCCTCCACTCTCGTTCGACGAGCGTCGAGAAAACACCCTGTGCGGTCGGCGAGCGGCAGATGTTGCCCATGCAAACAAAGAGCACTCTGGCGTGGCACCCAGCCTTCATGTTTTCCCTATGACAATAGACACAATAGACATCCGTAGGCAGTCAACGTGCAAGGAATCACCGTTCTGCGATTCTGCAGCGCGGGAACGTGACCAACCACTAGAACGTCGACAACGCTGAGCGTATCCGCGCAGTCCTGGCCGTGGCAACCATTGGAGCACTCCTGGCGCGAGCTTTCGGTTGGCTGGACGCTGGCATCGTCGAAACCCTGGTAATCGGCTTGATTCTTGCGAACGCACGTTTCAACGCCTTCTTCGTACGCACCCCGCAGATCCGTGCCTTCCTCTTCCACCAACTGTACTTACAGCACCGCATCGTTTGCGGTGGCGACCGTGCAGCACTACGTGGGGAGAGTTAGAGACCCAACAAAGTCCGACAGCATGCGGCCGCCCTACTGAGGTCGATAGATACCGACGGTGACGGCTCCAAGCCAAAAAGGCTCGTTCTCATACAGCGGATTGACTGCGATCGAATAGCTGTCGATGCGAGTCAGATTCTTGACCGAGGCAAGGAAGCCGGGGGTTGATCCACTCTGATCGAAGATCACAATCCAGTCGAAGTCCCTGTCATTGTGGCCGATCGCTTTGAACCTGAATTCGGTTGAGAGAAAGAGCGATTCCGCATCCACGGTGCCCATTCTGGACGACGATGGGAATCTTCTTTTCAAATCGAGCGAGGCATCGCGCATGGAATAGGTCGGGAACAGCAATCCGGGCGTCGTTTGGGCAAGAAAGACGGCCGCCATGGTGACAATCACCGCCATCTGCAAGTATCCGGCGGTCAAGTATCCGGCGGGACCTTGACTCGCTGACCGGACGGTGACGACCCAGCACGCGACACCGCAAACCACACACGCGGCCAGCCACGGCAGCAATGCAGCGCCGGATCCATTGGGCCAGAACTGAAGCCAGAAACCAAGCTCGCGGCCCGCAAGCCAGCACATGGTCATCAAAAGCGGCAAGGCGAGGAAAGCGGTGACAACTTGCGCCCGACATACGAAACGGGCCGCCAACGCGGCGAGGACGGCGGTCACCATGGCAAGCAGCGCACATTTCTCCGATAGCCTGGACACACTTGCTCCGCCGAGCCGCGCGGCGTCAGCGACGGCGGCAACGATAAAAACTGCGCTCGGAAAGACCAGCCATAACAGCGACCCTGCCCGTCGCCACCCCCGGCATGTCTGGAATGCGGCGGCGATGCGTTGCGGCACGTCGCGCGCCGGCAGCGAGAGTCCCGCCATGATGTGAATCGTGGCCGGGACAATCCAGTGCACGATGTAGCGTCCCGGAAGATATTCATTGCCGGACCAGGCGAGCAGCCACCATCCCGTCCACGCGCCGGTCGCCAGATAGAGGTCACTTGTAAATGGTGAGCGTTGCCGGTCTCGGTGCAACCACAGCCATGTGCAAAGCCAGATGCCGAGAAGCAAAAGGTTGCGGATCTCGAACTCGTGCGACTCGAAGAATCGAGCAACCATAACGTAGCTTGTGATCGGTCCGAAAAAGCGCAGGACGCGCCCGCTTTCGACAACGATCTGGTCGAGCCGGAATGCACCCAACGCAAGTGCGATCGCCAGACCCGCGAGACTAACCGCGACGCAGACAGCCACGAATGTCAGTGCGCGTGCCCATGGCGCGCGTACACCGCTTCCACGAGCCATGAGAAGAATGATGACCGGCAACACCGGCACGACCATGGCGGTGGTTCCCTTCATCCCGACGGCAAGCGCTGTCAACAGCGCGGCGGCGATGGCGTTCCAATGCGTTGGGCGACCACACACCACGACCAGGAATGCGAGCAGGCTGAAAAACACGGACGGTATTTCGGGCAACGCCATCCGGCTCTCGAAAAGCAGGTTGCCTTCGAACGCCAGGATCACCATGCCGAGGGCCAGTGCGAACGGCGTGACATGCCGGCGAAGCGCGAAAAACACGGCCACCATCGATCCGATGCCGCAGATTGCCGAGAACAATCGCGCCGACCAAAAGTCGACGCCCAGCCACTTGAACACGACATAATTGAGGGCCTGGTACGCCGGACTCAGTAAAAGTTGCAGTCGCGCATTGGGCGATCCGTCGACCGCGCCGAAAAGGGCGAGGTTACGTGCCGTTTCGTTCCAGCGTCCCTCATCGGTTATGTATCCGATCCACGTCGGCATGGAGGGGTCCGCGTTCAGGTGCACGACACGCGCCGCGCAACCGAGCAGCACGACGACAACGGCCAGGGTACGCAATGGGGTCGGTTGCGGTGGCATCGTCGATGTCGCGGGGAACGATTGAACGTGCCAGTGACTCTCTACCAAGGTCAATCCAGCGCCTGACTACGATTGTAGCGGGGTCTTACCGCCGACACCCCCATGGTTCGCAGGTGTTCGTCTCCCTGCATTGGGCCATCGAGCAACGCTGTATACGACATCATCCAGATAAATGCGACCCGCTCATTATCTTGCCCCAAAAAGGGCATCTGCTACCCCTGTTTTCACTCTCAGCCGCCTGTGCTGCCCATGCAAACGAATAACACCCGGTGTACGCGCTGCATTCCCGGGATCGCCTAGGTGGATCGCTGCCCGGACTGTTGCGCGCAGCCGAGCATGACCAGCGTGCCAGTCGAATCGCTCGACGCTGCGGCGCGCCAGGTGCGCAATCGGGTGAAGCCGGCCTCCTCCATCGCGGCGCGCCATTGGCTCTCAGGCCAGGTGGTCATCCTGACGCCGAGGGCTCGCGGCCATGCGAGGCTCGCCGCATTTTCCTGATAATGGTCGATGCCGATGACGGCCCAGCCTCCAACCCGCAGCCAACGCGTCCGCACGAGTTTGAGGAACGACAGGGGGTCTTCGAAATAATAGAGCACTTCCATCGAATGGACGAGGTCGACCCGCTGTCGCGGCTCCCATTCGAGCAGGTTGGCCAGCACATAGTCGCCGTCGGGATCGATGGCGCGCGCCTTGGCGATCATCGCCGCGGAGTGGTCTACCCCCGTCGCAGCGCGGCAGTTCTGGCGGTCGCGCGCCAACCGCACGACCCAGCCATTGCCACATCCGGCATCGACCAAGGAAAAGTGCTCGGCGACGCCTCGCGCGGCGAACGCCGCGTCGAGCATCTCGGTTACCGCCGGCGCGTGGTTGCGTGCCATTTGTTCGTCACGACCGGTCGCAGCCCACTGCGAGAACTTTTCGTTCGACGACCTCGACGCGCCGGCAAGCCATTCCGGCTCCAGCTCCGCGCCGCGGTAGCCGAAAACCAATTCCCTGTCCGACACGGCGACTTCGCTGCGCCTGCCCAGGAAATAGACGCTCGATGCAGCGTCGAGCGCGCGCGGACGATCGATTAGAACGCGGTCGAATCCCTTCCCGAAAAATGACGTGAAATCGGCGAGCGTGCGCAGCACCATGCTCGATCGGCTTCCGCGTCCGAAGCTCCACAGCAGATAGCGCCAGCTCCACGCCGCCGCCTCACCCGGGCCGCTCGCCGCTCCGCTGGCGATCTCCTCGAAGCGCCGAAACGCGTAGCGATGTCCCAGATGCGTGAACCGATAGAAGTCGTGAGCGCCGTCGCGGATGGGTTGCACGAATGGCGTCTCGGCATAGACCAGTCCGGAAGGCTTGAGCACGCGATGCATCTCCGCGGTGCAGCGCCAGGGATCGACGACCTTGTGCAGGACATCGCGCGCGACGACAGCGTCGAAGGCAGCATCCTCGAACGGAAGCCCGAGGGGATCGGCGATGAGCGTTGCGTCGACATCGGGAAATACGCTGGTGCGCGCCACCAGCGTGACGTCGTCGGACCCGGCGAATGAAGACCCGTCGCCGGCCGCGGCATAGCCGATGATCAGCACGCGCGCTCCCGAAGGCAGCAACCGCGAGAGACGCGCCAGGTTTTCGTCGACCCTGAGGTTGCGGCTGATCGAGGGCGTGAGGCTTCGCACAACCGATCCGACGCTGCGCGCGTCGTTCCGGCGTGCGGATACGCCGCGCAGGGCTGCGGCGACTTCACTGGCGCGGAACAGGCTTTTCTCATCGTCGAGCAACACCGGGATGTCGCCGACCACCGGGTAGGTGCGCGCGCAACCGTCGCCGGCGCACACGAGTTCACCCCCGCGTCGCTCCAGCGTTCCCTGGCATCTCGGGCAACGCAGCAGAACCGCGATCTTATCCAGCACCGCGGATACCATCTCTATTGCATAAACCAGCCATGGCTCACGACCAGCGACTGTCCCGTCAGCGCGTTCGACGGGAAGGACGCGAACAGCAACGCAACTTCCGCGACGTCTTCCACCGTCGTGAATTCGCCGTCGACGGTGTCCTTGAGCATGACTTTCTTCACGACGTCGTCCTCGGAGATGCCGAGCGCCTTCGCCTGCTCGGGAATCTGCTTCTCGACCAGCGGCGTCCGCACGAAGCCCGGACAGATGACGTTGGCGCGCACGCCGTGCGCGGCACCTTCCTTCGCGACCACCTTGGCCAACCCGATCAGCCCGTGCTTGGCGGTCACGTACGGCGCCTTCAGCATCGACGCCTCCTTCGAATGCACCGATCCCATGTAAATCACGCTGCCGCCCCGCCCCGACTTGTACATGTGCGGCAGGCACGCACGCGTGGTGAGAAAAGCGCCGTCGACGTGGATGGCGAGCATCTTTTTCCACTCGGCGTAGGTGAATTCCTCGACGGGGTGAACGATCTGGATGCCGGCATTGCTGATCAGGATGTCGACGCCTCCGAACGCCGCCACCACCGTAGCGACGCCATCATTGACCGCCTTCTCGTCGGTCACGTCCATCACCACGCCCATCGCCTGCCCGCCCGAAGCCTTGATCTCGGCGGCGGTGGCATCGGCCGCCACCTGGTTCATGTCGGCGATCGCGACCTTCGCGCCCTCGCCCGCGAAGATGATGGCGATTTCCTTGCCGATGCCGCTGGCGGCGCCGGTGATGATCGCGGATTTGTCCTTGAGTCTCATGTCTGTCTCCTGTCAGGCCAGGTAATCGTGAATGACGGTACCCAGGCCCAGCGTCAGGTCGGTCTGGATGTGCACGCCGGAAATCACCTCGAGCACGGGCAACTGCGCGACCGGCGCCAGAGCGTGGTGGAAAAGCTCGAGCGCCGCGGGACCTTCCCACGCGCCCTTGACCGTGACCTCCTCGCAGAAGTAGCGCACCAGCTCGCAGATGCGCGCTGTGCCATCGACGTGCGGGATGATCTTGATCAGGTAGTTCGGCGCGGCGAGCGAGGTCCTGATCGGCTCGAGCGCAAGCGCGCGATGCTTATAGCCCATCGTCGCCACCGCGACGGGAACAGAGCCGTAGCGCAGCACGCCGAGCAGCGTGTCCTTCTCGACCGAGAGCTTCGGCGAGGCGAGCTTCTTGGGAAATCCCCAGAGCTCCCGGCCGCCGGCGATCGGCGATTCATCGTCGAGGAACATCGCGTGCACGTAACCGCCCGCCTTGCCCTGGAAGCTCACCGGGATCACCTGCCCCGACTCGGTGTAGTCGCCGAAACCGGTGGAATCAGGCATGCGTATGAATTCGAACTTGACCAGAGGCTGCGTGAATTCGAGCGGCGCCGGAATCACCGCGCGCAGCGCATCCGGGTCGGTGCGATACGTGACGATGAAGAATTCCCGGTTGACGAAACGATACGGTCCCGGCGGAAACGCCGGGCTGGTCAGCGGCATCGCGTAGGCACGGGCCCTGACTTCGTCTTCGGTCATGTCGGGCTGCTCCGCGGTAGATGCTGCGTCATTGCGAGAGATCGAAGCTGCGCACGCCGTCGACCACCTCGGTGGCGTCGAGCCAGTTCGGATGCGCGCAGGTTCGCCGCACGTCGTCCAGTCCCGATTGCCAGTGCATCTGCATGGTGGCGCGCGAGAACTCGTAGTCCTTCGCGCTCGAAGCGTGATCGAGTCGACGGTTGATCAGGTGCATGAGGGTGATGTTGCGCTTGTGCTGCGCGAATGGCGCCAGAAGCTTGTAGTCGACGTCGTTATGCATCTTCGCCGGCACCTTGGCGAGCAGGCGTCCCAGCGCGACACGCAGGCCCTCGAGCTCCTTGATGCGATTGGTGTTGAAACGCGTCTTGCTCGAGTACTGGATATCCTTGGCGCGCTCGAGCACATGATCGAGCGTCGTCGGCAGCTCGCCCTTGGCGCTGAACAAGTCGACCTGCACGATCAGCGCGTTGATGCGTGGCGAATCGTCGAGCACGTACCACAGAGGAGAATTGGATACGATGCCGCCGTCCCAGTAGTAGCTGCCGTCGACCGCCACCGGAGGAAATCCCGGCGGCAACGCGCCGCTGGCCATGATGTGCTCGGGGCCGATCTTGCGATCGCGGTTGTCGAAGTACTCGGAGTTGCCGGTGTGCACGTTCGCCGCGCCGATCGACAGCCGCACCTTCTTGTCGTTCTTCTCGTTGATGAGGTCGAAATCGACCAGGTGGCGCAGCGTCTCGCGCAGCGGCGCGGTGTCGTAGATGCTCAGCGCTTCGGGCGTTCCCTCGGGCTGCAGATACGGCGGCGGGATGCGCGGCGTGAAGAATCCGGGAATGCCGAAGGTCATGGTCGCCGTGGCGCTGACCCGGTTGAAGGCCAGCCGCATCGGATCGAAGAACGCCGGCGGCACCAACGGCAGGCCCGACGATACCAGCTCCCAGAATTCGCGCAGGGTGGGAACGCGCTGGTCAGGCGTGTTGCCCGCGATCAGCGCGGCGTTGATCGCGCCGATGGACACGCCGGTGACCCAGTCGGGCGCGAAGCCCTGCTCCGCCATCCCTTCGTAAACCCCGGCCTGGTAGGCGCCGAGCGCGCCTCCGCCTTGCAGTACGAGGATGCTGTGATCGTGCTGCGGTGCGCCCGGAGGCGCCTTGACCGGCTTGTTCCGGCTTGCCATCGTGCCTCCCTTAGGCGATTGGTGCGGTGCAATATTAGCACGCACCACCCTCACCGCCGCGAGAGTCGCGTCACTGGGTGAGCGAGACGCCGAAGAGCTTTTCCTTCAGACGGTACAGGTGGTCGCGCAGCTCGGCCGCCTTTTCGAATTCGAGATTGCGCGCCGCATCGAGCATCTCGCGCTCGAGCCGCTTCAACTCGCGCTCGAGATCCTTTTCCGGCATCGCCTCGTACTTGGAGTGAGCCTGCGCTGCCTTGAGCTGCTTGCGCTCCTCGTCGACATCGTAGACGCCGTCGATCATGTCCTTGATGCGTTTGCTGACGCCGACCGGCGTGATGCCCATGCGCTCGTTGTACTCGACCTGCCTGGCGCGACGACGGTCGGTCTCGCCGATCGCCTTGCGCATCGAGTCGGTCATCTTGTCGGCGTACAGGATCGCCATGCCGTTGATGTGACGCGCGGCACGTCCGATGGTCTGGATCAACGAGCGCTCGGCGCGCAGGAATCCCTCCTTGTCCGCATCGAGTATCGCGACCAGCGAGACCTCGGGGATATCCAGCCCTTCGCGCAGCAGATTGATGCCGACGAGCACATCGAACTCGCCGAGTCGCAGGTCGCGGATGATTTCCACGCGCTCGACGGTGTCGATGTCCGAATGCAGGTAGCGCACCTTGACGCCGTGCTCATTGAGGTAGTCGGTGAGATCTTCAGCCATGCGCTTGGTGAGCGTGGTCACCAGCACGCGCTCGCCCTTCTCGACGCGCAAGCCGATTTCCGAAAGCAGGTCATCGACCTGCGTCTGCGCCGGCCGCACCTCGAGCACCGGATCGATGAGGCCGGTCGGGCGCACCAGCTGCTCGACCACCTGTCCTGCGTGATTCTTCTCGTAGTCCGCAGGCGTCGCAGAGACGAACACAGTTTGCGGCAAGAGCTTCTCGAACTCGTCGAAGCGCAGCGGCCGGTTGTCGAGCGCCGACGGCAGGCGGAATCCGTAGTTGACCAAGTTCTCTTTGCGCGCGCGGTCGCCCCGGTACATTCCGCCCACCTGGGGAATCGTCACGTGCGACTCGTCGATGAACACCAGCGCGCTCGACGGCAGGTAGTCGACCAGCGTCGGCGGCGGCTCGCCGGCGGCGCGACCCGACAGATGCCGCGAGTAGTTCTCGATGCCCTTGCAGAACCCGATCTCGAGCATCATCTCGATGTCGAAGCGCGTGCGCTGCTCGATGCGCTGCGCCTCGATGAGCTTCATCTCCGCGACGAAATGCTCCTTCTGCTGCGCGAGCTCGACCTTGACCTTCTCGACCGCGCTCAGCACCTTGTGCCTGCCCGTGACGTAGTGGCTCGACGGGAAGACCGTGAATCGCGAGAGCTTCTGCCGGATATGCCCGGTCAGCGGATCGAAGAGCTGGATCGTCTCGACCTGATCGTCGAACAGCGACAGGCGCACCGCATTGTCGGCGTGCTCGGCCGGAAAGATGTCGAGCACGTCGCCGTGCACGCGAAAGGTGCCGCGGCGGAAATCGCTCTCGTTGCGCTGGTACTGCATCTCGGTGAGGCGCTTGATTGCGTCGCGCTGCGACAGCGAGTCACCCTGGCGCAGGTGCAGGATCATGCTGTGGTACTCGGAGGGGTCGCCGATGCCATAGATTGCCGAAACGGTGGCGACGATGATGCAGTCGGGGCGCTGCAGGATCGATTTGGTCGCCGACAGGCGCATCTGCTCGATGTGCTCGTTGATCGACGAATCCTTCTCGATGTACAGGTCGC